>JAGQXQ010000651.1 GCA_020436535.1 Phaeodactylibacter sp.
ATACTGGAGTGATGCAGCATAATGATGCTGCGATGGCCGTCATAATCCCTAAGCCGGAAATATTACTTGTGAGTTTCATGCTAAGACGCCTTTAGCGTT
Source organism: Phaeodactylibacter sp. (assembly GCA_020436535.1). Classification (GTDB taxonomy): domain Bacteria; phylum Bacteroidota; class Bacteroidia; order Chitinophagales; family Saprospiraceae; genus JACJXW01. The sequence goes on from JAGQXQ010000651.1 coordinate 100, forward strand.
ATCAATATGCTGAAACAGCGGTTCGACGATAGATAAGTGGTCTTCTCTTAAAGCGTAAAATATGGTTTGCCCTTCTTTACGGGTTTTCACGATCTTCGCATCCTTTAGCTTACGCAAGTGTTGTGAAATCGCAGGCACAGTCATTTCAAGAATATCCGCTAGGTCGCACGGACAAAGTTCCGTTTCTTCTGAAAGGAGATATAAGATCTTGAGCCGAACGCCATTACCTGCCAAAGCCAGAACATTTGACAGTACGGTGAAAGACGCTTCATGTTCAGCGATTCTTTTTCTGCAGGTTGAAATCTGTACCTGATCGGCAAAAACTCTGATACATTTGTTCTTAAAAGCCATACTCGTGCATTTTGAGTAGCAAAAATACCTTTTATTAAGCATTTAAGCAAGTACTTAAATTGAATTTAACATCCCTGAACAAGGCTGCCATACGGCTTCATTGATGTCGTAATGCCAGAAAATACTCAAAGCGGCTGACTGGGGCGGATCGCCCCGATAGGTGATCTAAAAATGCCCGTTTTCTCCGGATAAACATCCATCCGTCTTCTTCCTTTTCCGCCAGGAACGCCACGTGTAGACCTCCATCGATGCCCAGTTCCTCCCCACCAGTAAAGGCTTGGGTGTCACCCATCAACAACCCGACAAATACGGTTGAAGTGAACAGGTAAACAATCATCCTCTATAATACTGATATCTTTTTCCTTCTCCACTTTTTCTCTTGCCGCTTCGATCCATTTCCTGGGATAGGTTAGTTTTATGATGATGGAACTGATCGCGATCAGCAGGAGGCCTCCGATGACTTCCGCTACGATAAACTGCCCGCCCAGAAAAATAAAGATCAGAATGCCCAGCTCGATCACCAGATTAGTATTGGCGAACATAAAGGCGACGGTGCTTATGAAATGAGTTCCTTTCAGTAACAAAGCCCTGGCGGTCGCCAGGGCGGAAAAGGAGATGGCTCCAAAAAAGTGGAAAATGAAACGCTTTTGAGGCCGCTCCCTCCCATTTGATGGTGAATTTCTTTCCTATGGACACATTTGAAGGCCAGAAACCAGCCGGCCTCCAAATATGATCCCGGCAATCAATTGCCGCTATCGAAAATGATATTCCCTTCCTCGTCAAATACCAATCTGATGCAATCGGACAATCGCAGGAAGTATTTGCCGTTGTAGGTTTGAACAGCGTGAAGGACCGTTGCTCCCGGATAATGAATATCCAGATAATCACTGGCAAACTGTGGCAGATCGGCAGCGAGTATCCCCGTACCGCCCAGACAAGGGCCTTCCGGATTTAACGGGTTATCCATCTGGCCGTGGTGCCCTCCGTGGCCTGGCCCCATGTGCCCGTCATTCTCACAGTGCCAGGTAAAGCCGCCATTCAGGCTATGGCCGTGGCCATGCTGGACGCCGATATTCTGACTGTTCCATTGGAAGATAAAATCACCACCGGGGCCGAACATCAATACTGTCCCATTGCTCAGTTCAACACCAAAGTTGCCGCTGGGCTTGACGGCTATTGTAACAACGGAGGTGCCGGGATAATTTGTGTTGATGTAATCAAGGGCATCCTGAGGCAGGTCTGCAGGGTCAAGCAAGTCGCCAAACAAACAGGGGTTATTGCCGGCAAAATCCCAGCCGTGATGATTGTCCCAATCGTCATGCATCCCGTTGTGGTTGAGGTGTTGCCCGTTTATGTCGAAAAACAGGCATAGGCCATTTTCCAGCATGGTCTCATACCCCATCCCAGGGGCCATAAATGCTAGGCCTATTTCGAAAGGAGCGTGGTGGTTTTGCACATAGTGCCGGATGCTTATGGGCAGATCAGCGCTGCCCAGTAGCTCCAGGTTATCAGCGTTGGTGATCTGCCCGATGATTAGCTCGTCCAGATTCAGAGAAAGTGATGGTTGTTCTCTTTCACAGGAGAAAGAAAGGACAATAGCTGTGAGAATTAAAATTATTTTTTTCATGGTGAAACTGATTACCGTTAATAAAATAACTCGCCGCTCAAGGTAACAGCGAAAATGGGGTGACCCGATGATGATGATCATCACAAGTGGTGATCTTTCTCAGTAAAAGGCGTAGTATTTTAATGCTCGATCTTTTTTTTAAATATTCCACAATTTCCTTTGTGCATCGGCGTAGGGTCAGTCGGCATTTCAGCCACGCCAAAACGGGGCATGGCACGCTCTATTTCCAGAAAGTCTTCCAAGAGAAATAGCCAGCTTTTCGTTAAACACGCATCAATATTGTGACAAATATGTTTATTTTTTGTATCCAGTAGGCCTTGAAGGGTTTGATTAAAAATAACTCGCTACCCCAAACTGGAACCCTCCTGTCAGGGCAGGCGGGTTGCCCAGCAGGTCGGTTTGAAAGCGGCGGCGGTAGTTCAGCCGAAGTACCGTTTGGGCAGAGGGGCGGAAGCTGACGGCGGGCACAATCGCCCACAGATGGTCGCCGATATTGCTGCCTGTTTCTTTGAAATTCCCAACGTTCCAGTCCACGTACTCAAGTCTGCAGGCGAGATTCAGTACAGCGTTGTCGAAACCCAGCATTTTCCCTTTCAAAACAGGTTGCACCACATCGAGGAACCCACCCTGCTGCTTCTCTCCAAACTGTTGGGAATAGGTGCCCGGCACATCCACACTAACCCAAGCCCATTCGCCGTTGAGAGAGGTTTGCGTTTTTGGCAGGGAGAGGTTGAAATCCACTGCCCAAACCCTAACCGTCCGCTTCTTATCGAATCGCAAGCCGTCTTCTTCAAATTTGTTGTAGATGCCTTGCATAGTTGACAGCCCTATTTCAAACCATTTGCGTTGCCGCACAGCGATTTTCCCGGTGAACAGGGGTACCCCGTTGAAGTTTTCTTCGAAGCGGCCGGGATTGTTTTTTGTGGCAGGCAGGAAAGTTTTGTTTTCATTATTCTCGATGATTTGTTGGTCGAAACCATTAGTCAGGTAGGCTTCATAGGCAAAGACCCAATCCTGGCGGGCAATTTTTCCCCAAATCCCCAAACCGACATTGCTAAATGTCGCAGGCAACAATTGCGTAGCAGAAAGGGGGCGGTCGTTGAACTCCCATTTTGGCCCGTCATGGTTTTGGTTAAATGCGCCGATGGGATTCATCACAATACCGCTGCGGAGATTGAATAATGGGGTAAACTGGAAATCGAGCGACGCAAACTCGATGTTTATCTCCTTCGTGCCCTCCTCAAATTCAAGCTCAGAAAGGAACTTTATGCGGTGATGAAGGGACGATGACACGAACAACGTCATACGCTGCATCTGAAACTGCCATCCCTCCGAAATACCGTCAGTTCGTAAGTACTCCACTTTGCTTTCCACGTAACCGCCCAGGGCCACGGGCATTTTTCCCGCCTGCAAAAAGGGGCGGTTATACACGGCGTCCATGTTGAGCTGGGGTTTCGAGGTGTCGGCTGTCACTCGCTGCAACCAGGCAGTGCTGTCGCTCTGGGTAATTGCCGTTTGGGCGAAAAATATGGGCCAACAGATAATTGCGTAAACGTATTTATTCATAGCAGGTGAATGTAAATGTTATGTGCATCGGCCGTGATGTGGAAAGTTTTTAAATCCGCCTCTGCAGGGCCTTTCTGTAGTTTTCCTTCATTAGAAAACTCCGAGCCGTGGCAGGGGCATTGCAGGTAATCGCCTTCAGGTGCTATCTCACAATGTTGGTGCGTACATTCGAGGTAGGAAGCTGCATAGCGGCCTTCGTCGAAGCGGTAAACGCCAAGCGGAAAAGGCAACCTTTCCGTTTTTACCAATACCCATTTCCGCCAGGCCTTTTTTTCTTTTTTCAAAACAATGAACTCCGACTTTTTCAGGCTTACCCGGTTATTTTCTATACCGACAGTGACCAGGTGAAAGGGGCTACAACCCTGCGACAAGGCACCCAAAACGGCTGCTCCGAGGCAGCTAAGGCATGAGGTTTTTATAAAATTCCTTCTTTTCATGTTCAAAGGCTTTCCAAAAAGGCCAGGAGTTTTTGCCGTTCGCTCGCCTGAAGCGCCTTGTACAGGTTGCGGCTCTCCTCTGCTTCTCCACCATGCAGGAGGATGGCTTCTTCGATGCTCCCTGCCCTTCCGTCATGCATCAAAAAAAAGCGCCCACCCTGTGAGTTGGGAGAAAGGCCCAGGCCCCATAGCGGAGGAGTGCGCCACTCTGCAGGTGCTGCCGTACCCTCGGTATAACCGTCGTCCAGTGCGCTGCCCATATCGTGCAAAAGCAGGTCGGTATAAGGATAGAATGTCTGATTGGACAAAGCCGCAACCTCGCTGTCACCCGTTTTCAGTTCCGGCCGGTGGCAGGCAGCGCATTTGATTTGAGTAAAAAGCTCTTTCCCGGCATGTACATCCGGGGCGTTTGGATTTCGTTGCAGTGGCGCCTTGAGGGTTTGGAGATAAAATACCACGTCCAGTACGGTCTGGTTCGACACTTCAGGTTCAACTTCTTGTTTCAGATAAGTATCGAACGGCTCGAAGGTCGAAGTTATACCGATATCCTGGTTGTAGGCGCTGGCAGTCTGGTGCAACAAGTCATAAGCGCTGGCTTTCTTGCCAAAGCGCCCGATGTGCCTGCCATTTTTGATAACGGCACCTGCTCTTGGCTTCACGTATCCTGGCAGTTTTATCCAATTCGGGATACCTGAAACGCCGTCGCCATTGGTATCGTTTTCATCTGCCATCGCAAGGATATCCGCATCGCTGACCAGGTCGAGATAGCCCAACCCCGTGTTAGCAGGCGGTGTGAGTTTGGAGAAAGCAATATCCGGCGGGAGGGCTTCCGGTGTATAACCTGGAATGGCCCGGTGTTGCAGTTGCGGCGCTCCGAGGTGCAGATAGTAATTGCCAGTAGAGTCCGTTTGCCCAAAACGGGTAAGAGTCGTGAAGGGCGTACCTTTTCCGTCACCTGCATGGCAACTTCCACAAGAGGTGGCAACGAAGAGAGGCCCCAGGCCTGTTTGTGGTGTAAAAACCTCATCGTTGAAGGCGATGTCACCTTCGAGGAAGCGAAGGTTTTGTTCGCCACTCAGACCCGGTACCGGTCCGTCAAGCAGTTCGTCTTCCGCAGGAGTGGGAGGAAGTAGCTTTTCGCAGGAGAGTATAGAGATACCGGCTAAGAGAATGAGGGTAAGCCATTTTTTCATTATTCTACAAATTTTATTAAATTTACATAATTAAATATTTAGACTAATCTAATTATTTAATAAAGGTAAGTTAAATTCTTGGTTTTTATTGCAAATATCAAATAGTTGGCAGGTTGGTGTGGATAGGGTCTAAAAAAAGGCCCGCCATTTGGCGGACCAATCATCTTGCTGCTGTTTGAGACAAAGCTCATTTTCCAGAAAACCTCGTAGCAATACGGTGTCGCATTTCTTCCTGAAGTGTGATGGAAAGCGCTGGGTTTACCCAGGCTTTTTAAACGCTAACAATCGCAGCGCATTCGCCACCACCACCAGCGTCGAACCTTCGTGCGCAACGACGGCGGGGCCAATCTCCGCAATGCCCAGAACCGTCAGCGGTATCAGCACGGCGACCATGCCGAGGCTTATCCAAAGGTTTTGCCGGATGATGCGGCGGGCCTTACGGCTCAGGCCGATAGTGAAAGGCAGCGCCTCCAGTTTGTCGCCCATAAGGGCGATGTCGGCGGTTTCGAGCGCCACGTCGCTGCCGGCGGCGCCCATGGCGATACCAACGGTGCTTTTCGCCAGGGCGGGCGCATCGTTCACGCCGTCGCCAACCATAGCGACTTTGCCTTCTTCCTGCCGCAGTTTTTCGATGGCCGCCACCTTGTCTTCAGGCATCAGGTTGCCGAGCGGATCGGTGATGCCGATGTTTTTTGCCACCGCATCGGCTACCCGCTGATGATCGCCGGTAAGCATTATCATCCGCCGGATGCCTAAATGTTTCAGGCGGGCAAGGGTTCCTTTCGCCTCCGGGCGGGCAACGTCCATGACGGAAATAATGCCGAGGTACTGGCTGCCCTGGTGGACGAGCATGGCGGTGTGCCCCTCCTCTTCCAATTCCTCCATTTTTTTTGAAATGGCTTCAGGCACGGGCTTCCCGGTAAGCTCTTCGAACAGTTCCCGGTTGCCGATGTGGACGGTTTTGCCTTCGAATTTGGCTTTCACGCCCCTGCCGGTGATAGATTGCAGGCCGTGGGCTTCAGGCACTTTTTGGCCGCCCAACTCCTTTTTTGCGCCTTCCACGATGGCGGCTGCCAGCGGGTGGTCGCTCGTCGCTTCCACCGCCAGCGCCACTTTCAGCAGGCCTTCTTTGGAGGCTTCGCCAAAAGGAACAGCACCTGTAAAACGGGGCTTGCCTTCCGTCAGCGTACCAGTTTTATCGAAAGCGATGGCGGTGAGCTGGCCCAGGTCTTCGAGCGGGGCGCCGCCTTTTATCAAAACACCAGCCCTCGCTGCCCTCGCCACGCCGGCCAGCACGGCGCTCGGCGTGGAAATGGCCAGGGCGCAGGGCGAAGCAGCGACCAGCACCGCCATTGCCCGGTAAAAACTTTGGCTGAACGGCTCGTCCAGCACCAAAAAGGCAAAACAGAGCAGCACGACCAGCGCCAGCACCGCTGGGACGAACCACTTCTCGAACCGGTCGGTGAAAAGCTGTGTCGGCGACTTCTGCGTTTCGGCTTCCTTCACCAATTTTATCAGGCGGGAAAGGGTACTGTCTTTGGCTTCCTTCAATACCTTCACTTCGATGACACCTGCGCCGTTGATAGCCCCTGCAAAGGCACGGTGTTCCGTCGGGATGACACTCAAATCCTTGAAATCCTTGCCGGGGTTGGTGACGGGAAACTTGTCCACCGGCACGCTCTCGCCGGTGATGGGGGCCTGGTTCACGGCGCTTTCGCCTTTCACCACCACGCCGTCGGCGGCGATTTTGGTGTTGGGCTTGACGACGATGAGGTCGCCAACTTTCAATTCTTCGATGCCCACCTCCATCGTTTCGCCGTTGCGCTTCACCAGCGCCGTGGGCGGGGCAAGGTCTGCCAGGGCGGCGATGGATTTTCTCGCTTTTTCCATGGCGAAATGCTCCAGCGCATGGCCGAGACTGAACAGGAACAGCAGGAACGCCCCTTCCGCCCACTCGCCCAGTATGGCAGCGCCCGTAGCCGCTACCAGCATCAGGAAATCAATTTCAAAACCGCCCCGGCGTATGGTTTCAAAAGCCTCTTTCGCCGTGAAAAATCCACCGAAAAAGTATGCCCCAACATAGCAGGCCAGCGATGCCCAGCCCGGCAAACCTTCCACGAACGACAGCCCGAACCCGATGCCGAGCAGCGCCCCGCTCAGGATGGCAA
>JAGQXQ010000652.1 GCA_020436535.1 Phaeodactylibacter sp.
TACGACCAGAGCCGCTTTTTCGATGAGGCTTTTACGCGCTACTTTTCCACTAAAGGCTGGGGGGTAGAGCAGTTTTCCATACTGCGCCCCATCTCGGAATTTATGATCCAAAAGATACTTACCCAACGTTACCCGGACCTGCAGGCGAACCAGCTCTCCTGCCACGCCGCTCACGAAGAGGAAGGCCGGATGCGGCCCTGCGGCCGCTGCGAGAAGTGCCGCCGCATCGTCGGCATGTTGAGCGTCATGGGCGGCGACCCGCACCGCTGCGGTTATACGGACGAACAGATCGCCTACGCGCTGAAGGGCCTTGACCCTCAGCGCATCAAACAACTGGGCGCCGACGCTGCTCAGTTGTTCTACCTGCTCAACCAGGCCGGGCTGGTGGAGGCGCCCCGGGCCAAAGCCCACCCGGAGGTGATGCGCCTGCGTTTCGATCAGGAGCGCTCCCCTGTTGATGTAGTCCCGGAGGATATCCGAAAGGCACTGTACGATATCGTGCTGCCGTATACGGAGGGGGCGGTGATTCGGAAGGAGGGGAAGTGGGTGGATTTGGATGATTAAGTTGACCTTTCAAGGCCGACTCCATTTCATGTAAATTTATTCACCGCTTCACCCAGTATTCCCAATTGCCTTTCTACCGCGCTTTTCGTCTTCTCATCATTTTCGTATTGAACGAATTCATCAATTTTACCCATACGCATCATGAAAACCATCCTGACCGTTTTATTTCTAACCCTCTCCTTCCTGGCTTCCGCCCAGCAACTGGATGCCGACATTGAGGCCACAAACCAGCAGTTGGCCGAACTGGCCCGCCAGCGGCAGCAGCTCGAAGCACAACTCGAAGCACTCAAGCTGCAGCGCATCCAGCGAGACCTGAAAGCTGTAGGCTTGCCCTCGGAAGACTACATCCTGCACTCCGCCATGGCGCTGGAGTACGCTGAGGAGTACGAGCAGGCGCGCTGGGTGGCCCATATTGTCCTGCCCGACATCATCACCGGTTCGGTAGGGCGCACCAATGATTTCCGGCCCGACCCTATGGTCGCCACCGGCAGCGCCGTGGAAGCCGACTACTTCCTGAAATACCTGAAGGCAGACAGTACCTATGACTATGACGGCTTCGGCTACGACCGCGGGCACCTGGCCCCTTCGGCCGACTTCAGATGGTCGGAAAAGGCCCTGTCCGAGTCTTATTACTACTCCAACATGTCTCCTCAGGTCGATGTATTCAACCGGGAGGGCTGGGCGGAACTGGAATCGTTGATCCGGGGTTACGTCTTCCGCAATCCCGGCAATCAGCTGTACGTCGTTACGGGGCCTATCCTGCGGGAGGGCTTGCCGGTGGTTGAGCGAGGCGTGAATAAGGTCAGTATTCCGGAGTACTTCTTCAAGGTGGTGCTCGACCGGAAAAGCGGCAGGGGCATTGGCTTCATCCTTCCGCACCAGCAGGTCAACGCGCCACTGGAGACTTACGCTGTGCCGATCGACGCAGTGGAAGAACGTACCGGGCTGGACTTTTTCAACCTCCTGCCGGAAGCCGAAGAGGCTGTCCTGGAAAGCCGCCTGGATAAGGCTGCCTGGATTCCTGAACTAGCGGGCGGGGATGTAGAACCTATCCATCCTCTCGCTTTACCGCCCAATCATTTCAATACCGTGCAGGCCAAGTTGTATATGGGCAAAGGCGAGGCCATCACCGTCTGCGGAACGGTCGTCGGCTCCCACCGCAGCCGAAGCGGCAACGCCTGGCTCAACCTCGACAAACAATATCCAAATCAGATCTTCTCCGTCTTTGTCCGCAAAAAGGACCTGCCCAACTTCAGCTACGCCCCGGATGAGTACCTGCTCAACAAAAAGGTGTGCTTCACCGGCAAGGTGGAGGACTTCAGCGGCACGCCGACGATGAATATTGAAATGGAGGAGGCGGTGGGTTTAGGTTTGTCTCAGAAGTAGGGCGTTTTAAGGACCCGCTTGACGGTAAAGCTCCGGCCTTCCCTTTTTGGCAGACATTGTTTATCTTTGAAAGGGCTGAAGATATTGGGGCCAATGAAAAATAGAATTGCCTGGCGAGCCAATTGTTACCTGATGAAATCTTCAATGACAAAACCTTGAAATGTTCATTTGCCAGCAATGTGTGAGGGGTTGACAACCAAATTATTGAAACAAATGATTGCAACCTTGTAGGTATCAGAATAAAGTTGGATATTGTACAAGCAGGCAAAGAGTTAAACAAGGCAAAATATAAACACATGACTTACTATATTAATGTAAAACCATCGAATTTAAAGGACTTTCTCCAAATCATTAAGTCTTTGAGAAACTTGGGCATCATTGACTCTTTTGGATCGGTGGGCGATCTCGCAAGAGAAGGAGAACCAATTTCAACTGAAGATTTAATCTCCGTATTGGAATATTCAAGGAAAGAAGTGAAAGAAGGCAATGTGCTATCATCTGAAGAAGTAAAAAAACAAGTTGAAAATTGGATGAGAAGACAGTAGTTAATTGGACATTCTCAGCCCTGGAGATGTTGGCAGAGATTCATGATTATATTTCAGAACAGAGGGGTGAATTTTCTGCGGATAAGTATATAAATGGATTAGTTGAATATACTGAATACTCTGTAAATTAAGTAAATTC
>JAGQXQ010000653.1 GCA_020436535.1 Phaeodactylibacter sp.
ACAGAAAGTTGTCAGCTGACAGCGGAGCGGCCTTTTTGGAAAGCCAAAGCGGGAATTGCTGGTTTTCATTTTCAGGCTTCCTGAAGCTATCCGAACAAACAAATGAAAAAGAAGAATATGCAACTATCCGAATAAATTTAGGTAAATTTGAATTCCTTTGTTAAAAAGGGAACTGGGGGCAGATATTTTTTGTATATCAGCTAGCTTGTTACTGACTTTCCTCCTCAAGCGGGAATTTTTTTAAACTAAAATTGAAACGTGGGTAAATCACAAGAATCGTATAACAAGAAAGAAAAAGAAAAAAAACGCAGGAAAAAGAAGAAGGACAAACAGGAGCGCCAGGAGCAACGCAAAGCGGAGAAAGCGGAAAGGGGCACCAAAACCTTCGAAGAAATGCTTTCCTACGTAGATGAGAACGGCAACCTCTCCTCCACCCCGCCCGATCCCTCCAAAAAGGTCAAGATCAAGGCTGAAGACATTATCATTGGGGTGCCTCCCCGGGATGACTCGCCTATGGAAACCATCCGCAAAGGGCAGGTGAAGTTTTTCAACGACGAAAAAGGCTATGGTTTCATCATCGATGATGAAACGAAAGAAAGCATCTTTGTGCATGTGAACAACGTAGAAGAAGAGATCCGGGAAAAAGACCGGGTGTCTTTCGAAGTGGAAATGGGCCCCAAAGGGCCGAGTGCAGTGAACGTGAAAATACAGGAATAACAAGCTACCGCTTGTGCACGAAAGGCCCGATAGCGAACCTAGAATAGTTCGCTATCGGGCCTTACTTGTTTATATCTTCACCAAGATGTTTGGAGAAAACCTAAAAAGGCAGCTCCTCGTTTTCATCCGGGCCGATTTCCCGGGTATCGTCTAAATCGTCTTCGATCTCCGGTGGGTCATGCAAACACAAACAGTCGGGGCCCATCCGGCAATCGACGGGGTTGCCGGCGCATAGCTCTATGTCAAAACCCGATTGGGGCAGATACTGCACCAGGTCGTCCCAGCAGTGCACCATCATGCGGTAGCGGAAGGCCGCTTCCTTTTCGGCCATTTCTCCGGCAATGTCAAATTCGAAAGCATAAGCCTTCCACAAGGCCTCCATTGCCGCCACCAACTGGCCGGCTTGTTCGGGGGTCAGCCGTTCTACCGGTGGAAAATTTTCGGTGGCAATGCCGGTCCATTCGGCAACCTCCCGGAACGGGCTGAGCGCTAGTTCCGGCAACCACTCTTTGCCTTCCGGCATAGGGTGGTCTATATCGTAGGGGTAGGGTGTAGGCAGATTGTCAGCGGCGGCCCGCAGGTCTTCGATCAGTTGTGTGACGTACTGCTGCATGGGGTTTTGTTTAAAAAATGCCTCTTTTTCCCGTTTTACCGAAACAAATTATACTTCAAAATACAATAAATTGCCCGAAAACCATCCCTCCAGTTGATCTTCTTGCCCTCTGCGTAGGTCCGCCCGTAGTAGGAGATGCCCACCTCGTAAATGCGGATGCCCGGAATGCGCGCCACCTTGGAAGTAACCTCCGGCTCAAAGCCGAACCGGTTTTCCTTCAGGTCCAGGTTTTTGAGCGCTTCGGCGCGGAATAGCTTGTAGCAAGTCTCCATATCCGTCAGGTTGAGGTTGGTGAAGGCGTTGGAGAGCAAGGTGAGAAATTGATTGCCGATAGAGTGCCAGAAGAAGAGGATGCGGTGCGGCTTTCCACCCATGAAGCGGGAGCCGTAGACGACATCCGCCACGCCGTCGAGGATCGGGCGAAGCAAGAGGTTGTACTCCTGAGGGTCGTATTCCAGGTCGGCGTCCTGGATGATGATGAAGTCCCCTTTGGCCTCCCGGATGCCGGTGTGCAGGGCGGCGCCTTTGCCCTTGTTCACATCGTGCTCGTAGTATTGAATGGGTAGCCCGGGATTGTCTGCCATATAACGCTGAATGGCTCCTTTGGTGTCGTCCCTGGAGCAGTCATTGACGATAATCACTTCCTTATTCAGGCCACCGGCCAGTTCTACCGCCTTGACCTTGTCCAGAATGAAGTGGATGGTTGGCGCTTCGTTGTAGGCGGGAATGACAATAGATAGAGTCTGGCTCATTTTTGGTATGTTGTTTAGAGCGGGCAAAAATAGAGAAGTAAGCGGACAAAAGGAAACTATAACTTCTGCCAGTAGTCAAAGTGTAGCGCCCAGTTGGTGACTAGCTCCCATTCCCACCATTCATAATGCGGGCCGGTAAAATAAACAGTCAGGAAGTAACTATAGTGAATGAGTGCCAGCCAGAGCAGCACAAAAAGTACCTTGGGTATCAACCACCTTTGCCGGAAAATGAGCTGTATCAGATAGGCGTAGGGGAAGGCCAGCAAGGTGTATAGTTCTACATAACTCCTTTGTCCTAAAGCGCCTCCGAACCACCAACACCACCAACTGGCAAATAAGTAGGTGGATAGGAGTAAAATGATAGATATGATGGCAATGTTGTAATGGTTTTTCCAGGCCCCGAGCAAACAGCCGATAATCGTAAGCCCCGCCATCGGACTGAATAGCAGCCATCCGTTCTGTATGTAGAAAAGGACTTTGTAGAATTTTGGGCTATCCCAATAAATAAACCCTTCATCTCCATACGAATAGATCAACCAGTTTCCGGATATATATTTCCAATAGGCAAATTGTGGAAACCATGCCAATAGTATCAGGACGGGTATAATCAGCAGCTCTTTGTAGTGTTGCAGGAAAAAGTGCCATCGCTCTTTTAGTGCGGTGCGGCTACTGACATTGTAAAATACCAGATAGAGAATAAGTAGTGCATTCGTAGGCCGGATCAGGGTGATGAGGCCCAACAATAACCCCATGCCGGCAAAAATGCCCCAGCCGGGGCGCTCATAAAATCGCGGTGTAAAGTATATGAATAAGGTGAAAAGGAAAAAAGAATAAATATGGGACATGCCCGGTTCCTGGATATGGTAGTGCATCAGGTTGGTCCCGAAATACAGGCCTACGATGGCCATGAATGTGATTCCAGCGCTGAAATGGCGCAGCAGAATTCTCTTGAGCACCAGCAACCCCAGGAAACCATATAGAAGTGCAGCCAATTGTACTGCCCGTATGTAGGGCGCGCTATATCCATCGGCGGGCTGCCCGCTGAGCTTCGCTACCGTATGCGCCGCCAGAAAAAAAGGCGCTTCCATCAGCGCTATGCCATAAGTGTATTTGGTATAACGTTTATTCGTGCCGGGGAACATCGGAAACTGCCCTTCCGTCCTAACGAAAAGATTCCCAAACCCACCATTGATGAAAATGCCTGGAAGGTAGAGGTAGTACCCTTCCGTATCCGACCAGATCATACCAT
>JAGQXQ010000171.1 GCA_020436535.1 Phaeodactylibacter sp.
CAGTCGGAATCAGTAATGCCGATCCGGGCATCGATGCTGTTGGTGCCGATGAGGCAAAGGTCAGGCCGGATATCCCGTAAGACACTTACGACTTCTCCGCCTGTACTGATCTTGGCGTTCCTGGAAATGCGGCCGCCGATGAGGATGGTATCGGAATTGGGGTGTTCCGCAAGTTGCAGGGCCACCAGCAGACTGGGGGTATAGAAGGTAACTTCCAGCTCCTGGGGCAAAATGCGAGCCAGTTCGATAGTAGTGGTTCCTCCACTGATGAGGACCAGCATGCCATTAGATAAAAGCGGGACCGCTTTTCGGGCGATGATTGTTTTTTCCTGGTATTTGTATATCTCACTTCCCCGGTAAGAGTTGGTTTGAAAAGATTTGGACAATGCCCCACCCCGTACTTTGACCAGCTTGTCTTCATCGGCCAGTTCCTGCAGGTCGCGCCGGATGGTATCTTCCGAAACGTCAAGCTTTTTACTCAGGTCAGCATGGAGTACTTTGTTGCGGATATTGACTTCTCTCATGATCAGTGCCTGGCGCTCTTTCTTTAGCATCGGATTTTTTTTTGGATTCCGAAATAGGATATTGGCTTTGGGCCCACCAAATATTCTGCAAAGATACGGGCTCCGATTATTTTATAGCAATATTGCAAAATATTGCAAAAAATGCTTCTTCTTTTCTTCTTTTTTCCTTAATTATGCAAAAAGGTATTGATTTTTTGCTTTTTATTACCCGAAGTTATGGGAAAAAATCTGCTAGAGGCATGCAAGGATCCCTTTACTTCTTTCCTGAATAACAAAGATACGCTGAATACTTCCAACGCCTTTTAGTCGGCTATGGCGAACCGGATAAAGTAGGAAGCCGCTTGAAAACGATTTTCTTCACTAAACACTCCTAGTGTATGATCCTTAAAAAATTAGCTTACCCGAGTTGGCAACGAATGCTTTTTTTTGTTGTCCTGGCCTGCATGCTTCCAGTTCTGGCGGCAGCACAAAACATACCGGTTGTTTCTGGTACGGTAACTGATGATTTTGGAGAGCCCTTGATTGGCGCTGCCGTTACTGTTAAAGGAGGGATTTCCGGAACCGTTACAGATCTGGATGGTAATTATTCACTGGCATTGGAAAGTGGAACGACTACTGCCAAGCTTACGTTTTCATACCTAAGCTTTTCTACTCAAACCCAAACAGTAGACTTTAGCAGTTCCAATTTGGTGCAACTGGATGTACAGCTACAGCCGGATGTAGCTCAGCTGGATGAGGTAGTGGTAACGGGGGTTTCCTCGGCCACCAGCCGGAAGCAGTTGGGCAATGCTATTTCAACAGTGGATGCGGATGATATAAATAACACCGGTACCGGCAATGTCCTGGGCGCCCTTTCCGGAAAAGTGATGGGTGCATTGATCACTCAGAACAGCGGTGACCCGGCGGGTGGGGTATCCATTCGCCTGAGAGGCGCCAGCACCATCAACGGTTCTTCCGACCCACTGTACATTGTAGATGGGGTGATCGTAGACAACAGTTCCCAGAACGTCATCAACCTCAATGCGGATGCAATGGGGACCAGCTTTGCTGCCGGGCAGAACCGCCTGGTTGACATTAACCCGAACGATATCGAGCGGATAGAGATTATCAACGGAGCCGCCGCCGCCGCTATTTACGGATCTCTGGCGAGTAATGGCGTCGTGCAGATCTTTACCAAAAAAGGCGCGGCCGGCAAGCCTAAGATCAATTTCTCGACCAGTGTGTCTGTAAGCGAATTGCGCAAGCGCCTGGAGTTTACCGATTACGGACAGCGCTTCGGCTATCCGGGCAGCCCTCGCCTGTTCACCGCCGGCGACCGCCTCACGATGATCGCCGACCTGCGCAGCGCAGCCGACAAGGCGGAAAACCCAGGAACCGGCCCGTCGGCCCTGGGCGGCGCACTGGTGGAAAACCAGTATCCTGTTACCCGTTATGATTACCAGGACAATATTTTTGAGACGGCCATGGGAACGGACAACCACCTGTCCATTTCGGGAGGGACGGAAACCACTAAGTATTACGGTTCCATTTCCTACTCTAAAAATCAAGGCATCATCAAAAATACCGATTTCCAGCGGTATGGCGCCAAACTTAGGGTAGACCAGAACCTGGCGTCCTGGGCGAAGATGTCTGTTGGCCTTAATTACACCAACAGCTCCTCCCAGGATATGCCCAATGGCAACAACTTCTTCAGTCCGATCAGCACCATGATCATCATCGACAACGTTTGGGACGTTACAGAGCGGGATGAAGTCGGCAACCTGTTGCACGTAGAGCCGGTCCGAATGAACCCGCTGTCGGTGATCGAAGGATTCGATATTACTCAGAATACGAACCGCTTTATCGGCGACCTGCAGTTCAGCCTGTTCCCGGTAAAAGGCCTGACCCTTAAGTATATTCTTGGCCTGGATGTGTACAACCTACGGGGCAATACTTATCAGCCGCGCGTACCTTATTCAGGAGTTAGCGCTGCCTTCTTCCCGGATGGTTATGTGGCTATTGCGAATTCCAATATTTTCAAAGTCAACAATGATTTTACTGCTAACTACAGCACCAATATCACCGATAATATCGAATCGACTACTACTGCCGGGGTTTCCGTATGGTACGATCGTTCTGACTTTTCCTCAGCGGAAGGGAGGGACCTGGCGCCTTTCGTGACAACCCTGTCTGCCGCTACCAACCTGTTCACCAACCCGAGGGAATCGGTTGCGGAGGCTACGATCAATGGCTACTTCCTGCAGCAGTCCTTCGGTTTCAATGATTTCTTTTTCCTGACTTTGGCCGGGCGGATCGATGGCTCTTCCCGTTTTGGGGAAGATGAGCGCAACCAGTTTTACCCAAAAGCCAGTGCCAGCGTTGTATTATCTGAGCTGGACTTTTGGAAGAACGCCGGTATTTCGAATAACTGGAACACCCTCAAACTACGCTTTTCCTATGGGCAGGCGGGCAACCTGACCGGCATCGGCGCCTTTTCCCGCTTTACCAACTACGCTACGCTGGGGTATTTAGGACGCAGCGCCATCGTACCGAGCGCCGCCCTGGGCAACCCCGGTATCCGCCCGGAACAGCAGACGGAGACCGAGTTCGGCGCTGACCTGAGCTTCCTCAAGAACCGCCTGGGCTTGTCGGTCACTTTTTACCAGCAGGACATCACCGACCTGCTGCTCAACCGCAACTTGTCGCCCTCCAGCGGAGGGGCCAGCATCATCGAAAACATTGGTTCGATGACCAATAGAGGATTGGAGCTCATGCTGAACGCCAATCCCGTCCGCACCAAAGCCTTCAACTGGGACGTTTCGGTGGGCTTTAACACCTTTAAAAATGAAGTGAATGATATCGGCGGCGGCAGAGCAGGCATCACCCTGCGAGGTGGTGGCGGCACCCAAAGTGCTATTGACGGCCAACCGCTTGGTGTATTCTTTGGCGTACAGTACGCCCGCAACCCGGACGGCACCCTATTGCTGAGGCCCGTATCCACTCCGAATGGAACGGTTATGTTACCACAGGTAGCCAGAGGGGATGATGTAACCGGTGAACTGCAATTCGACGCCGACGGGCAGCCTTCCGGTACGCCGGTACGAAAGATTCTGGGTGACCCTAACCCGGATTGGACGGGTTCTGTACTGAATGAATTCCGTTACAAGCGATTTGGCGTGAGGGTACTGTTCGACGCCGTTTGGGGCTTCGACGTTTGGAACTGGAATAAGATCACCAGCAATAATGTCGGCGCCGGCCCGCTGGCAGATCAAGAACTGAGAGGCGAAGTGCCCCGGGGCTGGGTTGCCGCAATCGGCGGGTTCATTGGCCCTCGTATTCAGGAAGAGCACGTAGAGGATGGTTCTTTCGTCAAGCTGCGGGAGCTCGGCTTTTCTTACGATGCCGGGAAAATTGGCAATGTTTTCAGCGGCCTGACCATCCAACTCCTGGGCCGCAACCTCGTTTCATTTGACGATTACTCCGGCTTCGACCCCGAAACCAACTCCGCCGGCCAGAGCAGCGTCGTCCGGGGTGATGATTTTGGTAATGTGCCGATTCCAAGGACGATCCAAATTGGATTGAATGCTTCTTTCTAAGGTGCAATTCAATACAGGTTGGACTTCGAATTTTCAAACAAAAATCTTTCAGAAATGAAAATCAAACAATATCTATTATACCTTCTGCTCCCGCTTATGTTGCTGGCGGTTTCCTGCGACCAGAACAT
>JAGQXQ010000028.1 GCA_020436535.1 Phaeodactylibacter sp.
GAGGACTGTCGGGCCGAACTGCTGGGAATCAATTCCTGAAGCACCCGCTCAGGAGGGCGAATAACAGGCCGGAACAACAGCCAGCCGGGCTGGGCGCCGTTTTGCAGATAGGGCCCGAGGGCGTAGGTATAATAGGAGGTGTTGGGCGCTAAAAAGATTAAGCCTGAAGCCAACTGTTCACCAGTTGGCGCTTCCATTGCATCCCATTTCAGCAGGTAGTTTTTGCCCAGGTAAGGATAGGCCTCCAGAAGATACAGCTCGGCCTTTTCTGCTATAGCTGTATCCCCGGGCAGGTTGGCCAGTTGCGTATCGGCCTCAATCAGTTCCTCCAGCCGGGCCTCCGCCAGGCTGTCGCGCGGGACCGCCAGGCTTTTAGCGAAAGCCAGCCGCTCCTGGCTGCCTTTGTCTAGCTTGTATTTGAAAAAGAAGCCTGCACCCAATGCCGCCGGCAGAGCCAACCAGATGATGAGCCAGGCCGGGCTTCCCGCATCCAATTCGATGTAAAGGTCCAGGAGGATGAGATACAGGAGCAGAATCAGTACTCCAGTCAGCAAACCAATACCCAGCGGGAGCACTGCCATCAGCGGCGCACTGAGGAGCAGAGAGGCGGCAATCGCGATGAGCCGCTGCTGACGGCTAAGGCCCAGATGCACCAACTCCCGGCTGAACCAGAGGCTCAACAGCAGTAAGCTGAACAGCAGTAAGACAATACAGCCCATGCCGGTGAAGCTAAGGGCTCCCAGATTGAAGATATTCCTGAAGTCGAAGTATAAGCCGGAATCCAGCACCAGGCTGCGGATGAGGAGTAGGATCACCAGAAGGGCCAGGGAAATCGTGAAATAAGCAGCCATGGCCAGCCCCATTTTTTCACGAATAGTCCATTGTTGAAATGCCGGCCGGCGGAAGCTGCGCTGAGCATAGCTAAGCAACCAGGGCGCCAGCAGGCTATTGAGAAGCAGATGCGCCAACTTGCCTCCTAGTACCGGGTTGTGAAAAAGAGCAGCCAAATAGGCAGGAGCGGAAAAGGAGAGCAGACTGTAAAAACCATTGAGAAAGAATACAGCCAGTACGGCCAGGCCCCAACCGGCGGCCGGATGATAGGCCCCGCTGAGCCGCCGGGCCAAACGCCCAATTCCCGGCAGGCTCGCCACCAGCAGCAAAAGGCCTGCCCAAAAAGCTATCGCCGAGGACGACTGCGCCGCCCACCACTGTATACCTATTCCCATGGGGAACAGGATTGCTCCCGTAGCTCTTAGGTTTAACTGGCGCCATCTCATACTTTTCCTATACGTATATTTGCCCTTTTAAGTTTCCTTCATTTTTCACCTAATTTCTCACCGGAAACTTTTATTCCTTTCTAATCGTTAGGCAATCCGTTAGAAAGGCCTATCTTTCTTCCTTGCTGCGGGCTGCTCTATCGCGGCCATGGCCATAATGGCATGGATGAGGAAAGTCCGGACAACGTAGAGCGCCACGCCACCTAACGGGTGGGCCGTGACCATAGGCGTCGCGGACAGAAAGTGCCACAGAAAACTAGACTTCCCGCCGGGAGGGCTCGCCCTTCTCCGCTACGGCCTTTGGTACGTAGCTTCGGTGGGTAAAGGTGAAAACGTGCGGGGCACCCGCCCTTAATGTAAGAGCGCACGCCGGGCCATAGCAATACGGCCGGGGGGTAAACCTCGTGGGTTGAAATGTCACATACACCACGATTCTGATCTCTGAGGCAGAGCTTTGCTCTTTTCAGGGTCGGATGCGGGTTGCTCGCCCGCTTGGAAACAGTCGTGGGGGGTAGGCAGATAGACCCGGACGGCGACGTCAGGGCTAGATAAATGATAGAGGCCCGGACATGGGCGTAAGCCCATCGTCAGGGAACAAAATCCGGCTTACAGGCCCGCAGCAATTTTTTAGAATCAAAAGGGGCTGTCTTTTTGATTTTTGCCCCGGATGCGTCACAGGGAAAATCAAAAAGACAGCATAAATACTTACTACTCGCCCGCGTCGAAAGCGCCGAAGTCGAACAGTAGCGAGAACCGCAGCGTATTATCCAGCGGGTTGCGTTGATTGGTGGTTGGGATGAGGTAGGAGAAGTTCAGGCCGAAGATGTTGTACTTCAGGCCCAGCCCTACGGTGAAGAACTTACGCCCCCCCTTCTGCAGGTGCTCGTTGAAATAGCCGGCGCGGACGGCAAACTGCTTGTCGTACCAGTATTCCACACCAACCGAATACATAAGCTCTCTCAACTCTTCACTGAAACCCTCAGGGGCATCGCTGAAAGAAGAGAAGATGGCGCGGACGCCAGACTGCTCGCGATAGTCCAAGACGCCGTTGCCGTCCAGATCCTCACAGGTATCATCCTGGCAGGGCGTTGGCACCATCAGCTTGTTGATATCGGTAGCGAAGGTGATGGAGTTGTACTCATCGAGGTCTACCTGCCAGGCAGCTCCCAGCCCGAAGTTAGCGGGCAGGTAGTCGCGGAAAAGCGAATTGGTATAGGTGATCCTGGAGCCGATATTGGTCAGCGCCAGGCCTACGGTCAGTTCCGACTCTGCATTTTCCAGGTCGATGGGCGTGCGATAGGTAAAAGAAATATCGGCAGCTCCGGCGATACCGGGCTCGATGGTTTCTCCACCTTCTACCTGCTGGCCGGCAGCCAGGTTCGAATAAATGAACTTGGCGCTCAGCGAAGCGGCAAATTTATCGGATAGTTTACGGGCGTAAGCCGCCGTAATTTCAAATTCGTTGGGCCGGCCGATGCTCAGCGGCTCTCCGTTCTGGTCGGTGAACTGAATGCTTCCCAATGAGAAGTAACGCAAGCCAAAACCAAGCGCCTGCAAATCATCCAGTTTGTAATAGCCCGTCAGGTAAGCCAGGTAAACGTCATTGAGCCCCAGGGCCCGCAACCATGGCGTGTAGGTGGCCGAAAGGGCCAGCCCCTCTTCCGCAAATACGATCTTGGAAGGGTTGAAGTGCATGGCGTTGGGGTCGGGCGAAATGCCTATACCGGCATCACCCATAGCGCCGGAACGCGCGTCAGCTACAATGCGCAGAAAAGGAACGGCCGAAACCACCGTATTGGTGCAGGGCGTACCATCCAGATTGAAGTATTTCCCATTTTCCTCATAGCATTGTGCGGTTGCCTGAGTAGACAAGCCCGTAATCGCGAGCAATATGAGAAGAGAGTTTTGTAATAAATTCTTCATGAGATCCTCACTGTTTAACAAAAAAGTTTTGCAAATATAGCATTTGTTGACAGAATTTTGCCGATTCTTTGGGAGGCCAGATACACTTTTGGCAACAAAAAACCTCCTCTACTAATGCCAGACAAATTCTATGCCACATAATCAATACGAAAATTTTGGCTTCTTATTTTAGGATAACCAATTTTTCAAACTCACTTTGTCCACTCAATACATTATTGCCGGTATTGTTAGCCCTGACTTTTACCTTGTACAAATAGACCCCCCGGGCCAGCCGGTCCCCATAATCGTCGCGGCCATCCCATTCGATGCAATCATCGCGGCGAATGGCGCCATCCGAAAAGACGCTGGCTTGAATGGTCTTGACCAGGCGGCCCGAGATGGTATAAACCTGGACCATTACCTCCAGTTCCTGGTTGGCCAGGTTGTGGTCAAACTGGAAGCAGGTGAAATCCGTGAAAGGGTTCGGGTAATTGAGGACGTGCTCGAGGGCCACTTCTTCCGAGGCGGCAACGACGAACTCCGTATAACCTTCGCTGGAGTTGTTGGCTGTATCCCAGGCCTTGACCCGGATATTGTGGCGCCCTTCCGGCAACTTAGACAAAGGGTAGCGGACTTTCCCTTTGGTGTAATCGTCGAGCTCCGATTCATAGAAATCGTTAAGCAGGTAGGTATTCTGAGTGTTTTCGTTGAGCACTCCTTCCAGGTCATGCCCAATGCTGTTGCCCACCACATTGATGCCATTATCATCCTCCAGTTTTACCAGCAGGGTGGGATTGGGGCCGGTAATGCCGCCAAACACGAAGTCTTCCGTATTCATAAATACTTCCACCTTGGGCCCCAGGTCGTCGGCCAGAGCATTCGGGTCGGACCCGCCGATGATGATGTTTTCATAACTGCCGGCAGCATCCTGCATAGCGGCTCCATCCGCTGCGTAGTAACTGATCTTCCCGGCTCCGAACTGATAGTTGATGTCCTTAGGTACTACAAAAGTAAACTGGAAGCGCCCGTTGACCACGGAGGCGCGGCCTCTGAACAGCACGTTCTTCTGTATCCGGTAGTTGTAATTTTTATTGGAGCCCTGCCCCAGGGTGGTTGCCGTCTGCGCTTTATCGAAGATCGTAGGATAAATAACCCCGTTAAAATTCGTCAGCGGCGCTCCACTCTGGCCGGCAATGACGCCTTCGATCGTCACTTTTTGCAGCGCCCGCAGGGTATCGTATGCCTGCGCAGTAACCGCCTGCCCGTCGATAGCGGTGGTGAGCACTTTGTAGTTGGGAATGGCAATCGCCATGGAGGGGTCCCCGAGCAGGGTAAACTTGCGGGAGTTGTTGATATTGAAATCGCCGCTCACATCATTCTTGCCTCGCTGAAAAGCCTCCCCCACGGTTGGCACTTTGCCATTTACCCGCTCGAAAATATAGTACAGGGCATTTTCCGTCATCCGTTTGTTTGAGCTGGCGTAAACAGCCCGGACGGTCGTCATCAAAGCAATGGCGCCGCCGGAAGGATTGAGGAATACCTCCTCTCCGGCTGTAACGAATGCCGGATCGTCATATCCGGCGAAAGAACAGGTGGCGGTAATAAAAATGGGCATCTGGTCGAAATTTTCCCAGGAAAGGACATCCGAAATGTTTAGCACCCGTTCCTGCGCCCACCCTTTGGAGCCGCCGTGTCCCAGGTAGGTCACCGCCAGCGCACCCTTGAAAATCGACTTGTTGAGTTCCTCTGTGGCCTGGGGGATGCGTTCCCCACCGGGGGTCGATTCCTGCGGAAAGGCGTCGAGGTAGATCTTCTCCAGGTTGAGGTAGCGCAGGCTGTCATTCAGTTCTTCGGCGATCTCATCGGCATCTTCGTAGTGGTCCAGGTCGAAATTGCCGGGGGAAGTGTCGTTGTCGTCACCGACGAAAACCAGCCGGTTTCGCCAATCACCCAGTGTTTTTTCATCGGAGTCGTAGTGGATGATCTTATCCACAGCGTTGGCGGCCTCTTCCGGTGTTTTGACCGGCAGGCGGCCCGCTGCAATACTAAGGAGGCCGCTGAGTGGGTCGTTGGGGTCATCGCCGGTAAGCAAGGCGAAGTAATCGTCAGTAGGATAGGCTTCAACCGGGTTGAAAGAATCCTTCTGATAAGTGGGGATGAAATCACCGCCCAGCCCATAGATGTCCCGCGTGTCGAAAGAGCCATCGCCAAAGAGCAGTAAATAGCGGAAGCCGGGGCTCTTTTCGTAGAGCAGGCGGGCAAAATCGCGAATGGCGGTAGGGTCGTTCTTGCCGGAGGCGAATTCGTTGAAAACCTGTTCGATCTCTACCATCTCCACCGTAAGCCCGTCATGATCGGCGCGGTGCTCTGCCAGGCGCAGGGCTTCCTGCTCGAAATCCCGGTGATAGAGGATCACCATATCGACGTTTTCTATGCCGTGGAGGTTCTGATTGGCCACCGGCCCCACGGCTTCCGGAACCGGAAATTGCTGGTTGGCTTCAAAAGCGATGAACTCGCGCAGGGTTTGGGTATTGGCCGTAAAGCTCAACTGGTTGCCGGAGCGTTCCACCGAAGGCCGGGCCGGAACCAGCGGGTTGGTGATATCCCACACCTCGATACTGGCGGAGGCATTCTGAAGCTGAAAGGTAGTCGCCGGGTAGGCCAGGCTGCGGCGGTCGCGAAAATGAAGCTGTACGCCTTCCATTCGCAGGGCCCGGCGCACGTTGAGCTGCACGTAATCGAGCCAGCCTTCGCTAAAATCAGTAACGCCCTGCGGGTATGGATAGCGAATGGTAAAGCTGACATTGGGGCCGCTCAGTTCCACCGTATCATTCAGAGTAGCCCTTCTGGCAAAAATGGCGGTGTTGTCACCGCCGCCATCGACAGCAGGCACCGAATTGGCTTCACTGCTTTCCAGCGCCTGCCCGTTAACATCGACAAAAAAGGCCGATTTGACATTCGCCCTCAGCGCCATGGAGGCGCGCAGAATAGCCGGCTCTGAACTGATCAACCCGGGAAAGGAAAATACATTATTATAATTGTACTGGCGCGCCACCTTGAAATGGTCGCCAAACCAACTCTGCCCGGAGCCCTGCGCTTTCACCCATTCGTGGAATAAGTTGATGGACTCCTGCTCCAGCCGGGCGTAATCGTCGAAGGAGGTGCTGGTATAAGTGGCGCCTCCCTGCCCAGGCAATTCCTGCAGGCGCCGGCCATTGCCGGCGTTGATCTTCAGGAAGTAGTAATTTTGAGTATCGTAGGTGTTTTTATCGAGTACGAACTGCCCCAGATTTTCACTGTACACCCATTTATCAGGCCCTTCGGCATAAAACAAGATGTAATCATTGGGGCCAAAATTACCATCTTCGGCTCCCACAACCTGGATGGCATTTTCGGCCAGGTCGTCGATGCGCTCGTCGCCAATATAATAAGGCAGCTTGCCGCCGCCATTGCCATAGAGCTTGATCTGCCGGGGATCGATATTATCGATGTCCATTTGCAGTTCGTTCTTCAGGAAATTGTAGGAGATCTTATGGATTCCCCTTTCCCGGACTGCGATCTTGTACAACTGGCCGTCACTGAGCACCGAGGGGCCGGCTGTCGGGCCCCGAAATGCCACCGGCTCCGGTTCGGGCTGGAGGTATACCCGCAGTTCTATTTGCATCAGGCGCTCAAAACGACTCCCCCGGCGCACGATGGGAACAAAAGCCACCCTGCCGAAGTACCCTTCCCGGCTCCTCTCTACTGCCGTTTCAAATTGCAGCTGTTCCTGGAGGTACGCATCATCAGGGGAAGGCCCCTTTTCAAAAGGCTCAAAGCGGGCGTTGACGACCTCTACTCTGAGCTGACCGTAGCCTGCAACCGGAAAGCGCTGAAGAAAAAACTGGAGGCTGGGGTGTTCCGAACTGCCTATCCCTCCTTTAAACTGCCAGTACTGCACGGCTTTACCCTGGAGCAGCGTTTCGGCGGCTTTCTCGTCCCACTGGAACTGTTTCCGAATAATTGTCGGAGTCTGAGAAAAAGCCAGGCAAACATTCAAAAGAAGGGCTGCTGTGGCAATTAATTTATTCATATCTTGCACGAGTTTGAAATAATCTATTTTAGTAGAGTGTAGTTTTGTCAACC
Source organism: Phaeodactylibacter sp. (assembly GCA_020436535.1). Taxonomy (GTDB): domain Bacteria; phylum Bacteroidota; class Bacteroidia; order Chitinophagales; family Saprospiraceae; genus JACJXW01. The sequence goes on from JAGQXQ010000028.1 coordinate 7,305, forward strand.
TCCCGCCATAGGGTTGTTTATAGTATCATAAACAGTACAGGCGGTTCGTTTTTTTTCTATACTTGGCAGATCGTATTACCAGAGCTGCGGCCGAAAACAAATAGCCTTTTTCTCTTAGAAGCTGTTATAGAAACGCCAGTTCCTCCGGTGTATTGCGTTTTCTGAATTGCCGAAATGTCGGCTAATATCACCTTCGCTGAACTCTTGGTTTCCATGAAAATCAATTGGCCCGCCAATTGATTCCGCTTTCACCAGGCCAAAAGTTTCGGAGACTACAAACATACTATTATTTATTGTTGTAAAACCATCATAACCCGTCAATGGCCAGACAATTACCACTACTTGCTCTATGTATGCTGTTCCTGTTCTCGCTACAGGGACAGGACCCCATCTATAGTCAATTCTACGCTGCCCCGCTGCAGGTCAATCCCGCCTTTGCCGGTACGACCCTTTCTCCCCGTGTTACGGTCAACTACCGCAATGAATGGGCGGCCTACGAGGGTGGTTACGAGACTTACTCTGTAGCCTATGAACAATCTATTGAATCCCTGAACAGCGGCATAGGGCTAATGGTTTTGGGTGATGATGCCGGCAACGGAATTTACAGCACCAACCGCTTCGTGGCGGTGTACGGCTACCGGGTGCAACTGAACCGCAACCTGTCCATACGTTTTGGCATAGAGGCCGGCATGATACAGTCCCGCCTCGACTGGAACCGCCTGGTCTTTCCCGACCAGTTGGACCCCCTCGAAGGCGCTACCGGCCCGGACGGCTCCCCCAACCCTTCGGAGGAGCTGCCCCCGGACAATCTCAACCGCAACTTATTTGACGTCGGCGCCGGCCTTTTGGTTTACGGGCAGCGAGCTTACGGCGGCCTTTCGCTAAAACACCTCAACAGCCCGGATGAGAGCCTGCTCGATATTAACAACAACCTGGGGGTAGGCATGCCGCTGCGCCTCACTTTACACGGCGGCGTAGAAATCCCTTTGCAAACGGGCAATAATCGCAAATCAGAGGCGTTCATATCACCGAACCTCCTTATTATTAAACAGGGAGAATTCGCACAGGTCAATGGCGGCGCCTATTTCGGTTTCGGAAAATTCTTTGGCGGCGCCTGGTATCGCCACGCTATCGGCAATGCCGATGCAGCTATAGCCCTGGCCGGTGTCAAGTCCGGCATTTTTAGGTTCGGATATAGTTTCGATTTTACCGTGAACGGTTTAACTTTGCAGCGAACCAGTGGCACCCATGAGCTTTCGTTGACCGTTAACTTTGACGATAGCGAAGGGGCCCGGCGGCGGAAAAAGACCGCTCGCTACAATGATTGTTTTAAAATGTTTAATTAGCAGGCCGGAGGTACACCCCGCCTGCCCATACCGGCCCGTAGCGGCCGTGCCGGGATAAGCCCGTCAGGAATTTACATAATAAAGGCTAAATCGGAATTTCCCGGTGGAAATTTTGTGCATAGATTCTAATGCAAGTTGATTTTTTGTAACTTGCAGCCGTTTGAAGGAAAACTGTGGCTCGCCCACAGAATCAAAACAATTCTCCAATGCCCTTTTTGCCAGGGAGGAGGTGACGAAACCCCGGCAAAACATTGTCTAACGCCTGCAGATGGCCCGCCATTTGTAAGGTAGCCGTTAGTAATGATGGATGGGCTTTGTCTGTGAAAGTTGTATTGCGGCCCGATGAGAGCCGGCAATATTGCTCATTGACTGAACCTCGTTTGGATAAGCAAGTTTCGGTGATGATCCGTATGATTCGGATTTTCACTGGCCTAATATAATTGTTGGTCGATTCTCAAAACAAACTCCTATCAATGAAAAATCTGTTGAAGTTTGGTGCTATCCTCCTGGGAGTAGCGTTTATACTGAGTTCTTGCGGTAGTAAAGAACGATCCGCCACAACGGGCTGGAAATACAATGACACCAAGTGGGGTGGCTTTGAAAAGCTGGATTACGATGGCCAGCCTACCGGCCCCAACCTGGTTTTGATCGAAGGTGGTACCTTTAATATGGGAATTACCGAACAGGATGTTACTTTCGACTGGAACAACATAGCCCGCCGGGTTACGGTTTCTTCTTTCTATATGGATGAAACGGAGGTTTCCAATATCAATTACCGGGAGTATCTCTACTGGCTCAATCGCGTTTTTGGCGAGTCTTACCCGGAAGTTTACAGCGATGCCCTGCCGGATACCCTGGTATGGCGCGAAGAACTTGCCTATAACGAACCTTTTGTGGAGACTTACTTCCGCCACCCGTCTTATGACAATTATCCGGTAGTGGGGGTTAGCTGGATTCAAGCTAATGAGTTCTGCAAATGGCGTACTGACCGGGTAAACGAGATGATGCTTATCGAAAAAGGTATCATCAACCCGAATACCGAGCAAAAAGATGAGGATAACTTCAACACTGAAGCCTACCTCGTCGGCCAATATCAGGGCGATGTACGCAAGAACCTGAAAGACCTGCGCACCGGCGGTGAGCGCCCTGTCCGCTTTGAAGATGGCATTTTGCTACCGGATTACCGGTTGCCGACTGAAGCCGAGTGGGAATACGCGGCACTTGCCCTGCAGGGCAACCAAACTTCAGAAAAAGACGAGCGCATTTCCGACCGCCGTTTCTATCCCTGGGATGGCAACACCGCCCGCTATCAAAAGCGCGATAAATACCAGGGGGATATGCTTGCCAACTTCAAGCGTGGCAAGGGTGACTACATGGGTATGGCTGGCAAGTTGAATGACGATGCACATATTCCCGCTCCGGTGCGTTCCTTCCTGCCTAACGATTTCGGCCTCTACAATATGGCCGGTAATGTAAACGAATGGGTACTGGACCTCTACCGCCCACTGACCAGCAACACGCTTAGCGATGTGGAAAACCACGACCTGAACCCCTACCGGGGTGGTAAATTCCAAAAGATGGAGCTGGATGAAGATGGCAGGCCGGTAGAAAAGGATAGCCTCGGCCGCCTGCGTTATGAATATGTGACGGATGAGGAAGCCGCCACCCGTGATAACTATAAGACCGGCCAGGTATACAACTATCTGGATGGCGACAAACAATCGCAGGCTTTCTACGATTACGGTAAGCATACTCTGATCAGCGATAAAGCCCGCGTTTACAAAGGAGGATCCTGGGCCGACCGCCTCTTCTGGCTGTCACCTGGCGCCCGCCGCTTCCTGGATGAAGACAAATCTTCCCGTGCCATTGGCTTCCGCTGCGCTATGACCCGAACCGGCTCCCCGAGTGGTAATGGGAACGAAGGAGGGCATCAGTTCAACACCAAGCGCAAGCGTAGCAAGAGAAGATATTAATCCTACTACAATCGGCGCCTGATAAAGAAGAAAAGCCTCCACCTTAGCAATGCTGAAGTGGAGGCTTTTTTAGTGAAAACTATGAACACACAGGAACTCTACGAACTTTACCTCAAGCATCCCAGGGTGGCTATTGACTCCCGTAAAGTGGAAAGCGGCAGTCTGTTTTTTGCCATTAAGGGTGAGCGTTTCGACGGAAACCAGTTTGCCGACACCGCTCTGGCTGCCGGCGCCGCTTATGCCATTGTCGATGATCCGGCTGTGGCGTCGGGCAACCGCAACCGCTGTATTCTTGTAAACGACAGCCTGCAGGCCCTTCAGGAGTTGGCGCGCCATCATCGGCGGCAATTCTTCATACCGGTGATCGCTATCACCGGCAGTAATGGCAAAACAACCACGAAAGAACTCCTGGCCGCCGTGTTGAGAAGCCATTACCGCCTGCACTATACCCAGGGCAACCTGAACAACCACATCGGAGTGCCGTTGACCTTGTTGGCCATGCCACCGGGCCTGGAGGTTGCCATCATCGAAATGGGCGCCAACCATCAGATGGAGATCGACTTCCTGTGCCGCATTGCGGAGCCTTCTCACGGGCTGATCACCAATATTGGCAAAGCCCATTTGGAAGGCTTTGGGGGAATAGAGGGTGTAAAAAAAGGGAAATCGGAACTTTACCGTTTCTTAGCAGAAGTGGATGGCATGGCCTTCGTCAACCGGGATGAACGTTTTTTGGAAAGCCTGGCCGCTCCGGTGAAGAAAAAAGTGTTTTACCGGCGCAGCGAACACCCCAGCCTTTCGGAGCGGGACCTGGAAGTAAAACTACTGGATACACGCCCTTTCGTGCGTGTTGCTTTCATTGATAAGGAAGGCAAAGCATACCAGGTGAACAGCCACCTGATCGGGGCCTACAACTTCAACAACATCATGACAGCGGTTGCCGTGGGGAAGTATTTCAAAGTACCCTGTGAGAAGATCGTCCGGGCCATTGAAGCCTACATCCCCGCCAATATGCGCTCCCAGATAGTGGAGCGGGATGGCAACACCTTCGTCCTGGATGCCTATAACGCCAACCCCAGCAGCATGCGGGAAGCCATCCTCACCTTCGCCGCCATGGAAGGCCAGCCCAAGATCGTCATCCTGGGCGATATGCTGGAACTTGGAGAAGACAGCCTACCGGAACATGAGCGCATCGCCGAACTGGTTGCTCAGCAGGGCCTTGACGATGCCGTCTTCGTCGGGCCGGAATTTGAGAAGCCCGCACGATCCGCCGGTTTTCGCCACTTTAGTGATGTGGCCGCGCTGAAGCTTTGGTTCGACGTGCAGCACTTTCGCGACTGCCATTTTTTGATCAAAGGCTCCCGGGGGATTGGTTTGGAGGCTGTTTTATAATTGATTCGGTTGAGGGGGCATCCCCCTGATCAACCGATCGAATAATACCCCAAATCACCCAAACCGCCGCATCGCATTCAGCAGCCTGTCCGGCAATTCATTTTTGCAGGCCAGCATATAATCCGCATAAGAACAGGGGATCAGGCGATGACGCTGATATTTGGAGCGGGTTTTTACCGGCACCTGCATCCACCAGCGGCCGCTTTTGTCGCTGCGCCAGAAGGTAAGTTGGTAGTCCATCTTTTTAAACTCCACGATATATTCAGCCAGCCCGTCGGTGGAGACGGGGAAATCTCCTTTCCGATGATAGAAACCATCCAGGAAATACCAGGCCATTTGGGCTACAGCGTTCGCCGTTTGATGGTTGCGGTCCAGTGATTCCCGGAAGCCGTATAAGCCCAGGGCTTTGAGCTTATCGCTCATGCCGGCGTAGCGGGTGACCTGGCAGGCTTCCTCTGTGGTGAATCCGCTGGGGGTGGCCCCTTGCTGCCCGGGCGCTTCGGCCTGCTTCAGGGCGGACAGGTTGATGCTCAGCAGGTCACAGTCGCGAATCAGAGGCTCCAGTTCGGCTGGCTCCGCTTTGGCCTTGCCCAGGCGAACGTATTCGAAGTTCCGTTTGTCCAGGTACTCGAATGTGCCGGGAGGTACAAAGTGGGCCTGGCAACCGATAAAGCTCAGATGAAAGAGGCGGGAATGCTTACTGTCGAGAATCTCCTTAAGAAAATACTGCTCCTTGTCTTCACTCTCCCGGCTGTAGGGTATGCGCTCATCGACTACCGCCAGGCTGATCAGCTGTTGCAAGCTCTGGAAGGCTTTGTACTGGGCCAGCGCCTGCCGGGCGGCATTGCCGAGGATGAGCGGGAAGATCTGACTGTCGAGCAATTCCCGGATGAGAGGTATGATAAAGGAGATGTCCGTGTTGCGCACATTGCCAAGGTCCGCGATCTGCAGGCCCCGAAAGGGATAGCTCATTTGGTACAGCTCCCGGCGTATGGCCCCCGCGTCCTGATCCCCGATGCCGATAATGGCCACTTGGGTTTCTTTCAACTCCGGAAGTGCTTCCGTATAGCGTTGTATGTGCCTGCCGAATTGATAATCTTCCAATCCTTCTACAGTATCTTCGAGCGGGTAGAGCCAGTTTTGAAACATGTTTTTGCTTGGTGCTGTTGTGGAGGCAAAACTAAGAAATGTAAAATGTAAAATGTA
>JAGQXQ010000172.1 GCA_020436535.1 Phaeodactylibacter sp.
CGCCATGTCCCCGTTCCCTCACCACATCACTCCCTCACCACCTCACTTTCTCACCACATCACTCCCTCACCACATCACTCCCTGCCCCCTGAGCTATTCCCCCGGTTAATCCCGCCCCTACCATTCCACCCCCTTCCCATCCCTGAAGAACCCACCTGTCGGCCCATCATCCGGCAGCTTCACCGCCCAGAGGACGCTGGCCGCCCCCTGCTCCACGCTCCTCGGCGCGGCGGCGCCGCCCATATCGGTGCGCACCCATCCCGGGCAGACGGCGTTGACGAGGATGCCGTCGCCGGCGACAGCCTTGGCCAGCTTAATGGTTAGGGCGTTCAGGGCGGCTTTGGTGACGCCGTAAGCGGGCGTCTCGCTACCCATGCTGTGCAGGGCGCCCGAGCCACTCGAGACGTTGACGATGCGCCCCCAATGGTTTTTTTGCATCAGGGGGATAAAGGCCACGCACATCCGCCACGGCCCCAGCAGGTTGGTGGCGATGGCCTCGTCGACGGTGGCAAAGTCCGGCGCCGTCACTTTCTGCCAGGTATCGTAGTGGATGGCGGCGTTGTTGACCAGCACGTCGAGGCGGCCGAATTCGGCTTCGACAAATGCTCTCAGGGCTGCGATGCTCTCCGGGTTGGAGACATCCAGTGGGTGGAAGGCCAATCCGGCGCCGATACCCTCCAGTTGCCGGGCTGCTTCCCGCCCTTTTTCAGCATTCCGGCTGGTGAGGATTACCCGATAGCCGGTTTGCAGCAACTGCCGGCAGGTTTCAAAGCCGATGCCCCGGTTGGCGCCGGTGACGAGTGCGATGTGTGGGTCCATTTTGTTTGTTTCTGGTTGTATGTTGTTTGCGCAACAGGCAACAAACAACGGGTACTTTCTTTTCTTACACCTTCCCCAAAAAGTCCTCATGTGAATCCCTGCCGCCCAGGTAATCCAGATAATTTTCGCAGAATATCTCCGGCCTGCCGTCTGGCAGATGGTTGAGTATGTAGCACCAGCAGCAGACGGGTTGGCCGTTCAGCGAAACCAGCACCTCTTCCCGGCGGTATTCATTCTGTGAAGGGTGGGAAGGGTCAATGCCTTCGTACCGGTCCAATTCTTTTAAAACCGCTTCCGGGGTAGTTAACTTGAAAACCTGGCCGAAAATGCGCTTGGTGCTTCCATCATCGTACCACAGGCCGGGGTATTGCCCCAAATCGTAGAGGCGGCCGGGAGCGTAGGCCTCGCCCAGCAGTTCGCCGTTTTCCCGGAGGTAGCGCCCGATGTGGGTAGTGAGCGGCTGCAACAGGGTGCCGTAAACGAAGAGGTTTGGGTTCATCTTTTTTTAATTTTATCCTTCCTTCCATCAATCATCCCCGCCAGCACCTCCCGAAAAAACTTGGCGGCCACCATGGCAGTCACACCGTTGATATCGCGCCGGGGATTCAATTCCACAATATCAGCTCCGATAATAGGTACATCAATAGCATGGATAATGTTCAGCACTTCCCGCACAGAAAGGCCGCCGGGCTCGTGGTGGGACACACCGGGGGCGAAGGCGGGGTCCAGCACGTCCAAATCCAGGCTTAGGTAGAGGGGGGCTTCCAGTTCCAGTTTTGGAGGCAGCCCGTATCGCATTTCGTGGGCCTCTACACCGAAGCGCTCCGTCTGTTCCCGTTGATGGCGGGTCAGGGTGCGGATGCCCACCTGCACCAGGCGGGTGGCCAGCCCTTCCTCCATGATGCGGGCGAAGGGGCAGGCGTGGGAGTAGCGGTTGCCCTCAAACTCGTCGTACAGGTCGCTGTGGGCGTCGAGCTGCAGGATGGTGAGCCTGGGGTAAAACGGCGCATGCGCCCGGATGATAGGGTAGGCGATGGAATGGTCGCCGCCTAGGGAAAGCAGGCGCGCGCCGGTGGCCAGTATCTGGTTGACGGAGGCGCTGATGTCCTGGTAGTCTTTGAAGGGCAGGGCGCCCAGGTCTATGATGGCGGGGTGAGCTTTGATATCGGTACCATCTTCAGCAAAGGTATTGGCCGAATCGGAGTAGAAGGCCTCCCAAATCCTGGCCGGGGCCTCCGCCGCCCCGTGCAGGTAGGATGAGTATGCATCGAAGGGAATACCAGCGATAGCAATGGCGCCGGAGTGGAGTTGCTGGAGCTTTTCCTGGAAGTTGGGCATGTTTTGGAGGTAAATATAAATAGCAAATAGTGATCGCCGTATAAATCGTTAGTGTTATACCGGCAAGGCCACCGGTTGGAGGGCTTCCAATGGGGGGTGGGGGAGAGGAGACAAGACTTGTTCAGCCATTTGGCGTAAAGTTGGCGCCGTGCGATAGCACACACTGGCCGAAATTATTTCTAAGGCCAACGCCTTTCCTAACGCTTTGGAATACAGGTCGTAAAGGCGGAAGGGCCCGTCTGCCGAAGGGGGAGGAGGTGAAAAAAATTCTGTATAGGGAACCATAGTCAGCAGCTTTATTGTTTATCAAAACATTAATCAAACTTAAAGTTTGAGTTAAATTTATCAATCCGTCATAAATGTGGCGGGAATATTTTTTAAATTTAGCAAAATCAAAAATCAAATCAAGCGATGAATTGGCGAAGGCTTAGCGGCCAAAAAATCGAACTTCCGGTCAAAGTTGCAGTTGAGCAGGCTATTGTCCGCGAGAAGAAAATGGGACACAAACTAAAGGTTTGTATCGGATCCGATTCCCAAGTGCGTAACGGGGTGATTGAATTTGCCACCGTAATCGTTTTCCTGAGAGAAAAAAAAGGAGGCTTCATGTTCATCTCCAACTCCCGGGAGACGAGCATGATGGGCCTGCGGGAACGAATGATCACTGAAGTGGCCAAGTCTGTAGAGGTGGCTTATTCCCTTTGCGATCTGCTCGACAAGCACGACGTGGCATTGGAAGTCCACGCGGATATCAATACCGACCCCCACTTCCAATCCAATACTGCCCTCAAGGAAGCGATGGGCTACATTCTGGGTATGGGCTTTGTTTTTAAGGCCAAACCCGATGCCTTCGCCAGTTCCTCCTGTGCGGATAAGGTGGTGTAGGGGAAGTGGGAAATCGGAAATCGGAAGCCGAACGCAGTGAGGCCCCGCCTCTGTCTCCGGCAGGCCGTAGTCCGGCCTACGACGGACGGAGGCCGGGGTGGGAAAGGGACACTAAATATGTTTAAAGCAAAATAATTTCAGCGCCACTCTGCAGCGAAGCAGGGTGGCGTTGTCATTGTGATATGGCTCTTATTGTTGGGGATAGTTCAATCGTTGGGGCTGCTTGCCTCTGGAAGCAACCTTCCAATCATTCAACTAATCCCCTAATCCAGCGGTTTTGTCTAAGAACTTGCACATTTACGTATAATCCGGTTTTTTATGGGGAAATATTTTTTCATTTTCGCAGCGCGAAAATTCTTTCCCACACCAAAATAATAACCAATGAAGCATTTATTGATTCCTTTCCTGTTGGCCGTTGTGCTGCTCAGTAGCGCAGGGGCCTATGCTCAGGAAAACAAAATAGTTTTTGACAAGTACCGCCTCGATAACGGCCTGACGGTGATCTTGCATCAGGATAAAAGCACGCCGATCGTGGCCATTGCGGTAATGTACCACGTGGGGTCAAAAAATGAAGACCCCAGCCGCACCGGTTTTGCTCATTTCTTTGAACACCTGTTGTTCGAAGGGTCTGAGAATATCGAACGAGGCGAATTCACCAATTACATACAGGACGCCGGCGGCACGCTCAATGCCTATACCACCAACGACAATACCTGCTATTTCGAAATCTTGCCCTCCAATCAATTGGAGTTGGGCTTATGGCTGGAGTCGGAGCGCATGTTGCATGCCAAGGTAGACCAGAAAGGAGTGGAGACTCAGCGGGAGGTGGTCAAAGAAGAGATGCGCATGCGGTATGATAATCGCCCCTATGGTTCTTTCCAGAAGGAGATATCCAAGCGCCTCTACCAGAAGTTTCCCTATATGTGGACGCCTATTGGCTCGATGGACCACCTCAATGCAGCTTCTGAAGAAGACTATGTGAAATTTTACAAGCAGTTTTACGTGCCCAATAATGCTGTGCTGGTAATCGCCGGAGATATTGAACCACAGCAGGCCAAGGAGTGGGTGAGTAAATATTTTAAGGGGATACCCAAGCGTGAGGGCGACATCTACCGGCCCAAGGTGACAGAACCGCCTTTGGGCAAGCAGGTACGCGATACGATCTTCGACGCGGTACAGTTGCCGGGAATCTTCAAAGCGTACCGCACGCCCGCTATCGGCGAAAAGGATTTTTATGCCGTGAACATGTTGGCCCGCCTTTTATCCGAGGGAGAGAGCTCCCGTTTGAAAAAGGCGTTGGTGGATGAGCAGCAACTGGCGATCCAAACCGGCAATTTCGTGGACGAGCGGGAGGGCCCCAGCCTCGCCCTGGCCTACGCCATCGGCAATGCCGGGGTCGATGCCCAGGTTGTAGAAAAAGCAATGAACGAAGAAGTGGAAAAGGTGAAAAAGGAAGGGGTGACCGAGGAGGAGTTCCAGAAACTGCGCAACCAGGTGGAAAGCCAGTTGGTGAGCCAGAACGCCACCGTCTTTGGCATTGCCAATAACCTGGCCACTTACGAAGTCCTGTACGGCGACGCCAACCTGATCAACGAAGAGATCGGCCGCTATATGGCCGTAACCCGGGAAGACATTCAGAATGCCGCCAAAAAGTATTTCGTTGATGACAATAGTGTCGTCCTTTATTATTTGCCTAAGCCAAATCAACCGTAAGCGGTATGGGGCACTTTACCGCCAGGAGGCCGATGAAGTGATCTGCCATCCTGTCCGGTTCTTTGGAAAAAGGTTAATTCATCAAGATTCTAATTGAAAATGAGAAATATAAAACTGATCATTGCTCTTATTGCCGTTTTTGCCGCCCAGGGCCTGTGGGCTCAGAATGATGATTTTCGGAAAATAGCGCCTCCGTCGGGGCCGGCCCCCCAGATACAGTTTGGGGAGTACGAAGAATTTACGCTGGACAATGGCCTCCAGGTGATCGTGGTGGAAAACCACAAGCTGCCCCGCATTGCTTTCAACCTGCTGGTGGATGTGCCGCCGGTGAAGGAAGGAGAATTTACCGGGGCCGCCGAGCTGGCCGGCGAAATGATAAGCCGGGGTACGGAGAGCCGCTCCAAAGCGGAGATCGATGCCGCCGTCGATTTTATCGGCGCAGAGTTTAGCACCGATGAAAACGGTATATCCGGCGCCTGCCTTACCCGGCACAAGGACAAGTTGCTGGAGGTGATGGCGGATGTGCTGTTGCACCCGGCGTTCCCGGAGGAAGAGTTTGAGAAACTGAAAAAGAACCGCCTTTCGGAATTGTCCAGCCAGGAGGATGATCCTAACTTCATCGCGGGCAACGTAGCGCAGGTGCTTCGTTACGGGGAGCATCCTTACGGCGAGACGCCCACCGAGCAAAGCATAGAAGCCATTACCCTTGATCGATGTAAGGCGTATTACGAGAGCTATTTTATGCCCAACATTTCCTACCTGGCTATTATCGGGGATATCAATGCGAAAGAGGCCAAGGAGTTGGCCGAGAAATATTTCGGAGCCTGGGAGAAGGGAACGCTTTCCAAGGAATTCTTCAAGCGCCCGGAAGCCCCTTCCGAGCCCGTAGTGGCCTTTGTCGACAAGCCGGGGGCAGTACAATCGGTCATCGATATCACCTATCCGGTGAACCTGAAGCCCGGGTCCGAAGACGTCATTATAACAACTGTTTTGAATACCCTGCTGGGAAGCGGCGGCCTCAACAGCCGTTTGAACAGCAATATCCGGGAAGATAAAGGCTATTCCTACGGGGTTCGTTCCACGTTGAATTCCGATAAGTATGTTGGATATTTTTCAGCCGGCGGTAGTGTGCGCAATGAGGTGACCGATAGCGCTATCGTTCAATTTCTTTATGAGATGAACCGCATGCGCGATGAAGCAGTTTCCGCCCAGGAGCTGCAAAGCACCAAGAACTACATCACCGGCTTCTTTGCCCGGGCGATGGAGCGGCCGGAAACCGTGGCCCGCCTGGCGCTCAACACCGCGCGGTACAAGTTGCCCAAGGATTACTACGCCAACTACCTGAAAAATGTGAATGCCGTTACTGCCGGGCAATTGCAGGAGGCCGCCAAAAAGTATATCCTTCCAGGGCAAGCTTACATCGTCGTGGTTGGTAATAAGGCCGAGGTGGCGGACAAACTGGGCCGGTTCGCAGGTAGTGGAGCGGTTACCTTTTTTGACCTATCCGGCAACCCCTTGTCCAGTTCGGAGGAGGCGCTGCCCGAAGGGCTCACCGCTTTGGACGTGGTAGACAACTACCTGGCAGCTATCGGTGGCCGGGAACAGCTGGAGGCTGTAAAAGACCTAACCCTGAATATGAGCACCACCGTACAAGGCATGGCTATGCAGATGACCCTGCAGCGCAAGCCGCCGGAAAAAATGGCGATGAAGGTGGAGATGAACGGTATGGTGGTCAACGAAACCCGCTTTGATGGACAACGGGGGTTGGTCAGCGGCATGGGCCAGGAACAAAAGCTGGAAGGCGAAGAAGCTGAAAGCATGAGAAGCCAGGCCATGATCTTTCCCGAACTCAACTTTGGAGATAAAGGGTACGAACTGGTGCTCGATGGTATCGAGGCCCTGGATGGTAAAAAGGCCTACCGCATCCTGATCACCAGCCCCGGCGGTGACAAGTCTACCTTCTACTACGACCTGGAAACCGGGCTGAAGGTAAAGACAATTTCGACCCAGGATGCCGGCCCTCAGGGCCCCGTCACGGTCACCAATGAGCTCAGTGATTATAAAGAAGTGGACGGTATCCGGATTCCGTATGAGATGAAGGCTTCCGGCATGGCGCCCTTTCCCCTGACGATGAAGGTGGAATCTGTAGCCGTCAACACCGGCCTGACGGATGACATCTTTGAAGTGGAGGAATAAAGGAACGCTTTATTGGTTATTGTTTTCCGGCTCGATCGAGCCGGAAAACAATAACCAATAACTATCTTGGCCTCTCAAAGCCAATAATCACATCCATGATCCAAATATTTGTAACGGGTGGCACCTTCGATAAGGAATACAACTACATTACCGGTAAATTGTATTTTAAGGACACCCATTTGCCCAGTATGTTCGACCTGGGCCGCTGCGCCCTGGATATCGACCTGAAGACCCTGATGATGATCGATAGCCTGGAAATGCGGGAAGAAGACCGGGAGATCATCGCCTATAACTGCCGTCGTTGCGTTCACGACAAGATCCTCATTACTCATGGTACAGACCGCATTGTAGACACTGCAAAGTACCTCGCGGAGCATCCTGTGGAAGGGAAGACAATTGTGCTGACCGGCGCCATGATCCCTTATGCCTTCGGTATGTCTTCGGATGGTTTTTTTAATCTGGGCAGTGCCCTGGCCTTTGTCCAGGTTCTTCCTCCGGACGTATATGTGGTCATGAATGGCCGCCATTTCCATTGGGATAATGTGGTGAAGAATACCAAGACGGGCTTTTTTGAAGAAATCAATACTTGAGTAAAGTAAGAAAACCTAATAATGGAATACTTCGGACTCCTTATCGAACTGCTCTTTCTGGCAATGGGTATTTATATTTACCTATTCGCTACCGGCCGCCTGCGGTCGGATGACGAGCAAGCTCAGAAGCGCGCCGAAGCGTTTCGCCGCCGCAATGGGACATGGATGCGGATTGCCGCCCTTTTGCTCATCGCGCTGATGGCCGTCAATATCTACTTGCATGTGGTGCAGCTCATAACCCCGGGCCAGTAAAAGAAGGCAAAAGATCATTTTCATACCAGCCAAAGTGTAACCATTGGAATTTCTGCGTTATGGTAAAAGAATACCTCCGATGGGTGGTAAAACAAGGGGTGTTAACGTTTAGTGTAATACTCCGGAAAAAAAATCGTTATTCCTTTCGTACCTTGGGACGCGAGGGGAGGAGACATGGTTCCACAGCTTCAATGGGTTCGTTTTATGCTACCCAACCCATGAAACCATACAACCGTGAACCCATAAACTCCCTCTTGTTAGGAATAAATTTCTTAATATTGCAATGCAAAAATCATAATTTGTTATAATCCTGAAATCACATCTATCCAAATATGAAAAGAAGCATTCTGATCTTATTCAGCCTATTTTTCCTGAGCACCTTTTCCCCTGTTGCGGCACAAGACGATTTCTACGATGTGAATGCCATCCAGGAGATAAAGATTACCTTTGAACAGGATAATTGGCGCTATGTGCTGGACTCGCTGCGGTTCAACGGCGAGGGCTTGCTGCTGGGGGCCATTGAGATCAATGGCCAGAAGTTTAACGACATCGGCGTCCGCTACAGGGGCAGCCGCTCTTTTCAACCGGGCAACAAGCGCAATAGCCTTTACATCAAGCTCAACTTTATTGATAAGGAGCAGAGCTACCAGGGCCAGCAAACGGTAAAGCTGTCGAGCGCTTTGCGGGACCCGAGTATGGTGAGGGAAGTGCTGGGCTACGAAATTGCCCGCAAGTATATGCCGGCGCCTCGCGCCAATTACACTAAAGTAATCGTCAACGGTGAGTACTACGGCCTATTCGTCAATGTCGAGCCGATTAACGATGCTTTTTTGACTCATCATTTCGGTAACAGCAATGGCACCTTTGTGCAGTGTGCGCCCAACCTGGTCGAGGAAGAGCCTCAGGGCTGTAAAAGCGATGTTTTTGGCTCTTTGCAGTATGACAACAGCGCCAAGTGCTACCTCCACAACTTCGTGCTGCTTTCGGAATCCGGATGGGACGACCTCATCGAGCTGACCTACGTCCTGAATCAGAAACCGGATGAAGTCAACCGGGTACTGGATGTAGACCGTACCCTTTGGATGTTGGCCTACAATAACCTGCTGGTAAACCTGAGCAGTTATACCGGCCGCTATTCTGAAAACTATTACCTTTATAAAGATGAGCAAGGCCACTTCCTGCCCATCCTCTACGACCTCAACCTCTGTTTCGGCAGTTATAAAAACACGGGAATAGGTTCTGATCTTAAGCTCAAGGAACTCCAGGAAATGGATCCGCTGCTGCACATCGACAATTCGGCCAAACCACTGATCAGCCGCCTGTTGAGCAATGAGGAGTACAAGAAGATATATCTGGCGCATATGCGCCAGATCATGAATGACTTTTTCCGTAAAGACCAATACGCCGAGCGCGCTAAGGAACTGCAGAATCTGATCCGCAAAGCATTCGAGGAGGACACCAACCGCTACTACAGCATGGAAGACTTCGATGTCAGCCTCAACGAAACCATCGGTAAGCGGAGCCGCATTCCCGGCCTCAAGGAACTGATGGGGCCTCGTACCGCTTTCCTGAAGGAGAATCCGCTCCTGTCAGTAGTCCCTCCGGAGGTGAGTGATGTGACGGTTAGCCGCCGGGAACGTTTCTCTTCTGAAAAAGTGACGGATTTTAAGATCCAGGCGCGGATTGATAAGTTTCCCAAAAATGTAGTTCTTCATTATCGCTTTGACCCATCCATGCCTTTTAGCAAAATGGAAATGCGGGACGATGGGCAACACAACGACGGCGAGGCGGAAGACAGCGTCTTTGGGGCGGTCATTACGCCTAAAAGCGACAGCAATACGATAGAGTATTTTATCTTTGCTGAGAACGCTAAAGCCGTAACTTTCGATCCACCGCGCTATATGTATGAGCAATATACTGCCAGCCTGGAAGAGCTAAACAACTAAAACCGGCTCTCGAGTGGGAATTGCGAAGGTCCGTTGGGCAGGAGTGCTGCGGGGCTTCGCAATTTTTATTTTGGTTCTTTGTCTAGAAACAATTGCTTATGATACGGTATCTATCCTTACTGGCCGCCTTGTTTATCTTTACCCCCCTTGGGGCTCAAAAGGAGGAAGCCGGGCTGTTTGAGGTCGGAAAAGTGAAGGAGCTTCGGCTGTTTTTTAAAGAGAAGAACTGGGATCAGGTGCTGGATTCGCTCAAACAGGGAGCCGACGAACACCGCCTGGTGGGGGATGCCTCTTTTGAGGGTGAAGTGTATAAAGGGGTAGGCGTTCGTTATAAAGGGAATAGCTCCTTTTTTGCGGTGAGCAAATCCGGTTCGTCTAAGCTTCCTTTCAATATTGACTTCAACCATACCCACAAGGATCAGAAATTGCCGGGTGGAGTGGATAAGATCAAGCTAAGCAATATTTTTCGGGACCCCTCCTTCCTGCGGGAGGTCCTTTCATATGAGATTGCCCGCCGTTACATGCCGGCGCCCCGTGCCAATTTCGTTCAGCTGTTCATCAATGATGTCTACCTCGGGCTCTACAACAGCACCGAATCCGTGGAAGATGAATTCCTGGAACAGTATTTTAAGGGCGATAACGGTATTCTCTTTAAGTGCGACCCTACCTGGGGCTATAAAGAGCAACCTGGCTGCCCGGAAGGGGATAAGGCTTCGCTCCAGTACCTCGGGCCGGATTCCACCTGTTACCAGGGCCTGTACGAGGTGAAATCCGATTTTGGTTGGCAAAAACTTATCGAACTTGCCAAGATCCTTAACCAGGAACCACAGAAGCTGGATTCCATCTTCAATATTGATCAGGCTCTCTGGATGCTGGCGTTCAACATTGTGCTGGTCAATCTCGACAGCTACACCGGCAGGTTTTGTCACAATTATTACCTCTACCGGGACAAGGAGGGGGTTTTTCACCCCATCGTCTGGGATATGAACCTTTCTTTCGGTGGTTTTCGCTACGATGGCTCCAAAGACAGCCCGCTGTCCAACGAAGAGATGCAAACCCTGAGCCCCTTTGTCCACTATAAGGAAAAGAACGAGAAGCGCCCGTTGATCACCAACTTGCTTTCGGAGAGCCTCTACCGGAAAATGTACGTAGCGCACATCCGAACCATCCTCAATGATTATTTTGTCGATAGTACTTATCTGCGCCGGGCCCGGGAGATACAGGATATGATCACCCCCTATGTTAAAAGCGATTCGAACCGGCTGTATGCCTACGAGACGTTTACCAAAAACCTTTACGAAACGGCCAAAGCCGATAAAGCAAGCATTATCGGCATAGCCGAGCTGATGGGCCCACGTACTGAATACCTGAAAAAGCATCCTCTGATCAGCAAAGAGCCGCCGGTGATTTCGGAGGTAAAACACATCGACTATGGGGAGATTATCGCTGTCAACGCCAAACTGGAAGGGGCGGAGGGCGCCTGGCTTTTCTACCGATACGGCAAGATCGGCCCCTGGAAAAAGCTGGAAATGTTTGACGACAGCGGGCACGATGACCAGATGGCGGAGGACGGCATCTGGGGCGCCACCATTACCATAGACAAGGAAAAGAAAAAGCCCATTCAGTATTTTGTCGTTGCCGAAAATCAGTATACGGCGGCTCTTAGCCCGGAACGGGCTTCCTTCGAGGTCTATTCTACTGCCGAAGAAACCAGTACGGCTAAAAAAGGGTACAAATAATTACCACCAAGCCATGCCCCTGATCGAACGTTCCTCTTATACCCGGCCTCCTTTTTATCAGTTCAACGGCCACTTGCAGACGGTCCTGCCGGCCATTCTGCGCCGGGTGGAAACTCCTTACGAGCGTGAGCGCCTCACCCTGCCCGATGGCGATTTTCTCGACCTGGACTGGATCGATCGGGGCAGCCGGCGGCTGGTAATCCTTACGCACGGCCTGGAAGGCAATTCCGATCGCCATTATATGAAAGGCATGGCCAACCTCTTTGCCGGCCGGGGTTGGGACGCGCTGGCCTGGAATTGCCGCTCTTGCAGCGGCGAAATGAACCGGCAATTGCGGATGTATAACCACGGAGATATCGAAGATATCGGCGCCGTTATCCAACATGCTTTAAGCATCAAAGATTACGAGCAGGTCGTACTCATCGGCTTCAGCATGGGGGGCAGTATCCTGATGAAATACCTGGGCGTACAGGGCAAGGAAGCGCCGGAACAGGTCAGCCGGGGCGTGGCTTTCTCCGCCCCCTGCAACCTGGAGGCCAGCGTGGAGGCTCTGGAACTACCGGGCAACGCTTTCTATAAGCGCCGCTTTTTCAAAAGCCTGAGAGCCAAGATAGAAGCCAAAGCCGAACAATACCCCAACGCCATTGACACCAGCAAGTTGGATGAAATCCGCGAGTGGCGCGACTTCGATAACTTTTTTTCCGCCCCCATCAATGGATATGAAGATGCAGCGGACTTTTACCGGCGGGCTTCCGCCCAAAACTACATGGCGGGCACCGACCGCCCCATCCTCCTGGTCAACGCCGTTAACGACCCCATCCTGCCGCCGGAGTGCTCTCCGGTAGCACTGTGTGAACAGCACGATAAGATCTTCCTGGAGAGGCCCCTCGAAGGCGGGCATGTAGGGTTTACTCTGCCGAAGGCCGGCTACGCCTGGTCGGAGTACCGGGCGCTGGAGTGGTGTGAGGGGTAGGGGGGAATTGTTATATTGCTGTATTGTTATTTTGTTATATGGCTCTGTCGCTTGCAGCAGCCGTGTGACAGGGAGGGCATTGTGCTATGGTTCATTTTTAGATGGCTGCAGGGCTTAATTGTTGCAGGGTTTCATCGTTCGATGGTTTGATTCTTGCCATGGTCCAAAGTCCGGCACGGCCTTTGTAAACGTTATATTTTCAATCATTATTTTTATAATTATTATAAAAATGATGATTATATTTATAATAATTACTTTTGTAACGGCCTTCCCGCCAATTCTACGCTTTTTTCCTTCTGTATTGCAAGTTTTTCCTCGAGATAATATTTTCTGGCTTTCCTGCCAAATCCTTATCTTGTTACCATCATTCATTTTTCATCCGTTGACGCCACCGGCGTAGCCGGATATTTACTCACTCACATACGCATTATGGGAAAGCTACTACTCTTCGTCCTTCTATTCGGCGCCTCCCTGATCGGCTGCCAGGACAAACAGAACAAAGGCGGCCATCCGGAAGAACTGATCGGCGCCTGGATCCATTCACACGAAGATGATACGGAGGAGGTAAAGGTGTACCGGCCGGCTAGTTATTCGTTTCCGCCCGCTCGCGGCAGGGAAGGCTTCGAGATCAAAGAAGGGGGGGAATGTATGTACCACGGCATTGCTCCGGCGGACGGCAGCGCCAGCGAGCCGGCCAGCTGGAGCTGGGAGGATGGCAATCGGCTCGTCATCACGCCTAAGGCAGAGGGAGCACAGGAAATGGTGATGGAGGTATTGTCGGTTGATGAGGAGCTATTGAAGGTGAAGAAGTGAGGAACATCGCATTGGCGCGCTCGTCGGATAGTTCCTGGTTGAACTCCTCCGAGCCGCTGTTGTCGGTATGGCTCTCGATAACTTATAAGGCCAAAACTAGAACCTGTACCACTTTATAGGCGCACTCAAAGGGATTATCAACCTGCTGATGCTCCAAGGTGGTATTAACCCTGGCAAGCCCTAGGTGCTCTGTAAATTAAGTAAATTCTCG
>JAGQXQ010000654.1 GCA_020436535.1 Phaeodactylibacter sp.
AAGGAATATTGGATGGTTTTCCCGCAGGAAAAGTATGTGCTGGCCTATATTTTAAATGAAGAAGGAAAATATGTTGGGCGCCCTCCATTCAACAAGGAAGACAAGGTCAGCCCAGTGATCTTTCCCAACCTGTTAATTGACCTTCAGAATATTTTCCCGGAAAGTAACCTGGTCGAAGAGCCGTGGGATGAGCACTATATCCGGATGTAGCTAATTAGAGGCTATGAGAACTGATCTTTCATCTGGCCTACTAAACGCCGTACGCCTTCTTCATCGCCCGCATAAATGGTTTCCAATACCGATTCCTGCCAGGCATGGGGGGCTAAACCATCGAGGGTGTTAACAATCTGCACCAGCTTTTCTGTTTCGTAGATCGGAGTTTGGATCAGGTCGTTTAATGCCCGGTTGAGCCGTACCGTGTCGCCGCGGGAAAGCCCACTTCTTCCTGCAGGCTCAGCCTTTGATTGTGCCGGCAGGA
Organism: Phaeodactylibacter sp.; assembly: GCA_020436535.1. Classification (GTDB taxonomy): domain Bacteria; phylum Bacteroidota; class Bacteroidia; order Chitinophagales; family Saprospiraceae; genus JACJXW01. Next base: position 479 of record JAGQXQ010000654.1, read on the forward strand.
ATTGCTGCAAGGATCGGGTGCGCTCCTCCAACCAATCTATCCAGCCAAAAAGCGCTTCGCCAACAATGCCAGGAAAGAATGGGGTGAGGTTTGCTCAATTGGTTTACGATGTGCGGGCTGAAGAAGAGCTGAATGATGTACGGTGTACGGCTTGAAAGCCCAATTCATGGCCTATGCGCGTACCCCCTACACCTTTCAGCCCAGCCGTGCCACGCACAGCGTAGATTGAATGTATGCCTAATCATTCCCTCAATCCTCCTCTTCTTCCTCCTCGTACTGTTCGCGGCCCGAACGGTCGATCAGCAAACTGCTGGCTTGCTGCACTCCCTGAAGGACCACATCCAAAACGTTGACGTGGGCTGGCCGGGAAGCCATGAAGAAAACAGCTTCCGCAACATCGTGAGCCGATAAAGGTTTAAACCCCTCATATATTTTGGCCTGTTCTTCATTGCCGTCGAAGCGGACCAATGCGAACTCTGTTTCTTCCACATGGGCGGGGCTCACCATGCTGACCCGGACGTTGTGCTGATGCAAATCCAGGCGCATGGCTTTGGTCAAAGCTTCTACAGCGGCTTTGGTGGCGCAATAGACATTTCCGTTGGGGTATACATCCCTGCCGGCAGTAGAGCTCACATTGATGATATGGCCGCTCTTGCGTTTTACCATACCAGGAGACACCGCCCGGGTCATATATAGTAAGCCCTTCAGGTTGGTGTCGATCATCTCTTCCCAATGCTCCATCTTACCTTCGTGTATGGGCGCCAGGCCTTTGGCTTTACCGGCATTATTGATCAGAATATCGACTTCCAGTCCTCTGCCGCCAAGTTTTTCCATCACTTCCTCAACCGCAGCTCCGTCTCTGACGTCATAAGCTATGGCAAGGACGTCCGCTTCATACTCTTCCTTAAACCGGGCTTTCAATTCTTCCAGGCGCTTGGCCCTTCGGCCGGTAATGATGACGCGGTAGCCGTTTTGTGCGAATATTTCGGCCGTAGCCCTGCCTATGCCGGAGGTAGCTCCCGTAATGAGGACAGTTTGATCGATTTGGGGAATTGCCGGCACTTCCTTCGCTTCCATCTCCTGGCGCAGCAAAGCCGCTTCTGCTTCTTTTGACTGTAGCAATTCTTCCAGGCTGTTGATATTTTCCTTCAGCGCTTCGATAGTATCCTGCTCCACTACCGAAACAGAAGGAGTAGGAGCTTTTTCCCGAAAGGCAAGGTCGTTTTCGGGCGTATGCAATTCAGGGTTGATCACAATGGCGCGGGCATAGGCTTTCCGGGCTTTAGGCCGTTGCCCCAATTGTAAGTAGGCCACTGCCAGGTCGTAATTGGCGAATGGGTGCTGAGGGGCAATCTTGAGCGTCTGCTTCAACAGCTTAATGGCTTTCTTGGGTTTGTTCATAGCTTCATTCAGAAGCAAGGCATATTGGTAGCACGCATCGGCGTTTTCCTTATCCAGCTTTATCGCTTTTTTCAAATATTTGGATGCTGCTTTCTGCTTTCCTTTGAAATGGGCTGCCAGGATCAAGCCCAGGCGATAGTGGGCGTGAGGATACCTGGAGTTGACATCGATCAACTGCAGATAGTAGTTTCGGGCCGCTTCGAAATCTTCGAGTAACTCATTGAGCTCGCCCATCAGGAAGAGTGCATGCTCGTTATCAGGTTCAGCCTGGACAACCGGCTTCAGGATTTTTCGGGCAGAGCTATAATCACGGTTGCGCTGAGCCAGCATCAGTGCATAATGATATCTTAAGTAAGGATTATCCGGATTTTCTTCTACCGCCTGTGCCATAAAGGCCAGCCCTTCCTGAACCTGCCCCGTGTTGAAATATTCAAGGGCTTCTTCAACCAGTACCGAAACTTGATCTTCCTCCTCCTCTTCTTCTTCCTGGCCTTCGAGGACTGGCGCTAAAGGCTCCTCTTCTTCTTCTGAAAGGTCATCGTCTTCGTCATCATCCAGGTAGAAGTCCGCTCTCCCGTCCTCATCTTCTTCTACCGGTTGAAGGATCTCCTCACTTTGCATAGCGGAAAGGGAACGAGCGGTGCTTTCCGCTTCTGTTTCAACTTCCGCTGTCGTTATTTCTTCGGCAGGCGGAGCATACCGGTAGGCATCTTCAAGGCCAGAGGCAATGGCGTCAGCTATTTCTTCTTTTGGCGCTTCTTCTTCCACATCTTCCTCTTCTACAGGCGCCACGGCCTGCGGTTCCTCCTGAACGGGCTCCGTGACTGCTTCCTCCTGGAGTTCTTCGATCAGGTCAATTCCAGGAATATCGGCAAGATTTACCGGAATTTGTTCTTCCTCCGTTTGTTCCTCTTCGACAGGAGGGCCTGCGCTTTCCGGTTCCGCCTGATTTTTTTCTGTTTCCTCCACTACCGGAGAGGTGGGCTCCTCGGCAGGCGCTTCTTCCTCCTCCTCGGTAACAGTGGGTTTGGGAGGCATGTAAATTGCACCTTGTGCTTTGAACCGATTCCATCCACTGGCATCATCCGTGAATTTGAAAAAATGTTCAAAGCTGTTATCTACCAGTTCCTGGTGGGTGAGGTAATTCATGCCTCTCAAAACGCGAAGGAATTCTCCGGCCTCACTGGAAATTTCGCGCATGATTTTGAGATGCGTATTAAAAGCATTTTCGTCAAAGTCTTTCATCTGACGCTTCTGCCGGCGCAAGTCCAGGTATTGATCCTGCCAGTAATTTATATATTGAATGATGTCGCTTACACGTTCAAAATCAGTCTGGATTTTCAGGGGTTTTCCCGTTTGCTCATCCTCGGCCAGGCCTTCGATCACCACGGGTAGTATCTGGTTTCGCTTCTCCTGCAGCAGTTTCAGGCCGTGTTGCATACACTGGGCTGCTTTGAGATAGTTGTCGCTTACGATGAGGAGAATGGGGTTGGGCTGGTTGAGCAATTGGTCGGCAAGGGGCGGCCCGGCGGTGGTTTTCGTCCCGACAAAGTGCTGGAATTCGTAACCGGAGGAGCTCAGTTGCTGCTCGATTTGCTTCACCACCTGCTCATTGTCAGCACAATAGGCGATAGCAATGTTTTTTGTGCTCATGATTTTCAAATTGATTTCTGGTTTACTTTTCCTATTCTTCTAAAAGTTGTTTGATATAGGACGCGAAATCCTGTTTAAATGATTGATATTCGTCGGTGGCCGGGCCCTTAAAGCCGGTGTGAATCCTTCTTATTTTACCGGCTTTATCTGCAACGATCAGGGTGGGGTAGGCAACCACCTGATTAAGCATGGGAAGTGCTTTGGCGGTTTCCTGCTCATCTGCTTTTCCTGCCAGGATTATCTCGTAATTCAGCCCCAACGCTTTTTTAAACGTTTGAATGGACTTTTTAGCCTTTTCAGGCTCCTGATATCGCTCAAAGGACAGGCCGATAACTTCTACTGGTTGATCCGGATGTTCTTCGAGGTATTTCTGGAGGAAGGCCGATTCATCCCGGCAATTAGGGCACCAGCTTCCGAGTATCTGGATTAAAACCACTTTACCCTGGTAGCGCGGATCAGATAAAGATACCGTTTTGCCTTCAGGCGATTCAAAGGAAAATGTTTTGCCTTCGTAGCCCTCCCGGATATAACTGAGGCTGTGCGGATCCCGAAGTTGAACATCAGGATTGACTTTGGCCGTCCAGAGCGTTTTATAGTGCTTTCCCGACCGGAAGGACCCGATCAGGGTGCTATCCGGCTGGATCTTGGCTTCAAAAAGGAACGCGTGGGCGCCGTCAAAGCAACTTAGGTAAAGCTTGTCATGTTGGATGGTTCCGTCCAGAAAGCGATAATCGCCGGTTTCGGTGAGGAACGTACCGGAAAGGTGGTTACCGTCCTGTTTGAATTCCCCGATAGCTTTGTAAGGCGATTCGCCCTCCACCCCAAAAGTTGCTTCCCATCGCCCGCTGACATCCATTACCGGTGGTTTGAGCAGGGTAGTGAACCGATAGCTCTGGCCCTGATAGGCTTTAAAAGGGATATTGTAATTTTCCCGGTCATTTACGACCCATTCGCCTTCCATTACATCTTCCTCAAAGATGGCGCGGATATAAGAATCGTAGACCGGCAGGTTGATCACAACTGTATCCTTGGCCGTCGACCGGTCGCGGCCAATAGTGATGTCTTCCACTTTTATTCTTTCCTTGCCGTTGATGATCTCGATGTAAAAGTTCTGCTCATCGGTGTATTTGACCTCGAAATTAAATGGGAGTTCGCCTTGGGTTACTTCTTCAAATTCCAGGTTCATCAGTTGGGGCAAAGGTTTACCTTCCGGGTTGGTGGCCAGGGAGCGGGGTTCCAACTCCAGCACTGCCCGCCAGGGGCCTGGTGGCAGGCCGTTGAAGGGATGTTCAATGACGATGCAGGAAGCCCATCCGGTGATCAAAATTACTGCTAGTATCCAAAAGGATTGCGCGTGCCTGTTCATTACTTTATTTTACTGAAAAATTCTCGAAAAGATACACCTTCTTTGATAAAATTCGCGGGCGGCCGAAAGCGAAACACCGGAGAGGCCAGGTGCAAAGCCAACGAAGCGGCATACAGCCGGTTTTTGGATGGCTTTATCCACGAAATTTGTCAAAGAACCGATGTCCAATGAGGTAACCCCAAATACTACTCATTGTTGTTTTCGAGTACCTGAATTCCTGAAGGCTACCTGGCAGAAAAATGATCTTCCTTGTACTTAAAGAGCAAATTGAAGGTCGTCAGGCTGCCGTAGATCCGGGTGATGTATTGCTGCAGGTTAACTTTTTCCTCGTCGGCCAGGTTAGAACTGTTGATCCTTTGCTCCATTACCCGCAGCCGGTCTCTTACCATAACGATCTTATGGAAAAAGGTTTCAATGGGCACTTCTTTTTCTTGCAGGCCTTCCTCTCCCGGCCGGAGGATCATAACGCCGCCATCCCACCGGCCGCCCAGAGGAATTTCCTCTGAGATATCGGAAAAGGCGCGCAGAACTTTGATCATTGATTTTTCGATCTCACTAAAAGAGATGCCTTCTTCAGGGGGAACAGCGTCGATGATTTCCCATTTTTCGTAATCTTTCCCTACCTGTTTGATTCCGTAAAGCATGAAACAGACATCATAGGCGGCTTTGTGCAGGCGGATGACCACTCCTTCTCCATAAGCCGGGTGCCGAACGCGGGAACCAATGCCAAGTATTTTGTTTTCACTCATTTCTGTAACAGTATTAGTTCTGGAATATTTTACAAAGCAGGCTCAGCTTTAACCTCCAATTCGCCTTCCGATTTGGCGATAAGGGTCGAAACGGTAGCATCGCCGGTCACGTTGACGACGGTCCGGCACATATCCAGAATACGGTCGACCGGGAAGATGATGGCGATCCAGGCCGGGTTAAGGCCGACCGATTGCAGGACGATGATCATCATCACCAGGCCGGCGCTGGGTACGGCCGCCGAGCCGATAGAAGCCAGGGTGGCGGTCAGCACGATGGTGATCTGCTGACTCAGGTTGAGGTCAACCAGGTGCATTTGCGCCAAAAAGACTACGGCCACCGCCTGGTACAGGCTAGTGCCATCCATATTGACGGTGGCGCCAATAGGAAGGACGAAGTTCGTTACATTTTGAGACACCCCAATGTTGTCGCGAACGCATTCCATCGTAACGGGCAGCGTAGCGGCGCTGGAACTGGTGGAGAAGGCCAGGAACTGAGCGGGGCTGATGCGGCGGAAAAAACCGCCGTAAGACAGTTTTTTTACAAAAAAGGAGATTAGAGTCGGATAAAAAACAAAGATCATAAAGCCCAACCCCAGAAGAACCACTACCGAATAACTGAGCAGCCCTTTAAAGATCTCTATGACTTCCCCGGGCGTGTCCGCCATTTTGGCGATCACTCCTGCCATGAGGGCAAAAACGAAAAAGGGCGCCGCTTCCATGACCACTTCCACCATTTTCAGAAAAACTTCATTAATGCCATTTACCAGGTCGATGACGGGCTTGACTTTCTCCTGGGGCATCAGCAGCAGCATAATGCCGAAAAAGATGCCAAAGAAGATGACCTGCAGCATTCGCCCTCCGTCACTGAGTGCTGCAAAGATATTATCCGGGACAAAATCCACTATGAATTGCAAGGGGCCCTGGTCTTTTAGCTGTTCGGCGGCGCGCATGCGTTCTTCCACCGTGGAGTTGCCTTCTTCCGACTTCATGGCTTCCGTTGCCGCCAGGACCTGGTCGGCGTACTCCGGTTTGGAAAGGTAATCCTTCCCATCCAGGATCTTGCCGCTGGGAGTTGCCTTGGCCCACAATTCGTATTTCAGGCGGTTCTTTATCCGCTGGCCTTCATCGATGTAATTACCAGGGTTTAAAGTGTTGACCAAAAGCAGGCCAATAGTAACGGCTGTAACGGTGGTTACCAGGTAGGCAAAGAGGGTCTTGGCGCCCATCCGTCCCAATTTGGCCGGGTCGGGAAGCGCGGAAACGCCGGCAATGATTGAAAATAAGACCAGGGGAACGGCAATAAACTTCAGTAACCGAATGAAAATAGTACCAAATGGGTCGATCCAGTTAATGGTAAACTTATTCCAGCCCAGGTAACTTGAAAGCAGGGAGTATAAAATACCCAGGATCAGGCCAATGATGATTTTCCAGTGAAGCGGCAGTTTTTTCATTCTGATGTTTTGATTTGCGAGCCCCAAAATAGAGAAAATCTTGTAAACTGAAGGCTCATTGTTGTATTGGATGATTGTTGAGGGAAACAATGATCCCATGAAAGCATTCTCAGAATTTTAATTATGTTTGCCGAATGATACTGAAGAACGACCTTCTGTTACGCACCGCCCGGGGAGAGCCGGTGGAGCGCCCTCCTGTTTGGTTGATGCGTCAGGCTGGGCGCATTCTGCCCCAGTATCGGGCTTTGCGTGAGAGATTATCCGGATTCAAAGAGCTGGTGGAAACGCCGGCTCTGGCAGCAGAAGTGACCATTCAGCCGGTAGACGAGCTGGGTGTCGATGCCGCCATCCTATTTTCCGATATCCTGGTGATCCCGGAAGCAATGGGCTTGCCCTATGAGATGGTTGAGAAAAAAGGGCCTTTGTTTCCGAAAACGATTCGCTCCGAAAGCGATATTGGAAATCTGGTGGCAGGGGAAGATGCAGCCGCCCGCCTGAATTATGTTTACGATGCGCTGGAGTTAACCCGAAAAGAGCTGGATGGGCGGGTGCCGCTGATCGGTTTTGCCGGCGCCCCCTGGACCCTGCTGGCCTATATGGTGGAGGGCAGTGGTAGCAAAACTTTTTCCAGGGCTAAACGCATGCTGTATCAGGAGCCGGTGTTGGCCCACCATCTCTTGGAAAAAATCACTCAAACCATCATTACTTACCTGCGTGCGAAAACCAGGCATGGTGCAGATCTCATCCAGGTGTTCGACTCCTGGGCGGGTATCCTCAGCCCGGCAATGTATCGGGAATTTGGCGCACCCTATCTCCAGCAAATCTGCAGCGCCATTACCGAGGCGCCGGTTACCGTATTTGCCAAGGGCGCCTGGTTCGCCCTGGAGGATATTGCCCAAATGGACTGTCAGGTGGTGGGCCTCGACTGGAATATCAGCCCGGAAGAAGGGCGCCGTAGGATAGGGCGTGAAAAAGTGGTGCAGGGCAATCTGGACCCTTGTTATTTGTACGCTGATCCGGAACAGATCAGCATCGCTACCCAAAAGATGCTGGATGCCTTTGGCGGCAGGCATATCGCCAACCTGGGCCATGGCGTCTATCCGGATACGCCCCTGGACGGTGTTCGCGCCTTCGTGGAGGCGGTGAAGCATTATCGTTACGAATAATTGCCTTAGAAATAATTGCCCCCATTTTTGTAAATTAGGGGGGCGGCACCTTATTTTTGGCATTTGCAAACCGGGCCGGGAGAAAGAATGAACAAGTAAAAACAACTTTATGGGTTGGTTTAAACGACTAAAAGACGGCATTCAGACGGCTACAAGGAACAAAAAGGAGGCCCCGGAAGGGCTCTGGTATAAGTGTAGAGAGTGTAAGGAGACTTCCACCGTTAAAGAGCTTAAGGAGAATTTTTTTAAGTGTCCCCAGTGTAATTATCACCTGCGGATTACCTCCTACGATTACTTCGAACTGCTCTTTGATGGTAATTACGAAGAGCTTTTTACCGGCCTGGTCTCTAAAGACCACCTCAACTTTACGGATCTGAGGCCTTACACAGAACGCCTCAAAGAGGCGAAGAAGAAGACCGGCCTAACCGACGCCATGTCTGTTGCCAAGGGCAAGGTGAACCGGCGGCCGCTGGTCATTGCAGCTATGGACTTCAAGTTTATCGGAGGCTCAATGGGCTCGGTGATGGGGGAGAAGATTGCTCTGTCTATCAACCATTGCATCGAAACCCGTACACCGCTGATGATCCTTTCCAAATCGGGAGGAGCCAGGATGATGGAGTCGGCCTTTTCCTTGATGCAGATGGCTAAGACTTCCGCCAAACTGACACAGCTGGCC
>JAGQXQ010000655.1 GCA_020436535.1 Phaeodactylibacter sp.
GCGGAGCCGGTTGTGACGGCTTGGCCGTATTTGGCGCTGCGGTTTGCGGAGTTGGATTTTCAGCACCAGGCTCACCGGATGCAGCCAAAGCCGTGTCATCTATCGGGGGCATCACGGCGGCGGTGTCTATCAAAGCAACCGCTTCCTTTGGCGGCTTGTTAAAAACCAGGTTCACACCAACATTGATGTTCGTATAATGGGACGCCGAAGGGCCAATGGCTGAAAGCAAGTTATCCGTCATCAAAAACAGCTGTAGTGGGCCGGCTTTGGCAACTATGCCTCCGCCCAGGTTGAGCAAGCTCCCATTGATGGCAGAGTAAGTCAAAGAAGCCCGAAAGCCGGGACTAAACCTTCTGGAATAGGAAAGGGCTGCCGCCAGGCTGTGTCTGTTATGAATATAACGGGAATTTAGCAAGAGGTTAAAGGTGCTTTTTTCGTTTAGCTGGTAGGCACCCCCCAAATTAAAAAAAGTGGGCAATGCCGTACTGTAGGATAACTGGGTAGTAGATTTATCATGGATAAACTGATCAAAAGCCTCATTGATCACCGTACGGGGATCTTCAATCTCTTTAAGAAGCACTTTTCTTTTAACTCCGGAAATCCAATGGATCCCTCCCAGGTTGATGACGCTAAAGGAGGCTTTCAACTTTTCGCCCAGTGAGTATGTGGTGCCAAAATCAAAGGCGAACCCATTGTTGTCCCCTTGTCCCCATATAGGATAGCTGCCCTCCCCTGAAAAGGATTGGACCCCAGCGGCCCAAAGCTCCAACTGGCCCTGGATCTGATAGATATCCGTTTCTTCTGTAGAGGTTAACACGATGCCAGGCCCGGCACTCGAATAGTTCTCCAGGCCGACCAGGTAGCGGAGGCGCACACCTGCTGAAGCACGGCCGAAATCGCGGGCATAGATGAGTGAAAAATCGCGGAAATGAGTGAGATCATAAGCCAATCCATTAAGGTTATAGACCTGTCCAGGTTTAAAATTCCCATTACTGATATCGGCGCCAAATTGTATGGCATCCTTCGAATAGAAGAAACTGCCCACTACATGCTCACTGGACTCAAAAGCGATATAGTCATTTTTCAGGCGGTAGCCGATCGTCAGCAGGTTGGTATTCAGCCCGCCACCGGCGATATTGTCATTTTCAACAATGGGAAGGATTGTTTCATAATTTAACCGCAACCCGCTGAGTCCCCAGCCACTGGCTCCTACATCTCTGAGTGTGAAGCCATTATTCGAAAAATCGGCATTTATATTAGACAACAATGGTAATCCGATGACCAGGCCTGCATCTGGAATGAAGCTAGGATTAACATGAGAAGCCTGCTGCAAACCTGGCATACTGTAAAGGGCAAGGTTGCGTTGAGCATGGGCGGGGGCAAGGTATAGGAAGAAGCCCGCCACCACCATCAGGGTACATAGGGTAGCTTTTTTCATCATTTTGTCCGGGGATTGCTAGTGCTTTATACACTATGTGCTAATAAGCTAAGTAAAATTTCACACAAAGGGTGTACGGACAAAATGCATCCAGGGTTCTGGAAATTGAGAAAATATTTAAATTAAAAGCTGTTTCATATCTACTCGCTTGCTGATAATCTCTTCCAGTTTTGCCACGGGCACCCGCTCTTGCTCAAGGCTGTCGCGGTCGCGCAGGGTAACGGTATTGTCGTCCAGCGATTCAAAATCGACCGTCACGCAGAAGGGCGTTCCGATGGCATCCTGGCGGCGATAGAGCTTGCCGATGCTGCCGGTATCATCGTATTGGACCTGAAAGGACAAGCGCAAGTCGTTAAAGATATCCTTTGCCAGGGCTACCAGCCGGCCCTCATTGCGTTTCAGCGGCAGAATAGCACACTTGATGGGCGCCAGGGCCGGATGCAACCTGAGCACCTCCCGGGTATTACCGGAGCCAGGCACCTCTTCTTCCACCAGTGCATGGCTCATCAAAGCCAGAAACATGCGGTCGCAACCGATGGAGGTCTCCACGACGTAGGGTACGTAATTGTCCTGCAATTCCGGGTCAAAATACTGCAGTTTTTTCCCGGACAGTTCCTGGTGAGCGCCCAGGTCGAAATCGGTACGGCTGTGAATACCTTCCAGCTCTTTGAAGCCAAAGGGGAATTCAAACTGGATATCCACGGCGGCATCTGCATAGTGGGCCAGGTTGTCGTGGTCGTGAAAACGCAGTTTTTCGGCAGAGGTGCCCAGGGCCAGGTGCCACTTCATGCGGGCTTCCTTCCAATGCTCGTACCACTTTTTCTGGTCCCCGGGGCGGATGAAGAATTGCATCTCCATCTGTTCGAATTCGCGCATGCGGAAGATGAACTGGCGCGCCGTGATCTCATTGCGGAAGGCCTTGCCAATCTGGGCAATGCCAAAAGGTATTTTCTGGCGGGTGGTTTTCTGTACATTCAGGAAGTTGACAAAAATGCCCTGGGCGGTTTCGGGGCGCAGGTACAGTTTGCCATCTTCACCGGCAATGTTGCCCAGTTGAGTAGAAAACATCAGGTTGAACTGCCGGACATCCGTCCAATTTCGGGAGCCGGATTCCGGGTCGGCGATCTCCAGGTCCTCAATGATCTGCTTCAGCTCCACCAGGTCGCCCTCGGTCATTGCCTGCGCCAGGCGCTCCCGAATGCGGCCGTGTTCCTCCTGGTACCGCAGCACCCGGTCGTTAGTAGAGCGGAAAACCGCTTCATCAAACTTTTCGCCGAAGCGTTTGGCCGCCTTATCCACTTCCTTCTGGATCTTGGTTTCCAACTTGTCCATATACTCCTCAATGAGCACATCGGCACGGTAGCGCTTCTTGCTGTCCTTATTGTCGATCAACGGGTCATTGAAGGCATCGACGTGGCCGGAGGCTTTCCAGGTCTTGGGGTGCATAAAGATAGCGGCATCGACACCGACGATATTATCGTGCATCTGTACCATGCTGCGCCACCAATATTCCTTGATATTATTTTTGAGCTCCACACCGTAGGGGCCGTAATCGTATACGGCGCTCAGGCCGTCATATACTTCACTAGACTGGAAGATAAAGCCATATTCTTTGCTGTGGGCAATGAGTTTTTTGAATTGATCGATTGGTTGTGCCATGGGCCGTTGTCAATTTTTTCCGCTTTCAGGTACAGGATATTTCGAAGCACCTGTTAAATGAAGGCGCAAAGATAATACAAATAGAGAGGTTTAAAAGTGCCCGGCCCGGCTAATTCTGCCTGATTTATGAAAAAAGTGATCGTAACGATTCAGCAGCTAGCTTTTGGCGGTTAGCGGTTAGCAAATGCCTGCCCTGAAGGTTGTTGTATTAAGCAAAAAACCGGTAGCTTAAGCTTATATCCCATTTTTATGGACATCGGGCGCCAATGCCCAACAGCTAAGCGCCAATTGTTGAATAGTTAAAAACGATTTATTGAATTCAGCGGCGGCTGGTCCTATTATGGGCCGGCTGCCAGTGCCTTACTGTGCTCCGGCGCTGTTGCAGTATAGATAGGTTATACACACAGATTTTATCGCAGCAAGACAACATCCCCCTGAAAAGAAAGCACTTCCTCCGGCCCTATCTGCCGCTGCACCTGTATTCTGTAAAAGTAGGTGTCCGCCACCTGCGGCTCTCCGTTAAAGCCGCCGTCCCAGCCCTTTTCAGGGTTTTCATTGTCATAAACCATTTGCCCCCATCGGTTAAACACCTGAAAAGTAAGGACCCGGGGTACACCTTCACTTGCCAGCAGGTTGAAGTAATCGTTTATACCATCGCCATTAGGTGTAAAAGTATTGGGCACGGCGAATCGTTCCAGCTTTTTCACCTCTATGTTGCGAGTCAGCCGACAACTGTCGGCATTGGTGATCACCACTTCGTACCGCCCTGCTTCCAACCCATCGATATCCTCGGTGGTAGCTCCGTTGCTCCACTCGAAAAAGAGGCCATCGCCGCTGATAGCCAGGTCAATTGAACCGTTGCCGGAGCCATCGTCCGGTTGTGTCTGAAAACTCGGATACCCCATATCGCTAACGACCAGGTTCAGATAGATAATCGTATCACAACCGTTTCTGGCAGGCAGGCGTATCTCGTAATAACCGGTCCGGCCAAAGGTATAAACGCCGAAACGGGCATTTTCTCCATGGCAGAGGGTTATATCCAGCCGGTTTTCATAAGTGTTCCTTTCGAAAACATCCAGGACGAGAACACCAGCACATTCCGGCGGAAGATCCGAAGTGAATAAATAGGTTCCGGGAGCGGCAATGGCCTGGCCTGCCACGTAGATCGTATCCCCCGGGCAGATGGAGGTATCGGCAAAACAGGTATCCACAAAAACTTCAGATTCTTCCAGTCCGCCAGGGGGATACCCGGCTCCCGGTTCGCTGAGGAAAGAAAACCAGCTGAAGCAAAGGGCCCCCAGCCCCAGCAGGCATTGAATAAGAGGTTTCATAGCTTCACATTTTCTGAAAAATAACAAGCCTGGCTTTATCCTACAAGGAAAATCGCCCTGGAGGGACAACCGCCGACATTATTGGCCCACCGGCTGGCTTTTAATCATCCTTTTCAAGGATTTTCCGGTTGACAATAGGGGGGGGGAGGATCATTGTTGCATCCTACTAACACATGCAGGCAGCAAAACGCTACCCCTACTAAGCTTTACATAAAAATAGTATCATCATGAAAACGATCTCAAGAGTAACATTAGCACTAGCTTTTTTCTTTGTTCTGAGCAACACCTACGCCCAGGATGAACGCAAACTCGATTACTTCGACGCCATTACCGTTGTCGGTGATGTGGAATTGGTGCTCATAGCCGGTGAAGAAGCCAAAGCATTCATCACCGCCGAAGGCATATCCGAAGATGATGTAACCGTGTACGTTAAGGGCAAAACTCTGAAAATCCAGTTGATCGAAGGCTTGTTCCACGATAAAGACCACGCGCGGGTTGAAGTTACCTACCAGCAACTGCGCGCCCTGAAAGCCAGCGCCGGCGCCAAAGCCTCTGCCAATACAACCATCACCGGAGACCAACTGGACCTGCGGGCCAGTAGCGGCGCCCAAATAAACCTTACAATTGAAGTCAACAGCCTGGTAGCCACCGTTACCGAAGGTGCAGTGATAACCATGCAAGGCAACGCGGAAACGCAGGAAATTACCGCCGGTACCGGCGGCCAGTACGAAGGCCTGGACTTGCAGTGCGAACGTACCTACGTCAAAGCCAATACCGGAGGCCAGGCAGAAGTGGTTGCCCTTAAGCGCCTCGATGCCAACGCCAATACCGGTGGGCAGATCGACTATACCGGCGATCCGGAAGAAAAAAATACCCGCTCACTGATCTCGGGAGGGATTCAGAAAATTTAAATTTTGCTAAAAAACCCTTTCAAAGTGTAACCTAATACCCTGAACACCCGACTTAATAATAACAATTAATACAGCCACCCGACAAACAAAGCTGGAGCTTAAAAACCTTTGGCATTCACAAAGAGATCACCCGACGCTAAATTTTATCACCCGGCTGTTTTTTTGTTCCCAAAACTGGACGGATCCAGATGAAAACGATCTACTTATACGGTAGTTTTTAGGGTGTTTCTTACCAGAGAAGGGGGAAGAGCATTAGCCTTCCCCTTCCCCCATACTTTTTAAACCCAAACGGATGACTTGCTGATGCTTTCTGTACTTGCCATCGGAAGTGTCACATTTTATGTCAAAAGTTCCCCCTATGGCCGCCATTCACCCGACAGCAACTATTGCCGCCGTCAAACCGGCAGAAAAGACAACCCCTGAGGAGGGATCAGCCATTGAGATGATGCCCTACCCTTCCCGTTTAAGCTTTGTCCCGCTGATCAATCACCTGCAGGTGCAAGCGGCCCAGGAAAAGCGCCCGGGCCGGGCTGCTTTGCTGCGGCATATCCTCAATAAGGTTGCAGAAACCCCTGCCCTGCTAAAGCCGGTGGACAACCTCCAGGATATCGAGTGCCACAGCGATGTGGTGGACTTGCTGTTGTCTACTGTTTTTCCGGACGGACAGGAAGCTTTCAGCCTGGGCCGCGCCTTTAAGCCTTTGGATGATTCTTCCATCTACCAGACAGAAGCCCTGAGCCAGCTGCTGCAGGAAGGCGCCTCCTTTGAATATTGCATGGATGAGCGGCCCGACCAGGTGTTCAGCTTTATTATCAACGCCGCTTGTTCTATCATCCTCAATAAATTCTATGGCCAGGCACTAAAGGTGGAAACGCCGCTCATTGCTACCCTCCAATTACCCGGACAAGCGATGGAACGCCATTTTAAATGCGTCCACAACCTTTCTTTTATTGATGTACGCCCGCTGACGGGCCTACCCGCACTAAACGCCAGGCAAATTAAGCAGTTGCTCAATGACCCCATGAACTGGCAGCAATGGCTGGAATACTTGCCCCCAGGCCGATTCGAGTTCCAAGGGTTTATCACCGAATATCATACAGAGATCACTGAGGAAGTAGCCCTCTCCCGGATCAAATACCAATTGCTCGAAAAAGATGTAGTAGTAGACCCGCAGAAGGTCGCTCATCTGGAAGCGCTGGTGCGCACCGCCCTGCAGAAACCGGCTATCCGGCTGGGGCTATCCGCCACCAATGAAAAAGGGAACCTCTGTGCTGCCCGGAAATACAAGGTGGCCCATCATTTTCTAAACTATAGGGAAGAAGACATCCTGCAAACTGAAGGCGGCATCTATAAGCAAGCCCTTCGGCAGGAAGGCTCGCTGTTGATCGAAGACCTCACCCAGTGGGAAGAAGTTACCGAAGTAGAAACCGAGCTACTCAATTCAGGTATCCGCAGCATTATTATCTTCCCACTCAGAAACAAAAAAGGCAAACTGGTTGGCTTTCTGGAGCTAGGCTCCCCCAAAGCTCATGGCCTCAGCAAGATCACTGCCCTGAAAGCCAGCGAAATGGGCCCATTGTTCACTATGGCTATCGAACGGCGGCGCGAGGAACTCAACAACCAGATCGAAGCCATCATCCGCGAGCAGTATACGACCCTGCACCCCAGTGTTGAGTGGCGCTTTGTAGAAAACGCCTTTACATTGCTGGAGGAACGCAGCAACGGCCACAAAGGTAATGCCCGGCCTATTGTATTTAAGGAGGTATATCCCCTGTATGCTCAGGCAGACATTGTCAACTCGAGCAATATTCGCAATGCGGCTATTCAAGCCGACTTGCTCGACAACCTCCACCGCCTGAGAGAGGCTCTTCAGGCCACCGTTAAATGGCTTCCGTTTCCTATTCTGGAACTATTCCTGTTTCGGGCCCAGGAACATATCGGCCGCCTGGAGAGGGGTTTCTCCTCCAATGATGAAAACAGGATCATGGAATTCCTCCGCCTGGAAGCACACCCATTGCTCCGGCAGATGGAACAGCACTCTCAGGACGCCGGGCGACTGATCCAGGAATACTTTCAACAGCTGGACGCCCGCCTGGGAGTAGTGTACAACCGGCGGAAAGCTTATGAAGATAGCGTGGCGATGATCAATGATTCCATCTCCCGCTATCTCGAACAGGAGGATGAAGTCGCACAGGAAATGCTGCCCCACTATTTTGAAAAATATAAGACCGATGGAGTAGAGTTTGAAATCTATGCCGGGCAATCTCTTTTGCCCAAAGGGCAATTCAACCCGTTGCAACTCAACAACCTCCGCCTGTGGCAACTCATGGTGATGTGTAATGTCACCCGCCGAGCGGCAAGCCTGAAACAGCAATTGCCTTTGCCTCTGGAAACGGCACAGATGATATTTGTCTACAGCAACCCGATCGATATCCGTTTCCGAATGGATGAAAAGCGCTTTGATGTAGACGGCGCCTACAATATCCGTTATGAGATCATTAAAAAACGAGTTGACAAAGCGCTGGTTGACGGCACCAAAGAACGGCTGCGGGCGCCCGGCAAACTAGCCATCGTCTACGCTAATGAAAAAGACCGGGTGGAATACCTGGAATATCTTCAGTTCCTGGCCAGCCGAAAGCTCATCCTACCGGATATCGAAGAGTTGCTCATCGGAAAGCTTCAGGGTGTAGAAGGGTTAAAAGCCCTGCGCATTACCGTCAATACAACAGCAGAATAAAAAACTACCCTTCCGGGTTCTCTTTGGGGCCAACAATCTCTTTGGCCTGCTTGGGGAGTTTGTGGAACTTTTTAGACAGGAAACCTCTTACGTTCTCTAAAAGGACAGCTTGCGGAAGACATTCTTCAATTAACCTGAGCGCTTCCGGGAAGAGATCTCTCTCATCGTCTTTACCTAATTGTTTTCCCGCAATTGAGAAGGGCGGGCAGGGAACGCCGCATCCAAGTCGGCACATATAGAAAATGCCTTCACTGCATGAAGGCACTTCCCATAAATACAATTAGAATCCCATGATAATAAGTTACGCCGCTAAAATGAATTAACGTGCAGTAATTACTTCTTTAACACGGCCGAAAGCGAAGGCTTTGCGCTTCGCTTTTCGGGCCGTTTATTTTGTGTCTTTTGCCGGTTAGAAAAGTATCAGCAAGTTGATGGCTCATTTTAAAACCTGATCGTAATGCCGGTAGCTAACATCCGGTCTTTTACGATGCGTTCTCCACTAATAGGAACGGCCGGAAACAGTCCATAATTGTATCTGAGATGCAATTTCCCCCATTTTTTAAGCTCCAGGCTGAGCCCGGCCATAAATCCGGCGTCGAAGCGCATCTCCAGTTCTTCAAAGTACTTCACCTGAACGAATTCTGTAATGTATACATTCCGGCTTCTGGCTGTGGCGCCTAAATAAACGCCTAGCTCAACAAACCAATTCCCGGAAGCGCGGATGTCCAGGTGGACAGGGAGGTTCAGCTGATAGAACTCCAGGACCTTTCCTTGTTCCTGGCTGTAAGGCACTGTATTTTTGGCCAGGGTAATATCCGCGCCCAACACCAGGTGTTTGTCCAGTTTAACAGACTGATGCTCCCAGATGTACATCATGGGCTGGCGGGCTTTCTTTCCCGTCGTGATATTGATCAGCTGAACTCCGGTAAAGAAATTACCTTCTGCCAGGGGCTGCGCCCCGGCTTTTTTTGCCGAACACAGTGTCAA
>JAGQXQ010000173.1:0-7711 GCA_020436535.1 Phaeodactylibacter sp.
GAGAAGGCCTGACTCTCGGGGATATTATTAGCTTTCGCTGTTTGGGATAGCTTTTGCTCATCCCGCCCTGTAATAAATACGTTGGCCTGGCTATTTTTGATCAGCCGGGTGGCTTCGGAGCCTATTCCGCCGGTGGCGCCAACGACCAGAACATTCTTATTGGCAAGCATTTCAACAGCCATAATTTACTAAATTTCGCGGGTTCAGATTTATCGGATCACCTGCAGAAATTCTGCACGCGTGTTTTCATTCAGGAATTTACCACTATACTCTGTCGTGACAGTACTACAGTGTTGGTGCTCAACCCCCCGCATCTCGACGCACATGTGCTTGGCATCAATGTAAACAGCAACGTCATCTGTTCCAAGTACCTTCTTCAGCTCATTGGCAATCTGTACCGTTAAGCGCTCCTGTACCTGCGGGCGGCGGGCGTAATACTCCACGATGCGGTTGAGCTTGGACAAGCCGATAACCTTGCCGTTGGCGATATAGGCGATGTGCGCCTGCCCGTAAATAGGCAAAAAGTGGTGCTCGCAGAAAGACTGGACCCGGATGCCTTTTTCCACCAGCATTTGGCGGTACCGGAATTTATTGTCAAATAAAGAAATCCCAGGTTTATTTTCAGGGTTCAGCCCTGAGAATATCTCCTTAACAAACATTTTGGCTACGCGCTTGGGGGTACCCCGAAGAGAATCGTCAGTGAGGTCGAGCCCCAGGACATCCATGATCTCCCGGAAATGGCCTTCCACCTGTCTCATCTTTTCTTCATCAGAAAGTTCAAAGGCATTGGGCTTCATTGGAGTATCATAAGAAGTGCCCACATGCTGGGCGCCAATTTCATCCGAGAATGCTTCAGCATATCTGGCCGAGCTGCCATTCATGTGATGGCCGGCTTTACCGTTTGCTCCATAATTCGAATTGATCATAAGGAATATTTTAGATTGATTTTTAAATCCATACACTAACGTCAAAATCAAATTAATTGTTTAACCATTGATTTGCGGTTAAAGGAATATGACACAATGACGGCCATTCTATGACTGAATTTTTACCCCCAAAGCCTTCCTTCATTGCCCTTCCGGCACAAAAGGGAGCACAAAAATAAATTCAGGGCAATCCCTGGAACATTTTCCCCTATAGCTCGTATGATAGATTTGTTGTATAGTTATATTTTTTCTACCATCTTCCCCCCCCGTTTTTTCCCCCATAATCGTCAATCCGTCGTCCATTTATTCACGAATGATACTTATCTTTGATTATGCAGAATTTGACGATTTCCCTGAAAAGCCCCCTCCTATTGCTCTGCCTGGCCCTGTTAGGGCTTACCAGTTGTGCGGACGAGACGCCTGCCACTACGGCCGATCCCTTTGCAGACTGTCGCTACGGCGCTCCCAAGCCCATTTTTAATGAACAGGTAAGGTCCATCATTCAACACAACTTTCGGTTGGAAGAGGACAGAGCCGTGGAAACGGTTTCTTTTGATGACGGGCTCCAATTGTCCATTCTTCAAACCGGCTGTGATTACATCAATCAAGAGTTCCGATTTAATTTGACTAACCCGTATCCGGGAGCACCCGCCAGTTTCTGGATTCAGGAAGCAATCAATCATTTCTACCGGTTAGGGCAACTGGGCTCCGCCTATGTAATTTATGCTTCTGTTGCCGATGCATTAAATCAAAAGAGTGGGCGCATCAGCCTGGGGCAAAGCACCGAATTGCAATCGGGTTTTTACGCCAGGATAGAGGACGGCAAGTCCGGAAATGGAGGATTGCTGGTCATCACCCTAAGTGAACAACCTTCGGGCAGTGTAGCAAGTAATTGATTAGTAACGGCCTGTTTCGAAAAAAAAAACAGAAAAAAGCATGCCACCTGGTTAATGTTTTTAACCTCTGGTAATCAGCCTCTTTCGATGAAAGGGGCTGATTACATTTAATCTATCACACTTTGTTATATTTTGTTTTTCAGTGTTTTAACCAAAAAAATTACACACTTCATCATTTTGCTATCCGACAAATTGTCAGTGTTTTTTTTTCCCTGGATAACTTCTGTTTTATACTTTTATGATCGAAAGGTTCTTAAAGAGCCGGTTTCTGTTTCCGAGACAATAAGGTTATATTCTTATAAAGATTTTAAGTATCAGCAAGTTAATATGAGCTCCGCTGCGAGAAAGTAGCGGGGTTTTTTATTTTCCAGCCTCCTGGTATCGATCCCTTCCTTTCATATTTCGCCATAGACAAAGAACTGATTATATTTGCGTGCGGGCAATTAATCCTGCTTCCATGTTTTTGCCTTATCGCACATATTAGCCAACTAAAATAAAGCAACCGAAATGGATAAATTTGACCTTATTGTTATTGGAACCGGCCCCGGCGGTTACGTTGCGGCCATTCGCGCATCCCAGCTGGGAATGAAAGTCGCCGTTGTTGAACGGGAATCACTGGGTGGTATCTGCCTGAACTGGGGATGTATACCCACCAAGGCATTATTGAAAAGTGCTCAGGTGTTTGAATATATTCATCATGCCCAGGATTACGGGATTAATGTAGAAAACGCCTCCGTCAATTTTGAAGGAATGATTGCGCGAAGCCGGGGTGTAGCGGATGGCATGAGCAAAGGGATCAACTTCCTCTTCCGCAAAAACAAAATTACCGTGATCAACGGGAATGGGAAACTCGCCCGGGGTAAAAAGGTGGAAGTAACCGATGCATCAGGCAAAAAGGCCGAATACAGTGCGGAGAACATCATCGTTGCCACCGGAGGCAGAGCGAAGGAACTACCCAACCTCCCCATCGACGGAAAAAACGTAATAGAGTACCGCAAAGCCATGAGCCTGGAGAAACAGCCGAAAAAGATGGTGGTGGTCGGCGCCGGCGCCATCGGGGTGGAATTCGCTTACTTTTACCATTCAATAGGCACTGAAGTTACCATTGTTGAATTCCTGGAGCAGGGGTTGGTTCCCCGCGAGGACGCCGATGTGTCCAAGGAGATGGGCAAGATTTACAAAAAGAAGGGGATCGAAGTGATGGCCAATACGTCAGTGGAATCTGTTGATACCAAAGGACGGGGCTGCAAAGTGATGGTCAAGAGCCGCAAAACGGGAGAAACGCAGGAGATCAAGTGTGATATCGTCCTTTCCGCCGCCGGCGTAACTCCGAATACCGAAAATATCGGCCTCGAGACACTCGGCATTGAAACGGACCGGGGCATGATAAAGGTGGATGAGTATTACCGGACGAACGTGGCTGGCATTTTCGCGATCGGAGATGTCGTTCCGGGGCCGGCCCTGGCTCACGTCGCCAGCGCAGAAGGGATCATTTGTGTAGAAAAGATCGCCGGTTTGAACCCGCATCCACTGGATTACAACAATATTCCGTCCTGTACCTACTGCAGCCCCGAGGTGGCTTCGGTAGGATTCACAGAGCAGGCGGCTAAAGATGCCGGATACGAAGTCAAAATAGGTAAGTTCCCATTTTCAGCTTCCGGAAAGGCTAGTGCCGCCGGCGCCAAGGAAGGGTTCGTCAAAGTGATCTTCGACGCCAAGTACGGAGAGTTCCTCGGCGCCCATATGGTTGGGGCCAACGTCACTGAAATGATCGCCGAAGTAGTGGCGGCCCGCAAATTGGAAACGACCGGCCACGAGATTATCAAGACGGTTCACCCACACCCCACGATGAGCGAAGCGGTGATGGAGGCCGCCGCCGCCGCTTATGATGAGGTGATTCATTTGTAGGGAATGAAGGAAGGAATGAAGGAATGAGGGAATGAATGGCCGATACATTTCCTTCATTCCTTCGATCTCTCCTACCCTTCCTGGACTACTCTGCTGCGCACCCGCTCAAATACCCGCTCAATGAACCGCTTGTCATTCGTAATGATAACCGCGTCTCCTTTCATTTCCCGGGAAGGCTCTATGCGTTTGCCAAGCGTAGTTACCAAATCCTTTTTAAAGCTTACTTCAACGATGATCTTGCCCTCGATAGGCACCTGGCTTTTCTTTTCAACAGTAGCTTCAATGGCTCCGTATTCAGCATAAGAGTAA
This sequence comes from Phaeodactylibacter sp., assembly GCA_020436535.1. Taxonomy (GTDB): domain Bacteria; phylum Bacteroidota; class Bacteroidia; order Chitinophagales; family Saprospiraceae; genus JACJXW01. The sequence continues at coordinate 4,040 of JAGQXQ010000173.1, forward strand.
CTATCCAGCCGGACGATCACTTTCTGGCCGGGGCGAATCTTACCGGACCGCGACATATCGACCTGCACAAAACCTTTGGTTTTTTGCCGTTTCATCGGAACGACCACACCGATTTCCCGGTCTGATTCCACATACTGCTGTTCACTGATACTTTCCAAATTGAAAGAAACGATTCCATCGATGGGGGAGCTGATCACGAACTTTCGTTTCCATTCTTCCACTGCCTTTTGTAGCGCCTGAAAACTCTCCCGCAAGGCGATAGCAGCTTCCTGCCGGCCCTCTTTGGTCACCTGTTGCACGCCCCCCATTTCTGACCGGATTCCGTCGATGTCCAGTTCTTTGTTTTTAATGGAAGATTCAATTCCTTCCCGGGCGCGCCGGAGGCTCAGTATTTCCTCCCGGGTCCGGGAAACCTTATCCTGTGCCAGGAGATTTTCTCTAGAAAGCTGTTCTTCTCTTCGAAGCCTGCCTTCTACGGATTCGATCTGCCGGTCAATATTCGCCCATCGTTCCCGGTCGCTGCGGATCATGCTCTGGATCTTACCCAACTCCTTGTTGAGTTGCTGGAGATTGAGGTTGTCATATGGATTGGAAAGGTACTGCCGCAGGTCCTGCTGCCGTCGGTAAAAATCGTATAACTCGTCCTTGAGTTCACCCAGGACTACATTTCCGGGAAGATAAAAGGACAGCAAAGTCGAATCGGAAGGGCTATTCCCTACTGCCATGATAGCGGTTTCGAGTGTAAGGACATCCTCCAGGTTGGCGTTATTGTCAAAAACGATCAATACCTGGCCGGCGGATACGACCTGTTCGTTTTTGGCCATTACTGTTTTGACCCTTCCCCGCGTCTCCGTAACCAGCCTTTTTGGCGGGTCTGTGGTGGTAACGGTAATTCCAGATTCAACTGTATCTGGATATTTGATCAAAAAACCGACCCATCCCACCACCACGACCACCACAAAGGCAAAGAGCGTCCCGTAACGGGCCATCCAGCCAGGCGGAGTGCCCAGTATCTCCTGAACTTCCTCACTTCGAATTTCAATGTTCTCGTATTCTTGCATCTTCCGTGAAGCTTTTAGGATTACGCGCCTAATTCCAACTGGTTTCGGACCAATTGGTAATAGGCGCCCCGCAGGTAGGTGAGTTCATCGTGTGTACCCTGTTCTACGATCTCGCCTCCCTCCAGTACGACGATATTGTCAGCATTCATAACGGTGCTCAGGCGGTGTGCAACGACCACCACTGTCCTGCCGTAGAAGAACTCCTCCAGGTTTTCCATGATGACCATCTCGTTGTAGGCATCGAGAGCGGTAGTGGCTTCGTCAAAAAAGATGTATTCCGGATTTTTATATACAGCCCGAGCGATCAGTAGCCGCTGTTTCTGCCCCTGGCTCAGGCCAAGGCCCTCCTGTCCGATCTTCGTATTATACCCAAGGGGCAAGGATTCGATAAAGCTTTGGATATTGGCCACTTTGACCGCCCTTAGCAACTTTTTCTTATCGATGATCTCATCGCCCAGTGCAATGTTTTTGGCGATGGACTCATAAAAAATATAGCCATCCTGCATAACGACCCCACATTTACTGCGCCAAAGCCGGTTGTTGATATTAGACAAGTTGATATCCCCAAGGCGGATGGCGCCCTCGGTAGGCTGGTATATGTTGAGCAGTAATTTGAGCATGGTAGTCTTTCCACTTCCGCTGGTGCCGACAATGGCGGTAGTTTGCCCTTTCGGAATGCGTAATTTGACATTTTTCAGGACGGATGGCGAATGCGGGCCATTATACTGGAAAGATACCTTTTCAAAGATAAGGTCTCCGGATTCGGGAAGCAGGATTATCTTTTCTCCGGCCTGATGTTCATCCTCTTTCGAGTGGATCTCATTCATCCGTTCCAGGCTAATCTTGGCTTCCTGCATATTGCGGAGAAAATCGACGAGGTTGCCCAAAGGAGAATTGAGCTGGCCGACGATGTATTGGACAGCTAATAACATACCCAGCGTCATATCTCCTTTAACTACAGCCTGTGCTACGACAAAAATGATGAGCAGGTTCTTCGTTTCATTAAAAAAAGAAGCGCCCGCCCGCTGCAGTTGGCCGATGCGCAGAGAACTGATAGCTGTCCGGAACAAACGAGCCTGTATGCGTTCCCATGCCCACCTTTTCTGTTTTTCAGCATTGTGCAACTTGATCTCCTGCATCCCATTGATCAACTCGATCATGTTGCTTTGGTTATCCGATGACTGGTCAAAGCGCTTATAGTCCAGTTCTCTTCGCATTCGCTGAAAGAAGAAAACCCATCCCAGATATAGGGCTGTACCTCCGAAGAAGATGAGGAATACCAGTTTGTGCCAGAAAAACAACACGATGGAAAAGGCGATAAAATTGACAAAGGTAAAGATGGAGACCAAAGAGGTGGATGTCAGAAAACGCTGCACCCGCTCGTGGTCGGCAATGCGTTGCATCAGGTCCCCGGTGATCTTGGAATCAAAAAATTTGATGGGTAACTTGGTCAGCTTGATCAAAAAATCTGAGATCAGGCTAATGTTGACCCGAACTCCTACATGCAACAATATCCAGCTTCTGAATTGTTCTACCGCCAGTTGGGTAATGAACAGGATCAGCTGAGCGATCAGGACGATTTTGATGAACCCCAGGTCTTCCGTGTCGATCCCTTTATCGACGATCGCTTTCATGAGGAAAGGGAAAGTCAGCTGAAGCAGCGTTCCTAATAATAATCCAACAATGAGCTGGACGATAAGAGGCCGGTATTTCTTGAAATAGGAGAAAACGTAGCCAAAGCCCGACTTGTCGGCCGATTCTCCGTCCCGGGCGTAGAATTCCGGGGTCGTTTCGAGCAGTAAGAGTACCCCCAGGTCTTCTCCTTCTTCCGTATCGCTTATCCAGTTGTCCCGGAACTCTTCTCGCGTAAGCTTGAACTTTCCGGAGGCGGGGTCGGCAATCCAGGCATAATGCCTGTTTACCTTGTGGACAACAACAAAATGCTCTTGCCGCCAATGAGCAACACAGGGCAAGGGAATGTCCCGAGCCAGGCGGTCGTAAGTAGTCTTTACAGCCAGCGACTGCAAACCAATATGTTCGGCTGCATCACTGATCCCCAAAAGAGTAACCCCTTGCTTGCCCATGTAGGTCAGCTCCCGAAGGTACTCGAGGGAATAGTACCTGCCGAAATGACGGGAGATCATTCTCAGGCAGGTTGCCCCACAGTCCATGGCGTCTAATTGCTGGTAGAACGGAAATTTACGTGGCATTTCTCAGTACGCCTCTAATGGCTAACAATATTTATTTGACGCTATAATGTACGAAATATAAGGCCTTGGCGTCTCATTTAAAACTAAATTGCTAAAAAACAGGGTTTTTTATATAAAAAACAGGTGAATTTAGCGTTTCCCCCGGCTCGCTTCCTTCTAATCAGGCTTTGGAAGTGTCGGCCCAATTGGCTAATTTTCGCCCTCCGGCTAACCGAATCAACACTATCAACCTCTTCCTTCATGTATAATAGCTTTATTTCCATAGTTGGCGTTATTCACCATCCCCGTGAACTGGAACTGCTTCCGGAATGCCTGTCCAACCTGTTCCCTGTATTATCAGAGCATTTTTCGGACTTTGAGGTTGTATTGGTCAATAATAACCTCGATATTCCAGTTGCGCC
>JAGQXQ010000173.1:7819-16244 GCA_020436535.1 Phaeodactylibacter sp.
GCTAACGGCGACTACACCGTGATCTTTGAACTCGATTTTTACCGGCAACCGGAGATCATTCTTGAGTTATTTGAAAAAACCAGGGAACACTATGATATTGTCTATCTGCGGGCCAAAAGCAGGCAGGTAGGATTCAGGTTTCAGCCACTTTACAAGCTGTTTTACTATATCCTCAAGAACTATTCTACCCTGCAAATAGACGAAATGGCCCACAATACCCGGATCATTTCCCGGAGAGCGTTGAATTCTTTGCTGCGCCTGCGGGAGAATCTCCGGTACATGAAGGCCATATATTCCATAGTCGGTTACAAAACGGCATTCCTGGAAACGGACCTGCCGCTTCATCCAGCCATTAGCGAGTCTTTTTCAGATCGGTTTCGCACCTCCCTGATTGCCATTACTTCCTATACGACTTTTCTGCGCAGCCTCTTACTGTGGATCTTCATCTTCTCCGTCCTCTTTTTGCTGGGGGTTATCGCCAATGCGTTTAAGGTTAAATTCACAGGTATCGACCTGTTTGGCAATATAGGAGAGCCTTTTTCGGGCTGGACCTTCCTGGTGGTATTGATCGCCATTTTTTTTGCCACTACCTGTCTCAACCTCTATATCATGTCGATTTACCTCTCTAATATTTATAATGAGATCAAACAACGGCCCTCTTACATTATCGAATCTATACAACGCTTTTAGCCCGTGTTCGATATGCAGTCCCTAACTTGAACTTGCTGTTGGCTGGGTGTTTCGGTATTCTGGTTTTGCGGTATTGCGGCCGCAGAACCAGAATATCCTAACCTGGTCGAGCCAGAACCAAGGTCCGGTACCGCATTACGATTTCATATTGAGTAAGAACAGCCTGATAAATCGAAAATACTAACCAGATTAATGTGAATATAATCAAAATCCCCTAAAGTTCCTTGGCCATTTTTTTCAGCTGCTGATGTTGATAAAGCCATTCGAGAACAAATGTGAACGCTTGCTCCTTGATAGGTTCATTGTGGATCTCATGGTAGGCCCCGGCCCAGGCTTTGAAGGTAATATCACCCTGGACGCGCTCGGCAAACTCCTGGCTGGCTTTGGGAGACGTGATCTGGTCGGCGGCCCCGTGCATGATAAGCAGAGGCGAGGGAAATGGGCCGGAATAGCCATCCAGCCAGCGAGACTGGTCCAGCATGGCCATGCCCATGGCTGCGGTAATCCGGCTGTGGACAAGAGGGTCTTCTTCGTAAGCCCGCACCACAGCAGGGTCTCTTGAAAGGTGAGCGGTTTTAAGTCCATTGGATTGAGAAAACGCGGGGTAAACCCGATGCATCAACCTGCCGAGGGCCACCATGCCTGCAGCCGGTTCGAAGCTCAGGCGTATCCAGGGAGAAGAGGCGACAATGCCTTGAATGTTGGGGTGCCGCTTTAAGGTATAGGCCAGCACAAGTAGCCCACCCTGGCTTTGGCCGTAGAGAAATATCGGCAATTGCTGATAGCGAACCTCTGCTTCGATCAACAGTTGAGCAACTTCATCCAGTAAAACTTCTACATCGGGAGTATGGCCCCTGGCCCCTTCTGACCTGCCATGTCCCCGGCGGTCATAGCCAATAACGCTGAATCCTTTTTCCGTAAAAAAACGGGCGAGGTGTGCATAGCGGTTGATATGTTCTCCCAGGCCATGGACCAGACAAATGACCCCCTGAGGCTTTTCGGCTTTCCACTCTTTGGCATAGATATTCAATCCATCTTTGGTTTGCCAATTGAATTCGGTTTCCTGCATGGCTTTGTTTTAAAGGATCTTAGCCTTGGTTAATAGAGGCGTTTTCCCGATTCATATTCAACCACCCTTGCATTCGGGTAACGCTTGATCAGGAAATCCTGTAAAAAAACACTGGCTTCATCCGCAGTCTGGAAATTACCTAAAAGATACGAATAAGTACCGTTTTGCAACCGGTCTTCAACGAGTTTCCCGTGTTGAAAAAAGATATCATGGCTGGAAGGTAAAGGCTCAGGAGTGCTCTTAATTTCAATTTTAAAGCCCGAATATTCTTTAGGGATTTTGTGAACCTGGGAAAAAGAAGTGTCCACTTCAATTTTCAGGGTGGGCATTATTTTTGAAGGGGCAGCCTCCTGTTGTGAAAATGGGTCTGGGTTATGGGGAGTATAATCGGAACCGCCAAATGGCGTATCAAAATTTTCCTCCTCTTTTGCAGGAAGGGTATCCCGGCTGCTCAAAACAATTTCAAGTTGAAGGGAAATACCCTTGTCATTGCGGCAGTAATTTGCCAAATTGGCCTTGCCAAGGCCGGGAAGCAACAACACTACCCACAGGAGGTGTGTTACATAAGCGAATGTGGACGGTGTGTGTTTCATCATAGCATTTAATGGTGTAAAGTACTAAAATATAAACAGTCCGGAATAAAACCAACTTCTTGTATATGAGTTTGCGCATTGTATTTATGGGAACGCCTGAATTTGCTGTTCCTTCGCTAAAGGCCCTTGTTGAAAACGGCTATAATGTTGTAGGTGTTGTTACTGCTACCGATAAGCGGGGCGGCCGGGGTAAAAAGCAGCTGCTGGAACCAGCAGTCAAAAAATATGCCGTATCAAAAGCGATCCCGGTATTGCAACCTGAGAGGCTGAAAAGTCCTGAATTTATTGAAGAGCTTCGCCAATTAAAGGCAAACCTCTTCGTCGTTGTTGCTTTTCGGATGCTGCCCGAAGCCGTATGGGCGATGCCGGCATATGGCACTTTTAACTTGCACGGATCCCTATTACCCAAATACCGGGGAGCCGCCCCTATCAACTGGGCGGTGATGAATGGAGAAACTGAAACCGGCGTCACTTCTTTTTTCATTCAACACGAAATAGATACGGGAGACCTGATCCTTCAGGAAAAAATGGTGATCCATGAAAATGATACGGCCGGGGAGGTACACGACAGAATGATGGAGCTCGGGGCTCAGGTGGTCCTCAAGACTGTGCAGATGATTGAAAGTGGCAACTACAGCCTGAAAAAACAGGACGACCGCCTGGCTACAAGGGCGCCTAAGATATTCCACGAAACCTGTGAGATCGATTTCAATCAGCCGGCCCAAAAAGTCCATGATTTTATTCGAGGCCTTAGCCCCTACCCTGCCGCCTGGACAACGCTTGACGATAAGGAACTTAAAATCCTGCGAACCACTAAAGAGCGTGTTCAACATGAGCAAAAGCCCGGGGCCTTGCTCTCCGATAATAAAGACTGGTTAAAAATTGCGGCTGCCGATGGCTACATCCATGTACACGAATTGCAGCTGGCCGGCCGCCGCCGTATGTCTGTTTCTGATTTTTTGAATGGTTATGTTTTAAATGTTAAAAATATACTATAAAGAAAATATTAACTGAGTAAAAAAATAATTCATGATACACGTATTAGACCTCAAATTTCAGAACAAGCCGGATACGATCGCCGCTTTTCTTATTGAAACCTCAGCCGGGCCCATCCTGGTCGAGACCGGGCCTTATTCGACCTTTAAACCGCTGAAAGAAGCCGTTCAAGGCAAGGGCTATACGCTGGAAGACATAAAGCATGTATTCATAACCCATATTCACCTCGACCATGCCGGAGCCGCCTGGGCATTGGCTGAACTCGGCGCCACGATCTACCTCCACCCCTTTGGGAAGCAGCACATGAACGCCCCGTCCAAGTTACTGGCATCAGCCACCCGGATCTACGGAGAGGAAGGTATGGAGCGCCTTTGGAGTACATTAAAGCCCATTCCGGCTGAGCAATTGAAGACGGTAGAACACCAGGAAGTCATTACGGTAGGCGATACGACATTAAAAGCCTGGCATACTCCAGGCCATGCTGTTCACCACATCGCCTGGCAATGGGGCGAAGAGCTCTTCGCCGGCGACGTTGCCGGGGTCAAGATCGAAGGGGGCCCGGCCATGCCTCCCTGCCCTCCTCCGGACATCAATATCGAGCACTGGCAGGAATCGCTCCGGCTGATCCGTTCGCTAAAGCTCAACCATATTTACTTGACGCATTTCGGTGCCATTCCCGCCGCTCAAATCCACCGGCATCTTGATGAACTGGAGGCAGGCTTACTCAGGTGGGCAAACTGGATGCGGCCTCACTATGAACAAGGGAAGAAGGCAGCAGAAATTACGCCTTTGTTCCAGGCATTCGTTAAGCAGCAACTCGCCGCAGCGGAAGTTACGGAAGCCCAATATGACTTGTACGAAAATGCCAACCCGGCCTGGATGAGTGTGGCAGGGTTGCTGAGGTATTGGAGGAAAAAGTTGGAACAGTAAAATAACTTGCCGAAAATAAAAAGCGGATGATCACTTCCTTTGTGATCATCCGCTTTTTTCGGGTCCCAGGCTTTCTGATGTCAGGAGGCGGGAATGAGCCGTTTCCCTGTTTCAATAATCTTTTTGACCAGGTGAATATCCGGAAGAATGATCTCAGCATCATTGGATTCTATATCCTCTTCGAATTCTTCCAAATCGGTGGTTTGCTCAAAAGAGGCCATTGGGGAAGAAAGGGAATTGAGGTAAATATAGGAGCCAATACTGGCGGCGATCAATAAACAAAACAGTACAGTGCGGGTGCTAGACTTTTTCATCGTCTGAATTTATTTTAAAAAGTCACATCGAATTTAAAGGTTTTCTACCAAAATTGCTAATATCCTCGGCCGGCTGGCCTATTTTTTGGATGAACCCTTTATAGAGTAGACGGTGGCAAAATTAAAAAGGTTGCACTTGCCCACCATTTTTCTTCTATTAGTAGGATGCTTAAGCCACCCGATACCCCTATTGCTGAGCATTTAAAAAAAATAAAAAATAAAAAAAATCATTTTCCAGCAAGATGTTTGGCCAATTGTATATTTTTAGGTTGCCCCAATAAAGACAACTGCCATGAATTTGGTACTCAAAAGGCTAGTATGATGAAACATAAAGCCACCCGTACCAGGGTGCTCATTCTTGTGTCTATGCTTCATCTTCTTTTCTGATCCACACTACCTTCACCGACTGTTTTCCAAACCATAGCGTATTTTATTGTTTCCTCATCTGCCAACCTGATGAATTCGGATGGAAAAACTCATTTTATAACCAAACAAGGATTAGTATGAATAACAAGTTTACTCAACGATTTGTCTCTGTAACTGTGACGATTGCGCTACTAGTGGCTACTTATAGCCTGAACGCTCAAGTCATCCCATTAAAGATTCGGATCAATAATCCGGAGGCACAGGGACTTACCATTGACGCTATGCGCGCCAACTTTGGGCCTATGCCCCCAGCTGAAATAACTGCTGACCTGGTGTGGGCTACCGATGGTGTGACAGAACCAACAGACAACGATACCTGGTCACAAACCGGGACTTACTGTTGCGGGGCCGTAACTAATGGTGAGGAGATATCCGGTAAAGTGGCCATGATCGGCCGTGGTTCCTGTGAATTCGGGGTTAAAGTACAGAATGCGGAAAATGAGGGCGCTGTGGCGGTAATCATTGCAAACCGCGCACCGATCGGCCTCTTAGTGGGTACCCATGAAAATGGCATGACTTGGATGGGCGCCGGCGCTGTGGGAGATGCGACTACAATTCCCAGTATGTTTATCACTTACGAAGACCGCAAAATACTGGAAGACCTTATGGAAGTGACTGGTGGTTCACTCAATATCACCATAATGACCTCCTTCATGTACGATGCGTCTGTAGCGTACGCCTCCTTGTCGCCAGAACTTGGAGTCCCCTTGGATAGCATACAATTGGTACTGGTTAACCGAGACACAGCTGTCAGCGCTCAGGTTATGGATGTTCAACTCACTGCAACCATTACTGCGCCAAGCGGAGGGACAGAAACACTGACTGCATCAATCGATACCCTCCTCAATTTAGGTATAGAAGGGTTCTCCTACGAGCAAAGAGTTTTCTTCCCAAGTTATACCCCAACAGAGGTAGGCGTTTACACTGTTGAATTTAGGGCTTCTACTCCTTCCGGTAGCCACCCGATGGATTCAGAAGTGATCACTCAAACGTTTGAGGTCGCTCCCGAAACTTATACCTACCGTATTGACAACGGTGAAGTTTACGAAAACTTTTCGATTGAACTCAGTGATGCGTCCTATCAAAATGAAGGGGCCAGCCTGATCTTCAATGTGGGCGCTGTGTACCGTACAGGAGACAATCCGGCCCCTGCCACTTTCACTTCTTTCATGCTTAACAATGCCAATGAACTTACACCAGGCATGGTATTTACATTGAGCTTGCTCGATATGGACCCGGATGGGGACGGACTGCTGGACAACAACTTTGACGGCTTCATTGATAGAATCGACTTTTTTGAAAATGAAGTGGCTTCCGTGGAGTACGAATTAACCGGAGAAGAAGCACCCCGCGATCTCATACTTGTAGAATTTAACAGCCCTGTAACTCTGGAAGCTAATAAGAGTTATCTGCTGATGATCTCCCACAGCGGACTGGAATCCGATAACTTTTTCTCTCCCCAATATGGCGCTGCCGGCGCACAAAACCAGGCAGGTTATGGCACAGTTTACGAAATTGGCCTGATCGGCGGGGCAGGTTATGAATTCGATCTTGATGGCTTCGAATACTGGAACGACGATACTCCCGGGTGGCCACATGGAGGAGTGCACCCGGTCCTTCGCCTGTACTTGGCCGGCTTTACCAATACAGACGACCTCCCTGCGCTGGAGGACGGCAAGTTCAGCGTTATTGGCAACCCTACTTCAGACTTATTGAAAGTAAGTTTTGAATTGGACAATCCGGCCGAGGAAGTCCGCCTCATTGTCTTGGACATGCTGGGCCGGGTGGTAGACAGCCAGCGCCTGAAAAATGTCGTAAATGAGACTTATACCATAAATGTACAAGGACTGTCCACAGGGGCTTATCTCATTACAGCGGTAACGCCCGAAGGCTATCGGACGAAAAAATTTGTGGTAGCGAGGTAGTATTAAAAAATTTCCACCTCTACGAGCCGAGGAAAGTTTTGGGGAACTATCCCTATCGAATGGTTCGGCACAACCAATTAACGGCTATCTGCCCTAACATGGGGTGATAGATTGAGAAGGCTTCTCGTTGTTCAACGAGAAGCCTTCTTTTTATTCAACCAACCGCCGCCGTATATCCTCTACCCTCCCCTTCGGTATCGCTTCGATCAGCTTTTTGGTATACTCCCTTTGCGGGTTGGCATAGATCTCATCGGCCGTTCCTTCTTCTTCTATCTTACCATTGTTCATGACCACCATCCGGTCACTCATGAACTTGACCACGGAGAGGTCATGAGAAATGAATATATAGGTAAACCGGTATTTTTCCCGCAGTTCCATTAACAGGTTGAGCACCTGTGCCTGTACAGACACATCCAGGGCCGAAACGGATTCGTCGCAAATAATAAATTGAGGATTGAGCGCAAGTGCCCTGGCGATGGCTACCCGCTGGCGTTGGCCACCGGAAAACTCATGAGGATAGCGATTGAAGAATTTGGGTTCCATATTGACAATATCCAGCAATTGGAGGGCCCGTTCCCGGCGTTCGTCCTCACCACTATATAACTCATGAACTTCCATGGGTTCCATAATCGCTTTGCCAATAGTCAGGCGAGGGTTAAGAGAGGAGTAAGGATCCTGAAAAATGATCTGCATTTCCTGTCGCAATGGCTTCATTTCGTCCTGGCTCAAGTGGGGGATATTCTGCCCCTTGTAGAGGATATTCCCTTCGGTTGGCCGGGTAAGCCCCAGGATGCTGCGTCCCAGTGTCGTCTTTCCACAACCGGATTCGCCAACCAACCCCAGCGTTTCGCCGGGAAAAACATCGAAGCTCACGCCATCCACCGCTTTGACAAAGCCCTTGGCCTTACCCCAAAAGTTCCTCGTTCCCGGAAACCACACCTTTAACTGTTCCACTTTCAGCAGGGGCGCTCGTTCTTTCAAGCCCTCCATCCGCCGCTGGCTTTCATGAGCAGGGACTTTTACCGCCGAAAGGACGCTTTCTACCGAAGCTTTCTTTTCCCTGATTTCGATCTCCCCTGCTTCATTTGGAGCGGCTTCCATAAAATCACTCACCACCGGCAGCCGCCGCAGCCGATAACCTAATGGAGGACGGCAAGCCAGGAGGCTTTTGGTATAAGGATGTTGCGGGTTGGAAAAAATATCCAGTACCCTTCCTTCCTCCACGATACGGCCCTGGTACATAACCATTACCCGGTCGGCAATTTCGGCGATGACGGCCAGGTCGTGCGTAATAAAAATAATGGAAGATTGCATTTCCTGTTTCAGGCTGTTCATCAGGTCGAGAATGGCCTTCTGCACAGTGACGTCCAGGGCGGTTGTGGGTTCATCAGCAATGAGAATACCCGGAGCACAAGACATGGCCATAGCGATCATCACTCTCTGCTTTTGCCCGCCCGATAGTTGATGAGGGTAAGCTTTATA
>JAGQXQ010000173.1:16320-28850 GCA_020436535.1 Phaeodactylibacter sp.
TGCAGCCGGATGGCTTCCGCCACCTGCTCGCCACAACGAAACACGGGATTGAGTGAAGACATAGGCTCCTGAAATATCATGGATATCTCATTGCCGCGGTAGTGCTGCATTTGCCGCCGCGGCACCTGAAGCAAGTCAACTCCTTGCTCCTCGCTTTCCGGATAGTATAACACCTGCCCGCCGATGACCTGCCCGCCGGGGCCCGGCACCAGGCGCATGATAGAAAGAGAGGTCACCGATTTGCCCGACCCCGATTCGCCTACAATGCCCAGGGTTTCCCCCCGGTATATGGAAAAACTCACACCATCTACTGCTTTTACTTCTCCTTCGTCGGTGAAAAAAGAAGTTCTGAGATCCTTTACTTCTAAAATTCTATCTTTACTCATATTCTAAGTTCCTTTTGACAGGGACAGGCAAATTTAAGCAATAATACCGTGGGAATATTAACCCCTTTTGAACCAGCAACGCTTAAACTTCACCTCATGAATAAGATTATCATTTTTATCTTTTTGAGCTTTCCAGTTTTCCTGGCAGGACAAGAGCAGCTCAACATGTCTTTGCTCGGCCAATGGGATGCCCCTATGCTTCCTGCTACAAGTGGGGTCAAATACAATGACATCTGGGGATACGCTGATTGTGAAGGCAATGAATTTGCTATTGTTGGATCCGCCCGTTACATTCATTTCATCAATGTCACCGATCCTGCCAACCCAATGGAAATTGGCCGGTTTGCAGGTAGCACCAATTCTATCTGGCGGGATATCAAAACTTATAAGCAGTATGCGTATGCCGTTGCCGACCAGGGGAATGACGGCCTTTTGGTTTTTGACCTGAGCCAGTTGCCGGACTCTGTATCACTGGTTTTTCAGGATAACAGCAACTTTACCCGTTCTCACAACGTATTTATCGACGAACCTACCGGCCGCCTTTACCTGCCGGGGTCCAATGCGATCTCCAACGGAGTCGCCGCGTATGATCTTGCCGGCAACCCGGGCGAACCCGCTTTTCTTGGAACGTGGCCGCTTCCCGGCGGTTATTTCCACGATATTTATGTACGTAACCACATCGCTTATTGTTCCCATGGTGGAAATGGCTTATGGGTATATGACTTCTCAAACCTGAATGACATCCAGGCGCTGGGCAACCTGACATCTTATCCGGAGCAGGGCTACAATCACGCCAGCTGGCTCAATGATGCAGGCGATCAATTGGTTTTCGCTGACGAAACCCATGGCACCAGCCTTAAACTGGCTGACGTTTCTGACCTGAGCGATATCAGCATTTTGGACCTCTTCCGTTCGGAACTGCTCGCGCCGGCCTTTACCAATAGTATTCCCCACAATCCTTTCATCAGAGATCAATATGCTGTTGTATCGTATTACCACGATGGCGTACAGATTTTTGACCTTTCCAATCCAGAAGCAGTCGAAAGGATCGCTTATTACGACACTTACCCCGAAAATCAAAACTATGCAGGGTATGAAGGTTGTTGGGGAGTGTACCCCTACCTGCCATCGGGGAACATCATTGCCTCCGATATCAGCCATGGCCTTTTCATACTTTCAGCGGACAGTATTGATTTTGAGCCGCCCCAGCCCTTGGAAGCAAGTATTGGGGTGTTATCGGGCTCCCTTTCCGGATGTGAAGGTGATACAGTGGTACTGGGAGCCAGCCAGGCCGGCCTGAACACCTATGAATGGCTTTTGGATGGGGAGTTGGTGGCTTCCGGCCCGGAATTCAGGGCGACTCTGCCTGGCGCTTACCAATTGGTGGTAGGAAATGGGATATGCACCATAGCTTCGGAAGTGGTAGAACTTGCTTTTGCACCTCTTCCTGAGGCTGAATTACCGGAATCTCCTTTTATTTATTGTGGAGAAGCCCCCCCCACCATCTCTACCCCTTCACAGGGAGACAGCTACAATTGGTATCTCAACGGAACACTCCTAAATGAGGAACATGGCGAAAGTCTTGATATCGCCGAGGGTGGCCTATACCAGGTAGAAGTATTGAGCAATGGCTGCAGCAGTTTTTCGGATGAGTTGGAAGTCATATTAGGCCAAATGCCCTCACCGCTTATCACCATTATTCTTCCGGATACCTATTGCGCCGGTACCGATGTGGTTGATATCGATGCCACAGGGTCCGGTAACCAGTATTACACCATCTCAGAGGCCGACAACCCTGTGGTTGACACATTTATCAATAGTTATTCCATTACTACCTCCGGTATTTATCAAATCGATGCCTTTACCGAATATTGTTCGATGGCCCTAGGCCCACCTTTGGAGGTTTTCTTCAACGAACCTGTCATCCCTACGCTAACGGTAGCGGCCAATACATTGACCAGTTCTCCGGCAGCAACCTATCAGTGGTATAAGGATGGCGCTTTGTTATCCGGGGCTACTCAACAGAGCTTTACCGCCGAAGAGAGTGGCGGTTATCACGTGGAAACAACGGACGCCAACGGGTGCATTGCCCAATCGGAAACCATCCTGCTGGAAATAACCAGTGGAGTGAACATTCTGGAAAACAAAGGCTTGCGCTTGTACCCCAACCCGGCTGGCGAGTTGTTGTATCTGGAAGCGACTACCCCACCCTCGTCGGTCCGTTTACTTTCCGCCGATGGCAGGGAAATGGCCGGATGGAGGCCCTGGATGGCCGGGCAACATACCATTGCAACCCATATGCTGCCTTCTGGTGTATACTTCGTTCAGCTCTTGTTCGAAGACGGCGTGGGGAGTTTGCGAATAATTAAACAGTAATTACTATAAAAGGCTGAAAAAACAAAATGCCGCAAAACTTACACATCATTGACAAAGGTCATTTTAAAGTTCGTTAGAATTTAGTTTATTTGCTGCCACAGAATAAAAAATAGGCAGGCCCGAAGGTAGACTACAAATATTTCTGCCGAAGTGTTTTCTGCTTTAAAATAATTTTTATTTTAAAGTAGCAATTTGAATTTCAAAAAATATATTTGTTCTATCTTTACGGAGCTTTGCAAAAAAGCACCTCCGCCCACTATTACTCAGTACCTGTATTTTTCACAAGATCAACCTCTTACGCCTGTTTTTCAAGCTATTTTTAGTGTGTATACATCACATGCTAAGGCTGAAACGGTATTGCTCTTTTGAGGAGTACCAGAAAACAAACTAAATCTAAACTGTAGCTCTTATGAAAAATTTTCTACGCTCAATCGTAGCTCTAACCGTAGTGCTCATGCTGGCCGGCCAGGCTTTTGCACAGGGCACTGTTAAAGGTATGGCGACAGATGACAATGGCGAGCCGCTGATCGGCGCCACCGTCTTGTTGGTAGGTACCAGCAGAGGTACGGCAACCGATTTTGACGGCAACTACATTCTTGAGAATGTTCCCTCTGGAGAACAGCAACTGATGGCTTCTTACACCGGATACGCCGACCTCACACAAACCGTGATGGTGGCAGATGGCAAGGAAGTTACGCTCAATTTCCAACTGGGAGAAGACATTGAAGTATTGGAAGAAGTAGTCGTTATTGGTTATGGTACAATAAAGAAAGACGACGCCACCGGTGCAGTAAATGCGGTCAGTGACGAAAGCTTTAACCGGGGGGCCATTATTTCTCCGGACCAGTTGATCACCGGAAAGATAGCCGGGGTTCAGATCACGGCCAACAGCGGGGAGCCTGGCGGGCAGTCCTCTATTCGCATCAGAGGCGGAACTTCGGTAAACGCCAACAACGAACCGCTTTATGTCATTGACGGTGTACCGATTGACAACGCCGGCATCAACCCTGGTGGTTTCCAGGCAGGCCGCAACCCCCTCAACTTTCTGAACCCGGAAGACATTGAAACTTTCACGGTATTGAAAGACGCCTCCGCCACAGCCATCTACGGCTCCAGAGGGGCTAACGGAGTGATCATGATCACGACCAAAAGAGGAAAAGCGGGAGACCGCCCCCGGATCAGCTATAATGCCTGGGCTTCCGTAGCCGAAGCGGTCAACACCGTAGAGGTGCTGAATGCCGACCAATTCCGTTCCCTGGTCACTTCGGCTCAACCCGAGAACCTCAAGCTTCTCCAGAACGCTGATACGGACTGGCAGAATGAAGTCCTGCAATCCGCTTTTGGCCAAAACCACAACCTCAGCCTGACTGGTGGCGGGGAGAGCTTTGGCTACCGGGCATCCATCGGTTATTTGAACCAGGATGGTATTCTTCGCACATCGAATACAGAGCGGACCAACTTCTCTCTGAATTACAACCACAATATGCTGGACAACAGCCTTAAGGTCAACTTTAACCTCAAAGGCGCCTTTACCAAGGACCGCATCAGCCCTAATGGTGTCATCGGCGCCGGAGTGGCTTACAATCCAACCTTGCCAATCTTGGACCCCGGCAGTATTTTTGGAGGCTACTACGAATATCCAATATCTGTTCTGAATGCAGGCACCAACCCGGTAGCGGAACTGGAACAGACCCTCGACCAGAACGAAGGGGTGCGCGGCCTGGGCAATATGGAAATAAACTACGAGTTGCCCTTTATAAAAGGCCTGAGCGCCAAAGTAAACGTAGGTTTTGACATCAATAAAGGGGAGCGCAGCCGCTTTCTGCCTTCCACCATCCGTTACCAACTCAATAGCGCCAATCCGGGTGAAGTTCGGGCGGAAAACTATACCCGGATAAGCTCTCTGCTGGAAACTTACCTGACTTACGATAAGCCTCTCGAATCCATTAACAGCAGATTGAACTTCCTGGCGGGTTACTCTTACCAGGACTTTAATAATTCTTTCCCATCTTATGTGGCCAACGGCTTACCGAATGACTTTTTTGGCGTCAACAACCCATCGGGTGCTGAAGAATTGCAGGTAAGGAATTCGGTTATTGAAAACCGGCTCATTTCTTTCTTCGGGCGTGTCAACTTCGATGTATCCAACAAATACCTCTTCACAGCAACTCTGCGCCGGGATGGTTCCTCCCGTTTCGGCCCGAACAACCGCTGGGGTATCTTCCCTTCCGCCGCCCTGGGTTGGAAAATATCCGAAGAACCTTTCATGGAAGGCGCCCTGGATGTGTTGAGCAGCCTCAAACTGCGCCTCGGCTGGGGCATTACCGGCAACCAGGAAATTGGGGATTACAATTACCTCGCCCGGTATCTTCCGGGAGACGCTTTGGCCCAATACCAATTCGGTAATGATTTTGTGACTACGCTCCGCCCTACGGCCTTCGACCCCAACCTGAAGTGGGAAGAAACCCAAACCCTGAACGCCGGTATTGATTTTGATTTTCTGAGTGGCCGCTTCGGTGGTTCTATTGATGTTTATCAGAAGACGACCGATGACCTGCTGTTCACCGTCAATGTACCGGCCGGTACCAACCTGGCCAACCGGGTGCTGACCAATATCGGCTCTCTGGAAAACCGCGGCGTCGAACTGGCGCTGAACGGCTATGTGATCGATACCCGGAGCTTCCAATGGAACCTGGGCTTTAACGTGGCGTACAACCAGAATGAGATCACCAAGACGATTGGCGATGAAGACGAGACCTTTCTTGGAATCCAGTATGGAGGCATCTCCGGCGGTACGGGTACGACCATTCAAGTGCTTCGCAAAGGAGAATCCGTAAGTTCTTTCTTCGTTTATGAACACATCCTGGACGCCAATGGCTTGCCCCGGTCCGACCAGGTCGACTACAATGAAGACGGCGCCACCAACTTGCTGGATATTTACATCGACCAAAATGGCGACGGCGCCATCAACGAAAGTGACCGGGTGGTTTACGAGTCTGCCCTGCCCAACCTCACTTACGGTTTGACCTCCAGAATGAATTACAAAAATTTCGACCTGAACTTCACCCTGCGCGCCAGCACCGGCAACTTTGTTTACAACAACGTACTGTCCGGGAACAGTGCCCGCCAGAATGTAACCAACCAATCCTCGCCGCCTAGCAACCTGTTGGTGCGGGGATTACTGGTCGATTTCGAAGAACCTCAGTACCTGTCCGATTATTATGTAGAAGATGCCTCTTTCCTGCGGATGGATAACATCACCCTGGGATACAACTTCCCACTTACCGGCAAGGGCCTTTCCCTGCGCCTGTACGTAACCGCCCAGAATCTGTTTGTCCTGACCGAATACACCGGGCTGGATCCGGAAATCGGAAACCGCGCCGGCTCGGGACTCCCCGAACTAGGCATCGACCGGGATATTTTCCCGAGGGCACGCACCATTATTTTTGGTGGAAACCTGGAATTTTAATTGGAACAATTAGTAAACTTCAATTGATAACAACCATGAAAAAATACTCGAAGATAATATTAATGCTCATCGGTACAGTGCTTTCCGCTTGCACCGACCTGGAACTCAGCCCACAGAGCGAAGCCGTTCCGGATGTCGTATTCCAGGACCCTGACTCTTATCGCCAGTTCCTGGCTAAGATTTATGCCGGGCTGGCGACCACCGGGCAACAAGGCCCTGCCGGCAGCGCCGATATACAGGGTATTGACGAAGGGGTGTCTTCCTATACCCGTATGCTGTTCTACGCAGAGGAGCTTCCGACGGAGACTGCTCATGTCGGTTGGAATGACCAGACCATCAAGAGTTTTGCCTTCCATACCTGGAATTCCGACGACCCCTTCATTACCGGCCTTTATTACCGTTTGTTCTATCAGGTAACCATCGCCAATGAATTCCTGCGGGAATCGACCGAAGGCAAACTCGATAGCCGGGGTTTTAATGGTGAAGTTAAAGCAGAAGTTGCCTCTTATCGGAACGAAGCGCGCTTCGTTCGTGCACTTGCCTATTGGCACGCCCTGGACCTGTTTCGAAACATCCCTTTCTTTACCGAGGAGGATGCATTGGGCGCCGAAGCTCCGGCTCAGGGTACTCCGCAAGAGGTGTTCAACTTCATCGAATCTGAACTGCTGGCCATTGAAAATGCCCTTCCCGGCCCAGGTGAAAATGAGTATGCACGGGCAGACCGGGCCGCCGCCTGGGCACTGCTGGCTAAGTTGTACCTGAATGCTGAAGTTTACATTGGGCAAAACCGCTATTCCGATTGCCTTAACTATTGCAGCAAGATCATCGATTCGGGCGTATACTCGCTCAACCCGGTGTTTCAGAACAATTTTAATGCCGACAACCACACCTCTCCAGAGTTTATCTTTCCGGTGGCTTTTGACGGCACCAATATTCAGGGTTATGGTGGCACGACCTTCCTGACTCACGCGCCCGTCGGAGGCGATATGCAAAACGCCGACTACGGGATCGACAATGGCTGGGGCGGTATTCGGGTGACCCGACAATTTGTAGAATTGTTCCCGGATGTGACCGGCGATATCGACTCCCGGGCTATCTTTTTCACGCAAGGCCAAAATATTGACGTTACAGTCGAGAATGTAGGAGACTTTACCAACGGCTACCCTATGCCCAAGTTCACCAACATTACTTCCGACGGCGACCCGGGCAGCAACCTCGGTTTCCCGGATACGGACTTTCCCATGTTCCGCCTGGCGGACATTTACCTCATGTACGCTGAATGTGTTGTTAGAGGTGGAGGAGGCGACATGGGCACTGCGGTCGATTATGTCAACCTGGTCCGGGAAAGAGCTTACGGCGATCAAACCGGCAACATCACGGAAGCCGAATTAACGCTCGACTTCCTCCTGGATGAACGCGGCCGGGAGCTGGCCTACGAATGCCATCGCCGCACAGACCGCATTCGTTTCGGCCAATTTACGGTAGCGGGCCTATGGCAACTGAAAGGTGAAACAGACGAAGGGGCGCCAACCCCCGAGTGGCGAAACATTTACCCCATTCCCTCTGCTGAAATCATTGCTAACCCGAAACTGGATCAGAACCCGAACTATTAAATGGTTCCGGCTATGAGCGGAAATACCGCTCATAGCTGCTCTTGAATTTTTAATTTTTGAAAAGAATAAGAAATGAAGACTATAAAACTTTTATCAATATTGCTGGGAATGGTGCTTATCGCCTTATCCTGCTCAAAAGACAAGCTGGATGCAGATGCACTCACAGACCTGCCTCCCGGCATTCTCAGCATAAGCCCAGCCAACAACAGCAAAGTTGTCGTCGGCAATTTTGATGTAAAAGTACTTCTTGCTGATGGGGTCAATTCACCCCTTGCATCTGCTACGGTTACCGTCAGCGATGAATTTGGAAATATGCTGGGCACCAAAACCAGCAGCTTATCGGGTACCCGGGATTCCATCATCCTGGAAGGCAGCGAATTTAACGCTGAATTGCTGGGCCCCGGAGGGTATGTAATAGATATCCTTGCCTCCGATATCAGTGGCAACGAAGTCAGCCGGAAAACAACATTTGAGATCTCCTTGCTGCCATTCGCCGCTAATCAAAACACCATGTATATTGCCGGTGGATTCAACGGCTGGGGCGCAGATGAGATGGCCCTGGTGGCCGATTATACCTGGGAAATTACCGGGATCGACATTCAGGGAGGTGAGTTCAAATTGAAAAATACACCGGACTGGACAGACCAGGACTGGGGGGACGGAAACTGCGATGGCATCATGGAAATCACAACTGGTGGCGGCCCCAACACTCCTAACGGCTGCGCTCCCAGTGGTTTAGTAACATTCCGCTTCAATGATCAAACGCTGGCTTATTCTATCCTGCCAGCCGTTGAATTTGAAACTTCGCTGAGCGGCCTGTACCTGCTCGGCTCTTTCAACAACTTCGAAGGCAGCCAGTACAAATTCAACCTGGTGGCCGACAACACCTGGGAACTACCGGAAGTTGAACTCCAACCGGGAGATAAATTCAAATTTGCCGAGGGGCCTAACTTCATGGGCCGCAACTGGGGCGATAACGAAGGAGACGGCATAGCCGAAGAGTTCGGTTCGAATGTTATGTTCATGGAACAAGGGGCCTTCTACTCTGTCACTTTCAACGAGAAGACCCTGGAGTACACCCTTACCTTTCAGCGTTTCCCCTCTATCGGTATCATTGGCTCCGCCACACCTGGCGGCTGGGATAACGATACGAATATGAACGATAATGGTGACGGCACATTCAGCGTTCTAATTGACCTGGTTGACGGGGAAGCCAAATTCCGGGCCAACGATGAATGGACTGTAAATTGGGGCGGCTCCGACTGGCCCTCTGGAATTGCTACCCAGGATGGCCCTAATATTCCAGTCTTGGCCGGAAGTTATAATGTCACCTTCAATCCAGGTACGGGAGAATACAGCTTCGAAGAAGATGCTGGTATCGTGTCCTTAGGCATTATCGGCTCGGCAACGCCCGGTGGTTGGGACTCAGACACCAATATGAACGATAACGGCGACGGCACCTATACTTTGCTGATTGGCCTGCTCGATGGTGAAGCAAAGTTCCGAACGAACGACGACTGGGCCACCAACTGGGGCGCCGCGGATTTTCCTTCCGGAACCGGTGAACTGGGTGGGGCTAACATCCCGGTTACCTTTGGACTGTACCTGGTGACTTTTGACAGCAACACCGGGGCGTACAATTTTGCGCCGGCTTCTGTAGGCATTATTGGCAGTGCAACGCCCGGAGGATGGGACTCGGACACTAACATGACACCCGACGCTGCTGATCCGAACGTCGTCAAAGTTACGCTTGACCTGGTAGACGGGGAGGCTAAATTCCGCCTGAACGACGACTGGCCCACCAACTGGGGCGCCGCAGATTTCCCCTCTGGCACGGGTACTCAGGACGGGGCGAATATTCCGGTTACTGCCGGAAATTATGATATTTCTTTCAATGTACTGACTGGTGAGTATAGCTTCGAGTAAGCCGATCCGGTGATAAAAGCAAAAGCGGCATTCCGGGAAACCCGGAATGCCGCTTTGCTTTTTACAAATGATTCTTATTCTAACCCAAACTGCGCCTTCGTCGGCCTGGTCAACAAATTGATCACCTTAGTGATCACTCCCGCCGTGTTGGTCTTGCTAATCCCAGCCCAGGTCATGGTATCCTGCTCTTTATTAACCCCCTGGATTTCCCATTGGCTATCCTCATCATCGACAATATTATCGAGGTACAGCATGACTTTACTGTCTTCATCCCGTAACAGCCAGGAACCGTAGCCGGTTTTTTCCTCCCAGCTCCCCGATTCAAAGGTGCCATCGGCAAAAAACTGGAACCAACGCCCCCTATTGGAGGCTCTGGCGGCGGCATCATCGATGACATAATATTCGAATACCCAGAAATCCGTCGTCAGTATAGGAACCATCGGATGTTCACCGAGCGCCACGGGAGGCTGGAAAGAACCGGAATCATCCTTACGGGGCGCATCCGCTACCGTACTGGCAGCCGTTCCTGCTGCCGCAGCCTGCTGTTCCTGCTGGCTTTGGGAATTATCATCACCAGTGCAGGACCACAAGCTCAAAAAGAAAATACCTAAAAGAATCTGTTTCATGGTAATATAATTTGTAATGAATCATAAAGAATACAGGTTCCTAGTGCGCCACTTCAATACTGCTGGCTGCCGGCAGGGGTTTTTCTTCATTGTAGACCTTAATGGTTAGCGCCTTATTGCTATGATTTTCAATAATTGTCTTTTGCTGGTCTACTTTCACTTCCAGATAGCTACCCCGGAAACGGACCTTGAAAGCGTATGACTTCCATTTGCGGGGAATGAAGGGGCTAAACCCGGCCATGTCGTCATGAACGCGCATGCCGCCAAAACCTTTGACAAAGGCCATCCAGGTGCCCGCCATACTGGTAGTGTGGCACCCATCTTCGGTATCGTTGTTATAGTCATCCAGGTCGAGGCGAGCCGTACGGAGATACATCTCATAGGCTTTTTCCTCCTTGCCCAGCTTAGAGGCCAGAATAACGTGCACACAAGGCGACAGAGATGATTCATGAACCGTGCGAGGCTCGTAAAAGTCAAAGTTGCGGCGGATGGCTTCTTTATCAAAATCACTCTCGAATAAATAAAGCCCCTGCAGCACGTCTGCCTGTTTAATGAAAACAGAGCGCAGGATGCGATCCCACGACCAGTTTTGATTGAGAGGGCGGTCGCTTTTATCGAGATCTGCTGTTGTGAGCAACGCTTTATCGAGGAAACCGTCGTGTTGTACGAAAATGTCCAGCTCCGCATCATAAGGCAGATAGAAGTTCTCCGCGATCTCCTTCCAGTTTTTGGTTTCGGTATGCTTGTAGAATTTGATCCGTTCTTCGAGTTCCTCGTACTTTTCAGGAGCGTTGGCTTCTACGTATTCGAGGGCCTCCATGGCGTACTGCAGACACCATCGGGCAATGTAATTGGTGTACCAATTGTTGTTCACGTTGTTTTCGTACTCATTCGGCCCGGTGACCCCGTGCATCACATACATTCCACGGCGCTCTGAGAAGTGGACGCGCTGTGCCCAGAAGCGGGCAATACCAATGAGCACTTCCAGGCCATGATCCACCAGGTATTCTTTTTCGCCGGTATAACGTACGTAATCGTAAATAGCAAAAGCAATCGCGCCGTTACGGTGGATCTCTTCGAAAGTAATCTCCCATTCATTGTGACACTCCTCTCCGTTCATAGTCACCATAGGATAGAGTGCAGCTCCATCCTTGAACCCAAGTTTTTCTGCATTCTCGATGGCTTTTTGCAAGTGGCGGTACCGGTAAACGAGCAGGTTGCGGCTTACATGCTGGTCGGCAGTCGCCAGGTAAAAGGGCAAACAATAGGCTTCTGTGTCCCAATAAGTGCTGCCGCCGTATTTCTCGCCAGTAAAACCTTTGGGGCCGATGTTCAGCCGTTCATCTTCTCCGGTATAGGTCTGATACAGCTGAAAGATGTTGAATCGAATGCCTTGCTGGGCCGCCACATCTCCCTCGATTCGAATATCTGCCTCTTCCCACTTGCTTTTCCAGGCTTCAGCCTGCTCTTCAATCAGCTGGTCGAAGCCTTTATCAAAGGCTCTTTTTACAGCCTCCTTGCACTTCCCCATGAGTACTTCCTTCTCATAATTGAGGGAAGAAACGTTGGCGGCGTATTTGTAAACGACCACTTCCTGCCCCTCCTCGCAAGGCATATCTACGGTGCAACCTACGTACTTCTCCTTCTGAATGCGGAAAGAGTTAAAATCGGCCTCTTCACTTTCCTGGAAAATGGTGAATTTCATACCCGTGCAGACTTGAAATTCCGTCTTCTTGGTTTCAGCCAACACGTAACCCGACCGCCGTTTCACTTTTTTATCGACCTCTACCCAGAACTTTTCATCATAATTCGAGTCTTCATTGACCACATCCACATCGACGTAAGGAGTAATACTCAACGTACCAGAAAAATCAAGGGGAGTTATGGCGTAGCGAATGGCGCCGATTTCATCATCTACGATGCTGCAAAACCGGCGGGCGTTTACCTTAACCTTTTTTCCACTGACCATGGTGGCGGTAAAACTGCGATCCAGGTAGCCTTCCTGCATATTGAGCTCGCGGCGAAATTCGTTTACTTTGCATTTGGACAGGTCGAGCGCTTCACCGTCAAATTCCACTTTGATGCCGATCCAATTTGCCGCATTGAGTACCTTGGCGAAATACTCCGGGTATCC
>JAGQXQ010000174.1 GCA_020436535.1 Phaeodactylibacter sp.
GGATGGCCCCTCGGCTTTTGCGATGACAAAGATCAAGGGCTTGACAAACAATTGTCATTCCAAAGCACTTGGGAATCTGCTAATATTAAAACGCTTAAGAGGCCCAAAGACTCCATGCTCTTTGAAAGCGCCCGAACATTGTGCTTCCGGCTGTTTCGCTAAGGTATAGCAGCCGGAAACCCGACCGTTAGGAAAACAGACAATTTCGCGAATCAAAAAACATGACCTATGTTAGAAATTCGCGGCCATGCCAGAGGCGGCCAAGGGATGGTAACCGCCTTTGAGATACTGGCCAAAATATTCAGTAAGCTTGGCAATTTTCAAGTCCAGGCTTTCCCCGCCTTCGGCGTTGAGCGAACCGGGGCTCCCATACAAGCCTTTCTCCGGGTAGCCAAAAAAGAGATCCTCAACCGAAGCAATATTTACCACCCTAATCTTATTGTTGTTTTCGACGAAAGCCTGCTTGAGCAGGTTCCTGTCTTCGATGGGCTTAAAGCAGAAGGCGCCGTCCTGATCAATACAGATCGGCAGGAATCGGACTTTGCCGCTCCCGGCAGAATAGCCTACACCGTACCCGCCACCCGTATCTCTCTCGAGTTGGGCCTGGGCAGCAAATCCCTGCCCATTGTCAATGCGGCTATGATCGGGGCCCTGGCGCGGATCTTTGAAGTAAACCTGGAAACGGTTCAGCAAGCCATTCGGGAGAACGTACCGGCCAAGCCCGAAGCAAATATGGAGGCAGCGGCGCAGGCGTTGCGGTCAGTTAATGGCCCCAATGGCCGCAACCAGTACCTGATAGAGGCTTTACACGCCAAACCAGCCCGGATCAACAAGAAAATAAAAGACCTGGATTTCGACATTCCGGCCCAAATTACCGGCCTGGAAGCTCCCTCCTGGTCAGAGCCCCTGTCGAAGAACAAAACCGGCAACTGGCGTATGATCACACCATCATTTGCCGGCCGGCCGGCGCCCTGCAACTCTAACTGCCCGGCGGGCACCGATGTACGGGGCTTCGTGCGGCTCACTTCCGAGAAGCGGTTCGACGAGGCCTATGAACTGATCAACCGGTTTAACCCTTTCCCGTCCATCTGCGGGCGGGTCTGCCCAAATTTCTGTGAGCAAAACTGCAATCGCAACGAGCTGGATCGCGGCATCAATATAGGTGCTATCGAGCGTTTTCTGGGTGACCGGGCCTCAACGGCCAAGGCCGAACCTGCCGAGGTGCGTCAGGAAGAACGCATCGCCATTATCGGCTCTGGGCCGGCTGGGCTGACGGCCGCCCTGCGGCTCTGCGAAAAAGGGTACGCTACCACTGTTTTTGAGGCGCTTCCCTACGCCGGCGGCATGATGCGCACCGGCATCCCCCGGTTCCGCCTGCCAGACGATGTACTTGACCGCGAGATCCATCGTATCGAACAAAAGGGCGTAAAAATTGAGCTCAATAAAAAAGTGAGCGTTGAAGGCCTGACGGGCCGCTTCGATGCCGTCATTACGGCAACCGGCGCCCACATCGGCAGTCCGCTGCGGATCGAAGGCGAAGAGTTTGCCCGGGATGGTATTAACTTCCTGCGCGAGTTCAAGCTCGACCAGGATGCCGACGGCCTGCATAAAGGGCAGGAAGTGGCCATTATCGGCGGCGGCAATACAGCGATCGACGTTGCCCGGACCTTGCTCCGACTGGGCGCAGTACCCACCATCTATTATCGGCGTACCCTCAGAGAAATGCCCGCCATACCTCAGGAGGTGAAAGAAGCATTGCAGGAAGGCGTTCAGATCGAATTCCTTTCCGCCCCGGTAGCCATCGCCCCCTCCGGGCCGGTTAAAGTAGCGCTCACCCTCACCAAAATGGAGATGGGCGAACCCGATGAATCCGGCCGGCGGCGCCCGATTCCGGTTCCCGGCTCCGAACGGATCGTTCTGGTTGACCGGGTGATCAAGGCTATTGGGCAGCGGCCCGACCTGTTTGCCCTTGGGCAGCAGCCGGTAGAGCCCAAGCAGGGATACATCGAACTGGAAAACGGCGCCTCTGTTTTCTGCGCGGGAGATATGGCCTGGGGCGGCACTGTTGCCGAGGCCATCGGCAGTGGCAACAAGGTAGCTGAAGAAGTGGATGCCTACCTGCGCGGCCAGCCCTACCACGAGGAAGAAACCTTGCCAGACATCGTCCTTCCCAAAGACATCAATTATTCTTATTACATGCCCATGGCGCGGCATTACAACAAACTGCACCATGCCAGGAGCCTGGCCGGCGATTTCGGCGAGGTATCCAGAGGTATGGATGAAGAGGAAGTGGTTGCCGAAACGGCCCGCTGCCTCCATTGCGGGGATTGTTTTAGCTGCGGTAACTGCTACAACTTCTGCCCCGACGCCGCTATTCATATCGATGAAGAAGGCCGCTTGCGCATTGATTACGACTATTGCAAAGGGTGCGGTATTTGCGTCCAGGAGTGCCCCTGTTCAGCCATGCAGTTTCAACTAACAGAAGCAGTGCTATGAAAAAAGAAAACAGCCCAAACAGCATAACCTTAGAGGAACCCTTTCTGGAAAGTTTCAAATACCCTCGTCATGTCCAGATGGTAATGAAGGGTAACTATGCCGCTGCCGAAGCTGCCCGCCTGTGCCGGGCAGGTTTCATCCCTGCCTATCCCATCACGCCGCAAACCACCATTGTGGAGCGCCTTTCGGAACTGGTGTCTGAAGGCAAGCTGGATGCGACTTATATTAATATGGATAGCGAGCACTCCGTCTTTGCCGCCGCCATGGGCGCAGCCATTGGTGGGGAGCGCGTCTTTACGGCAACGGCAGGCCAGGGGCTGTTCTACGCCCATGAGGTATTGCAGGCTATTGCCCACTTCCGGCTTCCGATGGTAGTTTGTAATGTTGGCCGCCCGTCTATCCCCTGGAATATTTGGTCGGACCAATCCGATTCCCTCTCACAAAGGGATACCGGGTGGATCCAATTCTACGGGGAGAGCTCCCAGGAGGTGCTGGACACTATCATTCAGGCCTATGTGCTGACCGAAAGGATACAAATTCCGGTCATGGTGGTGCTCGATGCCTTCTATCAAAGCCATACCAGCGAAAATATATGGATGCCTGATCAAAATCTGGCCGACCGCTTTCTGCCGCCGATCCAGGCTGGGCCTATGTCTATTGACATGAAGCAACCGAAATCCTTTGGCGGGCTGCTGCCTCCCGAGTATTACAACAAGATGAATTACAGCTTCTGGAAGGCGATGAACAAGGTCGAAGCCATTGCCGAAGAGATCGGCATCGATTTTGGCGCTCATTTCGGCCGCCCCTACAGCAATGTAGAGGCTGTTAATATTGGGCCGAAGACCAGGCTTATACTGGTTACCCTATCCAGCATCACCTCGACGGCCCGTGGAGTCATTCGGGATTATCCGGAAATAGGCCTGCTGAAACTGCGACTCTTTAAGCCCTTCCCAAGAGAGGCGGTGCGCCAGGCGCTGGCGCCTCTTTCCAGGGACGCCATCGTCGCCATCGTGGAACGCAACTTCCTCGGGGACCGGGAGGGCGGCATCATGCAGGAAATGAAGCGCGCCCTTTACGGCAGCGATTATAAAATGTACGATTTCTTCGCCGGCACCGGTGGCAAGGACGTACCTCCGGAGACCATCGAGAAGATTATCCATCGCGCCTTCCAACAGCCGGAAGAAGCAACCTGGGTGGATGTTGACTGAGAACTTTCCGAACCAAAAGAATATCCAGATAATGAAACCAGCACTCGAATTCCTCATAAAAGATGAAAAAGTGTATTCCGGCGCACTCAGTTGCCGGGGTTGTGGTTGGTCGCTGCTCGTTCGCCACCTGGCGAGTATACTGGGCGAAGACACCGTTTACGTTGCGCCGGCCTCTTGCTTTTCCATTATTTCCGGGCCATATCCGCTTCAGGAGTTGAAGGCCAACCTGGTGCACACCGTATTCGCTGCTGCGCCGGCCACCGCCACCGGTGTACGGGCAGCGCTCGACCGTCAGGGCAAAAAGGATACTACTGTTGTCATCCTCGCCGGTGACGGCGGCACCTTCGATATCGGCCTGCAGGCCCTTTCCGGCGCCGCCGCCCGCAATGAAAACCTCCTGTATATCGTCAACAATAACGGGGCCTATATGAACACAGGCATACAGTCGAGCACTGCCACCCCCTATGGCGCCGTAACAACCACCAACCCCGGAGAAGGTTTCAAGCGGGCCTGGCCTAAAGACCTGATGGGTATCATCGCCGCGCACAACCTGCCCTATGCCGCCACGGCCTCCCTGGCCTTCCTGGAAGACCTCCGGCAGAAGGTGGAAAAAGCCAAAAATACGAAAGGTTTCCGCCTGCTGATGATCGACGGGCCCTGCCCTCCGGGCCACAAAACGGACCCTGCTATGTCTATCCACATCGGACGGCTGGCGGTGGAGACGCGCCTCTTCCCGCTCTTTGAGGTGGAGCGGCAGGATTATACCATCAACTACCGCCCCGGGAAAAACATTCCTGTGGAGGAATGCATGAAACACCAGGGGCGTTTCAAGCAGCTGTTCCGGCCGGAAAACCGTCAGATGATCGAAGAAGTGCAGGCGCATACCGACCGGTACTGGATGCGGCTGGAAATGCTGGCGGGGATGTGAGTTATGAAAAACAGAAAATTGTTTGAAAATCGCATGTATCGCTTTGCAATTTGTTGCCAAAGGGTGGATATATGCCATTGATGCGAGGGGGCGAGCGCCACATCTACGAATCCAATTATAAACCCTCGCTTTTGAGATGTTGGGAATACGTGCTCTCCTGTTCAAAATCGGAACTTCCGGCTTAGCCGGGCAAAGGGTGGCTCTTTTGCCTTCCTTTATGCTCCCTGCTCCTTTAGCCCCGGAGCAGGCGGCGCTGCCATTCTCACCCGTTGGGATCGGTTTGGGGGCTTAACTTAATGGGGTTAATGCCTTGTGTGGTGTTATTTATTGATATTCCATAGTTTAACAGTCTTATCACTACTTGCTGTTGCTAGCCATTGGCCATTTGAGCTAACATCGCATTGAGTTCCAAGGTCATTTTGATGTTGAGTAATAGTTTGCAAAATCTTCTCATTTTGTATGTCCCATAAGGTGGCGACTATATGTTTAACAGAACCTTGGTAATCAAGGTGATATTCTAAAAACTCTCCCAAAACCTTTTTATCAGTACCGCCAGCTAATATTCTGTTTTCGTCAATAAAAACGACTGAATGAATTGCTTCGTTTTCTCCTTTCAATGTATGAAGCAAATTCCAGGTGTTGGTGTCCCAGATTTTAACTGTTTTATCGTCCGATCCACTAGCTAACAACTTCCCATTTGGACTGAATGCTAAGGACAGAACTACCATAGAATGTCCTTCTAAAGTTTTAAGCAGCTTATATGATGCTAAATCGTAAATTCGAATCATATTATCACTTCCCGAACAAATTAAGTAGCCTCCAGATGGATTGAATGTAACAGCCCAAATGTCTTTTTCAGAGTCATGAAATTCGTGTAAAACCGCACCAGTTTGCACATCCCAAATTGTCACTTTATCATCATCTCCTCCTCCTGCAATTAAACTCCCTGAAGGATTGTAGGCAACGGATCGCAAAGCCCCTTCCTGCCCATTCAGAACACGCAATAATTCTCCTGTTTTAACATCCCATATTCTGGCTCTTCCATCATACGATCCAGTACAGACTGTATTTCCTTTTGGGCTAAAATCAACCGTTGGCGTGCCGTATGGATGTTTTAATTTGTGAATAACTTTTCCGTCAATACGCGACCAGATTAAGGTATTTTCTTCATATCCTCCACTTACAATGAGAGAATCATTAGGGCTGAACTTAGCTGACCAAACTTCATCTAAATGTCCCGAAAAAACTTTGTCTATTGTCATGTAATCAGCTTCTACCATTTCAGGTTCGTAGAAAAGCTGATAAAAAGACCATGATATGATTCCAATAATCAAAACAATAATAGCTAAGTGTGTTTTTTTCATTTCTAATTTATCCTTTGAATGTATGCCCCTTCAAAAAGGTATTTAATCCAGAATGCCATTTGGGATATATCTCGGATGCCCATTGTTCATTACTGAATTTTTTCTCAACGATTGAATCGTTTTGATGGAAGGGGTGCGGCTCCAATTTGATGTAAAATGGCGTAATTTAGGAAAAAAATCCATGGCAACTCAGTATAAGATCGAAGGGGATAGCAGTGTGGCCATCAGAGTATGTTTGGAACGGGTTCGTTATAAAATCGGGGAGTTGTGGTTCTGATTACCTGAAATTCTTAGTCCATAGCAACAGATTAATCTGAATTCACTTGATTGGAATAATACATTCTGAATATAGCAAAGGCGACCATAAGAGCCTGATAAATCAAAAGCGGGAAAACGCTTTGTGTCGTTTCGATTTATTGTCGAATCGAAACATCCTCAGCATCTTCGAGACGAAGAAAACGCATCGCATTGTTATACAGGATATCCCGCTTTTGCTCCTTCGTTAAAAAGGGGGCCTGGTTAATCGCTTCAACCGCTTCGCCAATCTTTTCCGGCCATACCATTTGGTCAGAACCAAACATCAGCCGCTTTCCAAGGCCGGACCTGACAAGCGCTTTCAGATAGTCATAGAATGCTGTACGTGGAATCACCCATGTTATCGTAGATACATCCGCGTAAAGCTGAGGATACTGATACATCATCGCAATCATTTCATCTCTATAAGGATATCCGGCATTCTCGACAAAGAGCCGAAGTTTAGGATGATTCACAAGTACATCCTCCAGAAGCAAGGGGCTGCCGGCAGCAGAGCGAAAGTTGGGCATATAAGGGCCAATTCCTAATGTGTGGATGAGCACTGGGAGGCCAAGCTCTTCTGCGAGCGCGAAATAGGGTTCGAGCTTTGGATCGTTCGGAGAAACTCCAACAAGCTGAGTCCCGATTTCTCCCATACCGCTGAGATTACCCGAAGTGTACTCCTTTCTGAGCTTCTCCAGATCGGGGCTTCCTGGTTTCAGAATAAAGGGGGCTGCAATAAAGCGTTCCGGAGCTGCCATTTTCCATTCCAGGACGGTTGTTAGGTCGACACCGCTGACAAAGCCTTTGACAATATTATACTGGTCCATCACCTTCAGTGTTTTCTCCAAAAGTGCAGTGGGATCACCCGTTGCCGGGACATCACCTTCACATGGTTCTGGCCGGCAAAGAGATGGTGTCCCGGCAGGCACCTTATGAGGAAGTCCTGTATGCATGTGCATATCAATGATGGGCTGTTGTTCCTGAACTTTATATTCATCCTGGGAATAGGCGTTTAAGCCTGTTAAAATAAGGAATGATAAAACAAATAGACTTTTCATAATGCTGAAATTTAATTTTATCCGACATTGAAATTGACTGAAATCGTTTCCTTTCCGATTTCATTTTTCAATAGCTGTTTTCACCACTGTACAACTTCACCTGACATTTTGGAACTGGATTTTTCTTCCTGTACGGATCGTTTGGAAGCGATATGATTGGCGATATAGCCGGCATCCCGGCCCACGCCTAAGAGCAGCGAGGAACTTAGGGTACGCTGAAAGGGCATTCCGATGAAATACAAACCCGGTTTATCTTGCACCACTCCACGTTCGTGTACCGGGAAACCAAAGTCATCGAAAATGGGGAGATCGATCCAACTGTAATCCGTAATGAATCCCGTGCACCAAATGATATTTTTCACTTTCAGAACCCGTCCGTCTTCCAATTTCGGGTAGCCGTCACCTGTTCCGTTGGTCCGTCCCACCCATTCAACACCAGCCTTTTTTAAACGCTTCTTCGTGCCACCGGCCCTTGGGATACCACGTGGTGGATAAAAGAAATGTTTACGCATCTTTCGTCCAAGAGGATTGGCTACGTTCAATACTTTTGTGGCGGCAAAAACCATGATCGCAGAAATGAGGCGGCCAGAAAAATTATCCCGAAAAGCAGGTTCCTCCCCGACATCCCTGCCCGAAAGCCATACCTTATGGCCTTTGGCCATATCCAAGGCGATCTCGGCCCCCGATTGGCCTGCTCCTACTACGAGAACCGGGCCATCCTGAACCTGGGACGGAGTTTGGTATTCTGAGGAATGCATTTGGACTATTTGTGGATCCAACTCGTCAGCAAATTCAGGAATACGGGGATTATGAAAGGGTCCTGTTGCCACCACCAATAATCACAGTTTCATATTGCCTGTTACTCATAGTTTTTATTTTTAGTACTTATTTATTTACAGGACTTATACCTCAGCGGCTTCTAAGCCAGGCCGTAGCCGTTCGCTGGTATGTACCAATACAAAATTATAGCAGCGACGGCTGCATAGCATCGGTGTGATTGCCCAATTTTACCAAAAGTGAAAAATGGGTAGTCTTACCCACTGGAAGAAATATCAAGAAAAAGAAATGGGAAAAGAAGTGATTAACGGTGGAGGGCTGCTAACCGATATTCATTAGAGATCATTATCCAGCATTTGATTAGTGAGCGCAAAAGCTGTCGCCTCCACTCGTGAAGACACACCGAGTTTATTGAAGATGTTACTTACATGACGGTCTACTGTTCTCTCACTGATAAATAATTCATGGGCAATTGACTTGTTGGTTTTTCCTGATGCCACCAGGCGCAATACCTGGAGTTCGCGAAGTGACAGGCCGTACGTTTCGGGATTGCGTTCACTGTCCAGTAAACGATTAACCCGTTCCAGATCTGGCATAGCCCCAAGTTGTTCAAATACCCATTTGGCAGCCATCAGCTCTACCTCTGAATTATCCTTATCATTCATTTCCAGATAAACGAGTCCTTTTAGTTCCCTGGTACATGCAGATTCATAAGGAAGATTCAGGGAGTTCCAAAATTTCAATGCTTTTTGCAATTCTTCCAATGCAGGCTGGAATTTCCTTTTTGCATAAAAAACTGTACCCTTGCTATAAGCGCACTTAGCAAAGAGATAAGGTACATTTAAGTCCCTGGCAATACCACATAATTCCTTTGCAGCTTCAGATGCTTCTTCAGTTTGTTTCGCAGCTAACATAATGCTCACCACTGCCGGGAGAAGCTCCGCACGTCTTTTTGGATCTTTTGTCTCCCGTAAAGTATTTCTTATAGCCGTTTCCGCCACATTCTTCTGACCCTGTGCCAGACGATGTAGTGCGAGGCCGGGTTGTGGATTTCTGCCCCTTTTGGCAGCTTCGTGAAAGCAGTTTTCCGCCTTCTTAGTATGTCCCACCAAGCGATGTAGCTCGGCCTGGCGGTAATATGCCTCTCCGGCTGCCGATTCACCCTGATTTTGACTCAACAGATTACAGGCATCCATGGATTCCTCTAGCGCTTTGGGCCATTCGCCGTGAAACTGGAAGATCTCAGCCCTTCGCACCAGGCACTCACCTCTGAAGGGGACAATGTCCGGTTGTGCATCACACCACCGAGTCAGGGCTGATGTCCATTCCTGTGCTCTATCCAGGTCCCAGACTTTACGGCAAGTTTCGATGACTGCACAATAGACGATCCCGTGTACCAGTGGAAAGACATCTTCCGTTTCTACGGTGATCATCATTTCATCCAGAAGTTTTATCCCTTTGGCTATTTCTCCTTGCTGGACCATTGCCTGTCCTAGCCCCAGCCGTCCGAGTGCGATCAGATCAGCGTTTCGAAATTGTTCCCCGGCTGAGAGCATGTTTGGAGGCCAATCTTT
>JAGQXQ010000656.1 GCA_020436535.1 Phaeodactylibacter sp.
TTTATGGGCATCGGGCGCCAATAGCTAACAGCTAAGCGCCAATAGCTGAATAGTTACGTAGGGTTTTAAGTAGCCGGACACATTTAAATTACGTGTCATCTTGAGCGCCTTTTCGGCTCATCCTTCGTTGGAAATACTCGCTGTCCGTAAGGACGCCTGCGTTTTCCGCCTCGGCTGAGCCGAAAATCCATCTCAATCTGATGGAAACCTAAAATAGGTCCGACTATGTAGGTGTCTTTCCCGGAGGTTCTTGTCATCTATTGAAAATAAAATTAGGGGTTTGACTGTATATTTTCACGGACAATTCTTTCCAAAAATAAGGTTTTTTATCTCCATTTTTAACGTATATTACATCTCAAAATATTGAAAAACAGCAACTTAATGGATTTTGTGAATAAGGTGAAAATATATATTTTTTATCGGAAATTAATGGGGACGTGTTCGGAATTCGTTGTTCGCCGTCCACAAGTTCTGTTCGGCTGAGCTTGAAAATTAAGGGGTGTTTTTTAAAAGGCACAGAAAATTGACCGACACACTGACCACTTACACACTAACCACTGATACACCGATCACTGACACACTAACCACTGATACACTATTCATGCACCACAGCAAACTCCTCCATCTCCTGAAAGTCCTGGACGCCCCAGAACTGAAGCGCCTGTCCAGGTTCCTGAAGTCTCCCTTTTACAACACCAACCCGCACCTCATCAAGTTGTACCAGCTGCTTCGAAAAGAGCACCCTCAGTTTGACTCCTCCAAACTGGCCAAGGAGAAGGTCTTCAAAAAGCTGTTCCCCGGCCTGGATTACGACCACCAGAAGCTGCTCAACCTGATGACGGACTTTACCGCTCTGCTGAAACAGTACCTGAAGGCCCTGCAGTTGGAAAAGGAAGAACCGGTGC
Source organism: Phaeodactylibacter sp. (assembly GCA_020436535.1). Classification (GTDB taxonomy): domain Bacteria; phylum Bacteroidota; class Bacteroidia; order Chitinophagales; family Saprospiraceae; genus JACJXW01. The sequence continues at coordinate 906 of JAGQXQ010000656.1, forward strand.
AGGAACGGCTCCTATTGAAAGCCTTTGCGGAGCGCCCTCATTCGTATGATATTTTTGTGAAACACGTTCAGAAAACCGGCCGGCGCCTGGACGCCCTACCGTACCGAAACATCTATTTTTACCGGGAAAAATTCTGGCTGAGCCAACTGTATTTCAATCATCCCGGGACCGATAAATTTCAACTGTCCAAGGCTGAATACGATGCCTCTATGCAGCAGTTGGACCGTTGGTTCCTGCTGGAGAAATTGCTACTGAGCTGCGAAATGAAAGCGCGCGAAAAGCCGTTGTCGGAGGTGTATGACATCTGGCTGCTATCGGAAATCAGGGAAGCCGCCACTCGCTTTCCGGCGGAGCGCTCCATTGCCGGCGCCTATCTGGAGATGTTGAATTTACTGGAAAAAGGAGAGGTTACGGCCTACTTCCAGTTGAAGGGCTTGATGCTGGAGCACCTGCATCAATTCACCCGGCGGCAGCAGCAGCACATGCTGGAGAGCCTGATCAACTATGCCATTCGGCAGGGCAATCAGGGGAAGGAGGATTTTTTAAGGGAAAGCCTGGAGCTTTACCAATTCGGGCTCGCCGGGCGTTTGTTTTTGGAATACGAGATTCTCAACGACATGGTCTACATCAATGTGGTCAACATCGCACTACGGGCGGGGGAAGCTACATGGTGCCGGCAATTTATCGATCAATATGCGCCGTTTCTGGAACCAAGGGCCCAAAAAGACGCCCAGTCGTTGGCCACCGCTCTGTGGCTGTACGCCGAGCAACAGCCGGCCGCCACGATCGACCTGCTGCAGAAGGTTGAATTTTTAAACGTGTATTACCAGATACAGGCGCGGGTGTTGCTGCTCAAGGTGTACTTCGAAGCCTTCCGGGAAGACGACGGCTACTTTGAGTTGACCCTTTCCCAGGCGGAGGCTTTTGAACGGTACCTACGGCGCAACCGGCAAGTATCCGAAGCGCAAAGTGAATCTTTACTCAACTTCACCTTAACCGTTAAACGGCTTGCGAAATTGAAGCAGAGCAATGCGCTCCACTGGCAGGCAAGGGCCGCTTTGAAACCTGAGCTTCAGGCGTTGAGCCCCTTGTACAACCGATCCTGGCTGCTCCTGCAACTTGAATGAAGGCGAACAAATCCATGCGGCTACCGCAGTTCGGTATTCGCAGTGCGCTTGCCTGAGGAACGAACTCCGAACAGCGAACAACAGCAGGGCCCTACCTCCCGAACCTGGGTTAAAGGTTTTCTAAATTTCCGCGACATCTGTTATGATCTGGCGCCTCTCTTCTTTCCGGGGGCAGGCGGATGGTAAGGCGGCAGGCAAGCGGCGGCGGCCCCTGGATGTTTTGCTCGTGTTTTTCATGGTGTTCATCGTTTTATGGATTAGAGAAGGAGTGTTTATTACCCTTCCAAAGGGTGGGACAAGGCCTGGCTCATTCTAGTCACCGGGATGCCCGGGCCGCCAGCCAGATCCTGATCCTCTTCGATGGATCAAAAGTAAGTGCTCCGCTGGCGGCTTACCATAGGCCAACAGTAATGGGGGGAATATATCGGGTAACGAGAAAGATAATCGGGATAAGTGGTTGAATTGGAATACTCATTCACCATCCTTTTATTACGCTCAAGGTAGGTAAAAGGCCTCAGGGCCATCTGGACAAATATTGCATTTATCTGGACTGAAATTGCATAAT
>JAGQXQ010000657.1 GCA_020436535.1 Phaeodactylibacter sp.
AGCGTTGCTCACCAATTGGTTTATGGCCCTCTCTGGCCAGAAAGAGGGCGCTGAAGAAATGCAGGGAGGGGAGGAGTCTTCATCACATGAAAAAGAAGAAGGCGATTCTCACGAAGAAGAAGGCGAACATGAGCATGAACACAAATAATTATGGAACATCGAGAAGCACGCTTGCACGGTGATAATTCTTTCTTCAGCCGCTACCAGGACTATCTCGGAGAGTTCGTCTACGGGGGTATCGATGGCAGTGTGACCACCTTTGCGGTAGTGGCGGGGGCGGTCGGAGCCAGCCTGGACAGCTCGGTCATTCTCATTCTGGGGTTCGCCAACTTGCTGGCCGATGGATTCTCCATGTCGGTCGGCGCGTATCTGTCCTCTAAATCAGAGCAGGCCAATTACGAAAAACACAAAAAGATCGAGGAGTGGGAAGTAAAGCACCTGCCGGAAGCAGAACGCGAAGAAATCCGGGATATCTATCGCCAGAAAGGCTTTCAGGGGGTACTACTGGAAAAAGTAGTTGAAATAATTTGTTCGGATAAAGACCGATGGGTAGACGAAATGATGAAGGATGAGTTGGGCATGATGGAACAGAAGCGTTCTCCATTGAAGATCGGAGCAGTGACCTATCTGGCCTTCCTGCTGGTGGGGTTTGTTCCCCTGGCACTTTATCTCTGGGATTTTATATTCGGTTTTAGCGGCGACCTGTTCCTGGCCACCTGCCTGTTTACCGGACTGGCCTTTGCCGCTGTTGGCTGGCTAAAAACCTATGTGACAGAGACTTCTCACTGGAAGGGTATCCTGGAAACCCTGGTGCTCGGGGCTATCGCCGCCGGAGTGGCTTATCTGGTAGGAGATGTGCTTGAAAAGATAATCGTAGGAGGGTAGGAGATTCGGGAGGCATTCGTGTATTTTTACCTGGACGAATGCTGCGAAGAAGGGCGTGTATCCTTGTTGTGAAGGACTGCTTTCATTCCGTCAATCAATGATGAAATATGTTTGAAAAACTATTGCCTTACGATGCCGCTCATCTTGTAATGGGCGCCTACTTGAAGTACTATCACCAATACAAACGGATTACCAAGCGGGCGCAGATCCGGTTTGAAAATCGCGACTGGCACGGTATTCAGGCGGATTCGCGGGAACGCCTTACTCTTTACCGTAATCAGGTGGGAAGGACAACCGAAAAGGTGCTGGCTTTCCTGGGTAACCGCGCCAGCGACCGCAACACCTGGAAGCGAATCAAAGAGAACTATCTGGACGAAGTTATCAATTTCAATACCCGGAATATTGCGGAAACCTTTTATAATTCAGTTTTCCGCCACAGCCACAAAGGCCTGAGCGTGGATGAGGACCTCATGTTTGTCCACGCCACCGGTACCTATCGGGAGTTCCGCTCTACAGTGCCCATCTATCAAACCTTTTTTCTGGTCAAGCCCATTGAGCATGTGGTCCGGCAGCTGTTTTCCTTCTATACTTTCGACGCCCCCTGGGAAGATATGGAGCGGGATATTGGTTATATCACCACGCTACTCAATAAGAAGATTTTTGAAGGCAGAGATTCTTTACCACGCAACGCTCGCCTGGAAATGCTCAAGTCTATATTCTTCCGAAATAAAGGAGCTTATATCGTCGGGCGCCTGCATTTGGAAGACCGGATCTTTCCCTTCATCATGCCTCTGCTGCACGAGGAAAACGGCATCTATGTAGATGCCGTGCTCCTGGAGTACAACGAAGTGAGTTCCATCTTCAGCTACAACCGCTCTTACTTTCTGGTGGATGTGGATATCGTGAGCGAGATGGTGGATTTCCTGCTGTCCATCCTTCCAACCAAGAGCATGGGCGAACTGTATAATTCTATAGGCTTCGAAAAACACGGAAAAACGGTTCTCTACCGGGATTTCCTGCGCCATATGGATCGTTCGTACGATGAGTTCGTCATCGCTCCCGGTATCAAGGGTATGGTCATGTCCGTATTTACGCTCAATTCTTACAATATGGTCTTTAAGGTCATTAAAGATCATTTTGCGGCTCCCAAAAAGGTGACAGAGCGGGAGGTCAAGGAGAAGTATGAGGTGGTTTTCTTTCACGACCGGGTGGGCCGCATGGCGGACAGCCACATGTTTGAAAACTTTACTTTCTCCCGGGAGCGAATATCCCCGGAATTGCTGGAGGAGTTGCTGAAAGAAGCTCCGTCAAAGGTGGCCTTGGAAGAGGATATGGTAAAGATCAAACACCTGTACATTGAGAAGAAGATGATCCCGCTCAACCTCTACCTGGAAACTGCCAGCCCGGAGCAGGCAGAGGAAGTGATCAACGAGTACGGCAAGGCCATCAAGCAGCTGGCGGCAGTAAACATCTTCCCCGGCGATATGCTGCTCAAGAACTTTGGCGTCACCCGACTCAAGCGGGTCGTTTTCTACGATTATGACGAGATTGGCTTTCTGACGGATTACAACTTTCGCCGCATTCCCGAGCCCCGCGATTACTACGACGAACTTTCTTCCGAACCCTGGTACTCCGTCGGTTCCAATGATGTTTTTCCCGAAGAATTTCCTCGATTCCTCATTGGGCGGCAAGACATTCGGGAGCTCTTCTACAAGCTACACGGGGATCTTTACGATGTTACCTTCTGGCGCAAAGTGCAGGAGCGGCTGCGCGCCGGCGAGATCTTCGACGTATTTCCCTACCGACAGCGACTGCGTTTCAAAAAAATGTTCCGAAAGGAAAAAAACAAGCTTCCCGAGGGCGGTTCCAAAACGGATCAATAAAAACCCAATAAGAGACGGGTGCGCTTAAGTAGGCGGGCTATTGCTTGAAAACATGAATATAATTTCATATTTTTGTATTTGAGCGTGGATCTATCGGAAAGCCTCCCTTTCAATAATCCTACAATGGATAAAGGCGCTTTCTCAATGTTATAGATAACGTGGGTTAGAATGTTAAGGGAATTAATATTTTATCCCGTGCGGACTATGAATATCGGAAATTTTCATAAACAAACAGAAAACAATGAAGGTTAATGGCAATCCGGACTGGACGGAGACTGAAGCCGGGCAAAAGCTGCAGGAACGGCTATCCAGTGAAAAGACCCTTGAGGCCCTTGATCATCTTTTGCAGCGCATCGATACCCTGGAGAAGGGAGTAGAACGGTTGAGCACCTTGCTGGAAAGCGGGCCGGGCCTTGTCAGTATAGCGGTTGATACCGTCGATGAAGGTTACCGTAGCGCAGCCGAACGTGGTATTGATATCGAACAACGCCTGGGCGCCGCTCTGGCGCTGGCGGAGAAACTGACCGCCCCTGAGATGATGGACAAACTCAACAGCCTGCTGAAACTGGCCGATGAGGCGCCTGGCATCGCTAGTATGGTGGCGGATATGGCCGATGAAGGCTACCGAACGGCGGCGGCTCGTGGTATCGACATTGATCAACGCCTGGGCGCTACGCTGGAGTTGGTTGAAAAGCTGACCGCCCCCGGTATGATAGAGCAACTGAAGGGCCTGCTGAACCTGCTGGGCCAGGCGCCCGGCATTATGGCCATGGGGGTCGACATCCTGGATGAAGGCTACCGGCAAACGGCAGGCAACGGGATCGATCTGGCCGCCTTGTCCAAGAAAGGCATGACCGTGGCGAAGCGAACTGCCGACCTCGTCGATTCTGACGAATTCGACGCCTTGCTCCGCAGTGACTTGTTCAACCCCAAAACCCTGGATGTACTTTCTGTGGTCAGTGGCGCTCTTACCCAATGCCGGATGGACCCTCCTCATAGAGCGGGTATTTTCAAACTGCTGGGCGCTATGCGGGACCCGGAGATACAGAAATCCCTCGGATTTCTGCTTTCCTTTGCCCGCAACTTCGGAAAGCTCTGTAATGAAGTGATAGAAAAAGATTTGCAAAACAACAAAAAACAATAGAAAATGGCACACCATCAAGTACTGATCGTCGGTGGCGGCACGGCCGGTATCACCATTGCCGCTTTGTTACGCAACAAACCCAATGCCCTCGAGGTCACCATCATTGAGCCAAGTGAAAAGCATTACTATCAGCCAATCTGGACGCTGGTTGGCGCCGGCGTTTTCCCCCGGGAGATCTCCGAAAAGAATGAGGCTGATTTTATTCCTGCCGGCGCTACCTGGATCAAGGACTATGTTGAATCCTTCCAGCCGGAAAAGAATGCCGTCACCCTGCGGAGTGGGGAGCAACATACCTATGACTATCTGATCGTAGCCCCGGGTATTCAAATCGATTGGGATAAAATTCCGGGCCTCAAAGAGGGGCTGTCCAGGGCCGGTTCCGGTGTCTGTAGCAATTATTCTTACGATACTGTAAATTCCACCTGGGATGCCCTCCAGAACCTTAAGGAAGGCCGGGCGGTCTTCACGGCTCCTTCCACACCTATCAAATGCGGAGGCGCGCCCCAGAAGATCATGTACCTGACCGCCGATTATGTTCGCAAGCATGGTCTTCAGAATAAGGTGGAAGTCATGTTCGCCACTGCCGGCACCATCATCTTCGGGGTGGCTAAATACCGGGCTACCCTGGAAAAAGTGGTGGAGCGCTACGGCATAAAGACCAAATTTTTCCAGGAACTGGTGGAGCTTAAGGTAGAAGAAAAGATAGCCGTTTTCG
>JAGQXQ010000658.1 GCA_020436535.1 Phaeodactylibacter sp.
TATTTATTTTACAGAGTACTAAGCCTCCATTTCCATCTTCAGCTTCTTCGCCTCATTGGTATGAACATAATGGTAAGAGTCGGCCAACCGGGCGAAGTCCAGCATACCCTCGTAGGAGGTTTCTTTCATAATAGCCTCCATCTTGTCAGAAAATGCATCGTGGTAAGCGATTACCATATCGATGTAAGCCCGGTCAAAGGCTGCTCCGCTTTTGGACTTTAACATGTCCACTGTTTCCATTTGTTCTTCCGACAATTTCGCAGGCAATACCATATTGAAATTAGCCGCCAGCCTTTCTAATTCCCCGAACAATTGGCGGTGGTCTTTCGCTATCTTAGTCGCCAGTGCACGTACCTTCTCTGATGTCGCGTCCTGTATAGCAATGTCTGCCAGCTGTATGGAAAGCAAGGTATTGGAAGAGTAATTTGTTAGTATGGTGACCTCATCAGAAACGGTGAGGCCTTCAAACCGGTAATTGTTCTCCTGGAGGGCTTCTTCTTTCGGTGTTTGCTGGCAGGCTACGAACAAAAAGCTCGCCAAGGCGATTGTGAAATATCTGATAGTCTTCATCCTTATTCTATTTTTATTTTTAGCAACTTATTTATTATAAAACAAAATAGAGTGGACCATGTTTGCAAAGTGTTGAAAAACAGTCGTATATGAAAGTTGCTGCTGCGAAAAAAGGCTGCAGTTAGATACTTGATCGTTTTCATTTTAATCGTATTTAATCTAAAGCCTTAAATTCATTACGTAATGGAGGCGCCTAATAATTCTAACATTTGATTAAATTCGAACAAGCTCTAAAATTTTGACCTTAATATTTATTTAATTCTACTATGTCTTATCGAATGTTTTCACTTTCCCTCCTCTTCGCCTTCGTCTGCCCTATTCAGGCACAGATCAAGCTAAGTGAGGATTTTGTGCAAATTCTGGACCAGGCAGGCATTGAATGGATGGAACCGGTTGAAGCGCGTTACAAGCAGGTTCCGGTGCGGAAAAAAGCTTTCCAAGCCTACGATTATGCGATTCGCTCCCGAAAGGAGAGGATTGAGATCCGGTATATCATTCGGCCCTATGAACCGGGCGCTCCTTCTGCCGACGTGCCCCATGTAGAGGCCTCTCGCCTGGTGATGCACCTGGCCACCAACGATGAGGATTACCTCATCGCCGGACGGGAGGTGGCCCCTGAATTATTATCCGGGTTTTTCAATGCTGATTGGGGTATGCAATATTTCTTTCACCCTAAAGCCGGCTTTGCCGATTGGAACCACTGCGAGGTGCTGGCCCTGCACAAGGACGGACAGGGGACGGCTTTTGTATTGTTTCTTTTCGATGAGCCTTCGCGGGAGCTGGGCAACCGCTTTTATGCGCTGCGATTTAAAGCGTATAGATTAGGGGCGAAAGGAGGCGCTGGTGCGGCCAGAGCGAAACCGAAGATTCGACGAAGTCAGTTAACCGGCTACTTTCGAGACTCTTAGTTCAGTCCCGAAAAAATCCATAACTATAATCTATGATGAATTACTTCAGCCCTCTTTTTTGGGGTTTCCTGTTAACTACAGTAGGTATTGCCCTGCCAGGTATGGTAAATATGACTTCCGTCAGTGTCAGTATTAAGCAGGGAATGGGCGCCGGGCTGCGTTACAGTGCAGGCGCCTCTGCGACCATATTTCTGCAAGCTTACATCGCCGTGGCCTTTGCTGGTTACCTCAGCCTGCACCCCGAAATATTCACTTATATACGGGCAGTTTCGGTCGCCATCTTCCTGGCGCTGGCCTTCTTTTTTTTCTACCAGGCGCTACGCAGCCAAGAGGTGAAAGCCAGCCCGCGCAAGGGGCGCCCCTTATTACTAGGCGCCGCTGTTGCCGGTATGAACGCCCTCAATATCCCTTACTTTTTCACCATGGGCGCCGTGCTGAAGTCAGAGGGGTTGATCGGATTGTCCCCCCCCTTGCATCTCTTCTTTGTCAGTGGGATCACTTTGGGGGCCTTCACCATGCTGGCGGCTTACGCCAACTTCGCACAGTTCATTCTCAAACGTGCCAACTATCTCGCCCGCAACCTGAATTACTTCCTCAGCGGCCTGTTTCTGGTGCTGGCGGTGGTGCAGGGCGTGCAGCTTTACTGGGGAGGAGGAATGTAAAATGCTAAGAGTATGAGTAAGGGGCCGGTTTGTTAACTCTCGCCGGAGGCTTGTTATTCCTTCTCCAGAAACGCATTGATAGCCGGCCAGACCATATCCGGGCGCTCTACATAGGGGAAATGCGCTGCCCTGGGCACTTTGATGAGCTGCGCATGGGGCATGGCCTTTACCCATTCCTCCGCCATGTCCATGGGGATGGCCTCCTCTTCACCATGCAGGATGAGGGTTGGTGCGGTAACCAGGGGCAGTTCCCGATGATAATCCCAATTGCCCATCGAGTTGATCGTGACGGAGTTGGTGATGTCCATGCCGTAACGGATAGCCTCCGGCGAGGCGGCGCAGCAGTCTCCCTTGATGATGGATACCTTCCGGCCAGCGGCCAGGCGAGGCTTCAGGGCGATATTCCAGAATTTGCGGCAGGCTTCTTTGGTGTTGGGGCCTTCGATCATCGCGTTATACTGTATGCTTAGTTCTTTCTGTTCAGCAGGTGTCAGCCGCCGGTTGACTGCGTCCCCAAAACGCTCCCAGAAGTTTTCCCGAATAGGAGGGATCGGGCCGATGAATACCATACGCGCTACCCGCCCGGGATGAGTAATGGCGTAACGGGCTGCCAGGGCCGGGCCGAAAGAATGGGCGACCAGCGTCATTTTCTCGAAACCGAAGTGCGTCCGCAAGGCTTCCAGGTCGGTTATGTGTTGGGTCATGTGCAGCTGAGAGGTATCCTTAGGGAGGGTAGACCGGCCTCCTCCCCGTTGGTCGTAAAACAACAACTTGTACTTTTGGGCGAGGGGTTCAAAATCGGCTATCATATACTCACTGTCCATGCCCGGGCCGCCGTGGATAATAACGAGGGTATCGGCCCCCTGCCCGGTGATCTGGTAATAGAGCTGGATGTTGTCTTCGCTGGTGAAGTAGCCTTCCCGGGCAGTGGCGGCCCGGCTTTGCCGGCTGGTGTTGTTGCAGGAAGTAACCATCAAGGAGGGCCAAAGAATGAAAATGAAAAATAGGCCGGCTTTTGTGCTGAGCATTGATCGGTGCTTATTTAATCTGGTGAACAGTAAAAATAACGAAAATTGAGAGCCCT
>JAGQXQ010000029.1 GCA_020436535.1 Phaeodactylibacter sp.
AGGGTAAATTCGACAAGCTCAGGGTGAATTCGACAAGCTCAGGGTGAAATGATTATATTGTTTTTTCAAAGCACTCACTTACTTATCTGCTCATATTCGTTGTTCGGTATTCGACTCCAAACCTGCTAATTTCGAACAAGCAAACCCTTTTTTGGTTCAGTTCCACTTCAAAACCCCTTTCCCATCTCTTCAAACACAAATTCATGAAGCACTTCCCATCTCGCGCCACTATGCTGCAGCAGGGCCACTGCATTCACCTCGATGGCCCGTTTGTATTTCAGTTTTGAAAAGTAGACCCAGGCCTCCGGAAAAACGCTCCGGCGCAAGTCCTTAAAAGCGACCGTCATGTGCGGGTGATAGGCATGGTGACTTTTGTTTTTCAAATCCAGGCGCACTTCAAGGTAGGCTTCCAGACGGCTTTGCAACCCATAGAGTTCTGCTTTTTTTTCCACATCCACGAAAATTACCCGGGGAGCAAAACTGTTGAAGTTGTCCAGGCCCAGTTGAAAAGGGTATTCTTCCGCTGCAAAGGGCTCCAAAACAGCGTACAACTCCCCTACCCTTTCTTCCGGCCATTTAAAAGGCGGGATCAATGTGATATGAGGGGGAGAGCGCAACGCCCGCGAGCTGCGAAAATGCTTCGCTGCGTATTCCTTAAATTGAGTCACCTCCTTTTGGATAACCTCATCGGGCAGCAGGGCAATGAAAAAGAGAGGAGAAGTCATCGGTAAATGGTTATTTATTGTAACTATTTTTTATCATGTAATGAGGAAACACCGCCACCCTTTCCTTCACCTCGCGGCCTGCCATTCCCTGCCATTCCGACACACCCCCTCTTTTTAACCAGACATACTGTCATTTGTAAAACATTGGCACTCTGCTTGCGTGTTATGATACTAGTGACAGCGATATGCCCCTTTCGCAAAAATCAGTACGATCACCGAAAACCAAGATAATGATAGAAAACAAAATGAAGGAAGAAAAACTGGAATCCATATCTGACGATGGAGATATTCAATTAGGAACTGAGGAAAAACACCTTCAGGCGATGGACAATGTCCTCCCCAAAACGCTCACTATACTCCCGCTTCTGCAGCGGCCTGTTTTTCCAGGGATTGCCCTTCCCATTACCTTTTCGGGCAAAGAACAATTGGAGGCGCTGAAACAAGCCATTGAAGAAGAAGAAGGGTATATCGGCCTGGTATTCGCTCAAGAGTTCAATGAAGCAGATTACACGGAGTCTGACCTATACGATGTAGGCTCCCTTTTCCAGGTATTCCGCCTGCAACCGATCGCCCCCAATACAGTGCAGGTTCTGGGGCGGGGAGTAACTCGTTTCCAGAAAAAACGGGCCTTGCTGGTCAAGCCAAAGCTGCGTTGGGCAGTGGAATACTATAACGAACCCAAAGAAAAGCCAAACGCCAGCCTTAAGGCCTACATGATGGCGATCAGTACAGAGATCAAAGAATTGCTCAAGCTCAATCCACTTTTCCAGGAGCAGGTCAACATGGTGGTTTCTCAACTCAACTACGAGGCGCCGGGCCTGACAATGGACGTCATCAGCAACCTGTTGTCTTCTGATAGCCAGCAACTGCAGGAATTACTGGAGGCCTTCAAACTTGAAGACCGGGCAAAACTACTGCTCCTGATGATCAAAGAAGAACTCCAAATCGCCAGAATACAACAGCGCATCAGCAAGCAAATCGATGAGAAAGTCAACAACCAACAAAAAGAATTCTTCCTTCGCGAGCAACTAAAAGCAATCAAAAAGGAGCTCGGCATGGAAAAAGAGGAAGGCCAAACAGAGATCGAGAAGATTGAAAAAAAGCTGGCGGAGAAAGTACTTCCGGAAGAAGCCCTGAAAACGGTAGAACAGGAACTCGACAAACTCCGCACACTCAATATACAATCTCCGGAATTTAATGTCACCCGTACTTATCTGGAAACGATTGCCGACCTTCCCTGGGGCCACTATTCCGAGGACAATCACGACATCCAAAAAGCCAGGGCTATTCTGGACCATGACCACTATGGACTGGAAGAAGTCAAAGAACGGATCCTCGAATTCCTCAGTACGATCATCAAAAGGGGCGCGGTCAGCGGCTCCATCATTTGCCTGGCCGGCCCTCCGGGAGTAGGCAAGACCTCTGTTGGCCGGTCCGTCGCCAACGCATTGGGGCGGGAATTCTTCCGCTTTTCACTAGGCGGCATGCGCGATGAAGCTGAGATCAAAGGCCACCGCCGAACTTACATCGGCGCTATGCCGGGTAAGCTCATTCAAGCCCTCAAGCGGCTGGGCGCCTCTAACCCGGTTATCATGCTGGACGAGATCGACAAGATCGGCGCCAGCTTCCAGGGCGACCCGGCTTCGGCCCTGCTCGAAGTGCTGGACCCCGAGCAAAACTCCAGTTTTCTGGACCACTACCTGGATATCCCATATGACCTGTCCAACGTGCTATTTATTACAACTGCCAACCAACTGGACACCATTCCCAGCCCTCTGCTCGACCGCATGGAGGTGATCCGCCTGGCCGGCTATATCGCAGACGAAAAAGTCCAGATCGCCAAACAGTACCTCCTTCCCAAGCAGCTAAAGGAGCACGGATTCGGAGCGGAAGAGATCCAGATCACTGATGAGGCCATTAGGGAAATTATCGAAAATTACGCCCGCGAAGCCGGAGTGCGCAACCTGGAAAAACACATCCGAAAGATCATCCGCAAGGCAACCTTGAAACTGGCAGAGGATGAAGAAGTGAAATTCCATGTTGATAAAGAAGACATTGAAGGCCTGTTGGGCAAACCCATTTTCAACACCGAAAAATTGTACAACAAGCCTATCCCGGGAGTCGCTTTAGGGCTCGCTTACACCTCAATGGGGGGCGCCACCCTTTATATCGAAGCCAATGGTATCCGTACCAAAAATCCAAGCTTTAAACAAACTGGGCAGTTAGGAGATGTGATGCGCGAATCTTCAGAGATCGCCTACAGCTATGTCCGTTCCAAAGTGGCCGACATGGAAACGCACCATGATTTTTTCGACAATCATTCCATACACCTGCATGTGCCCGCCGGCGCTACGCCCAAAGATGGCCCATCGGCCGGCGTCACTATGGCCCTGGCGCTTTACTCCCTGGCTACCGGCCGGGCTATCCGAAGCGGCCTGGCCATGACCGGAGAATTGACCCTGACCGGAAAAGTGCTGCCCATTGGCGGAGTGAAGGAAAAAACCATCGCCGCCCGTCGGGTCGGTATCAACAACCTCATTTTGCCCGTGGATAACCAAAAAGACTTTGAAGAATTGCCCGAATATCTCCGGGAAGGCATTACCGTCCATTACGCTGATTACTTTAATGATGTATTGGCAGTAGCCTTCGCTGGAAAGCAGATGGAGACTCCTTAAAAGGAAATATTACAAAAAATTAACTTTATTTTTTTTGCCATTCTTGATAACTTCTTCTATATTTGATGCAGAAACAAGGTAGTTATTACCCTTCTTACTTTGTTCTCCATTTTATTAGTGGAAGTAAATTTAAAAACTACTGTACATTACCCCTCATTTCATACCTCCCCGTTGTTTAATAAACCTATGGTTTTCACCAGGCACAGTATATTGAATTCGGTTGAGTTTATACGGTTAAATTCTTCGCTACGAAAAAAATGATATAAGTTGTAAAAAAATGCAACTTAATTTGTGGCATACCGTATAAAGTCCAGAACTCGTCTGCCAGGCGTGTTCAAAGCTGATTTATATCAGCTCCCCCCTATTTTGAGAGCAAAAAACTGCTTGACTACAAGCAATTCCAGAGGCATTACATACCCAGTTGGGAGCTGTACAAAACACCTTCCAACAATTCCAGTAACAGATACTCACGCTGCGTGGCTGCTGCGTTAAGAGTGTGTTCAAATTTCATACTTCGGGCTGCCCCGAAGGGGTGCCCAGGGCAAAAACGAAATTTAAACACACTCTAAGCCAGATTTAACCATTATACCCTATTCGGTAACGAAGAAGGCGATGAGCCAATAAATCTATTTGATAATCTTAAAAACTAGGACCATGAACGCGCAAAACTTTATCCATACCCCCCTACTTGAGTGAAAATACAGGTTTTCTGACCCACATTTCCCAATTCACAGGATTGGGAAAACAGCTACTGGTAACGGACTTTGTGAATAAAAGAAGACGAACAAGAACAGTTAAGCAAACTACTAATCAAAAATAAAATCCTATAATTCAGATCAATCGAACCATGAAGCATTTCAACATTATCCTTAGAATTACAATCCTTGCGACTATCTGTTGCATTGGATTATTGGCACCTCAGGAGGCTCAGGCCAGAAGCGGTGAAGAATGCCCCGACCCGGTAGTCATGCCGTTATGCTCCTGGCAGAGTGACATTAACAAGGCTTTTGCCAAATGGAAACACAAGTTCGACTATGACGACTGTGAAATCAGCGAGGACCTGGATGACCTGAAGCCACCTAAAAAGTGTACCGGCGGTACGGTGACGGTCACTCTTTACGATTGCGATAATCCCCGTGATGATTGCAGCTCCTCTTTTACAGTAGAGGTTCCGCCGCCACCTTCTGCCGTCTGCCCGGACGACATGATGTTTGGGCCTTGTGTAACTCAGGCTGAAGTGGATGCAGCCTTTACCGCCTGGCTGCGCACTTTCCAGGTAGAGCAAAACTGCGAAGTCAACGAAGATGAAGGCGGATTTATGGGTACGCCCACTGCCCCGAATTACTGCGGTGGTTCTACTACCGTTACTTTTGTGGTCCGTAATAAAATAGACTGCTACGAGCCGTTCACGTGTACCCGCACCTTCACGGTAAAGGAGACACTCCCTCCCGTGCTGTTCTGCCCGGAAGACCCTGAATTGCCGTCCTGCCTGACGCAGGCTCAAGTAAATCAGGAATACCAGGATTGGCTGAACGAATTTCAGGTAGTAGAAGCTTGCCCGGGTACCGCAGGCAACTTCCTTTTCACGCCGCCGGCTCCCGGCAAGTGTGGCGGTTCCGTTACGGTTACCTATGTAGCCACTACGCCCAACGGCTGTGCCACCAACTCGTGCACCAAGACCTTCAGCGTTGATTTCGACCTGGAAGCGCCCATGGGTACCTGCCCGCCTTCCGTGACCGGCTTGACTTGCCTGAGTGAGGTTCCCGAGCCGGACGCCCAGGCCCTCGCCGACGCCAATTATACTGACAACTGCGGTATTGTCATTGGAGTACTTGCCAATGTCGACCTCGATGAAGACAACTGCGATTTCACCGTGACGCATGATTACCGGATCTATGATGACTGTGGCAACTATACGCCCTGCTCTATCTCCTATTCGGGTGGTGACGACGAAGCGCCTACCGGCATCTGCCCGGCGGGTGGTGAAGTTGCTTCGCTCGACGATGTACCCACTCCGGACCCGGACTTTGTTGCCGCCGCTTATACGGATAATTGCGGCCAGGTTTGGGCACAGGTCCTGAGCGTCAATCAATCCGGAAGCAACTGCGAAGGATTCACCGTTACCCATAACTACTCTGTTGGTGACAATTGCGGCAAGGACAACAACGTGCTTTGCTCCGTTTCCTGGACGGTCCCTGCCAATGGCGACGGCCCGATTGCCGGCACCTGCCCGGCGCCGGTTACCGGCCTGCAGTGCTGGGCGGATGTACCCACTTCAACAGAAGCTCAGGCTACCATGGAAGCTGCTTTCCCTGGCGCGAACGTTACTTATGTGGGTTCAACCAATATAAACAACTACTGCCAGTTCTCGGTCTCCCACGCCTTCTCTGTTGTGGATCCCTGCACCGGCAACCGCACCATTTGTATTCTGGACTACAGCGGAGAGGACCTGACGCCGCCCGCACCCACCAATGGTGGCTGCCCCGCCGGCGTAACCGGCTCTCTGCCAGCTCCCGACCCAGCCGGAGTAGCTGCCGGTTATACCGACAACTGCTCTTCCGTACATGCTTATCTGATCGGGACCAACATCAGCGGTTTTAGCGTCACTTATCACTACCGGGTATATGACGATTGCGACAACTCCTTACTGTGCTCTGTTACCCACACCGATGCAATCGCTCGCCCGGGTAATGGCTCTACTACGGCAGGAACTGCGATCTCAGCGCTTCAATTGAAAGCTTACCCGAACCCAACCAGCGGGGAACTCTTCATCGAATTCGGTGACCTGACGGCTGAAAAGGCGACGATCACGCTTTCTAACCTCTACGGACAGGAAGTGTTCAGCCGCACCCTGAACCTGGATGCTCCTACCCAGCAGCTCAACCTTGCCGGTGAAAGCCTCAGCAATGGCACATACCTGCTGACCGTACGCACGAATGATGCTTACACGACACAGAAAATCGTCCTGAACCGATAGGCGACTATGGTGTAACGACGATTTACCGATAAAAAGAGCCCCGGCGCATGCGCCG
>JAGQXQ010000175.1:0-2456 GCA_020436535.1 Phaeodactylibacter sp.
GACCGCCCATCCGGGGACAAGGCTATGGCTGTTGGCGGGGAAGCAAGAGGGATTTTGGAGTCGAGTGGTTTACCGTCAATCGAAAAGGCCAGCAGGCCGCCTTTTGTCAGAACCAAAAATCGTTTTCCATCCGGAAAGAAGTGAACCGACTCTCCAGGTTCTTCCAGCTTTACTCGAACTACTGGAACCGGGTTACTTAGCCGGAAAATGAGCAATGCTCTGTCTTCCGAGACCGAGGCCAGGTGGGTATTGGAAAGAGCCAGGCCATTGACTTTTGCATTGTGCTGCTCCATATTGGGGATGGCCCTCCCCTGTATATCCAATAACTGGATTTTTCCATCCTCCAGGCCGGCCGCTAACCATTGATGGTCCGGGGAGCCGGCCAGGGTGGCCACCCTTTGCTCAAAAGCGGCCATTGTTTTGGGAACCGGGGAGTGATGGTAGGCTTCCAGTAAAACCCCGTAGGTTCCATCCGAAGGGAAGGCCTGCCAGGCCTGAACCGCCGTGGCCAGCGCGGCAGGATCATCGCTCGCCAGCAATAAACGAGCCTTATTGGCCAGCGCCTCTGAGCGGGCAATGCTTTGTTGCAACAGGGCATTGTCTCTTTCTGATTCGGCTACGCGGCCACTGCTGTCTGCCTGAAAAGCCCGGTATTCCGCCAGCAACTGATTGTTGACCGCCAGCGATTCCTGGAATACGGCTACCTGCCGATTGCTATCTGCCAGGTATTCCTGTCTTACCGCGTTATCCCGCTCCTTAAATGCGTTGGCCCTTTGGGTATCTGCTTCCTGTTTTTGGAAAAAAGAAAAGATGCCCAACCCGGCAATGGCCAGCATCCCTATCCCGAAAATAATCCAACGGATTCTCCGGGCCCGCTCTTCCTTCTCGCGGCGGAGGCGGCTCAGGCGCACCAGTTCGCGTTCGCGCGGCTGCCAAAATCGCATACCGTTTTCTCCTTTTTCCACCAATGCCAGATCAATGGGGTCGAGCGTTGTAGCCAGGTTGTCCGGGTCGAAATCAAGCATCTTGTTGTCCAGAATGCGGTAGGCGCGCTGGCCGGGCGCATCCGATTCGCGAAAGGCTTTTTGCACCAGCGGGGCCAGGGTGTCGTGACTCAAACTGACCTTAGCCCCGGCATCGCTGAGCAGGTAGAGGTCTTTGCAACGGCGGATGATCCGGTCCATCTCCTCCTGGCGGTGATTGTAGAAAACCCGGATGTCTTCCAGCGAGCGGCTGTCGGCCGTACCCAGGGGGGTGGTGTGGTAGTTGAGCAGGTCCAGCAGCAGGCCGGAGGTAACCGCCTCAGGCATCGCCTGTGCCAGTTGGGCCACCTGCTTTTCAAAGAATTCATCGAGCAGGATACCGTCTTCTTTTAATTCCTGGTAAAGCTGAACGGAAAATTCGGGAGCGGCGGGGTTAATGGCTTTTGCTTTATTCCATAGTTTCGTCACCAGGATCTGCAGGATGGGCGCTACCGGCGAATCTCTGTCTGAAAGCAGGTCGTCGGCCACCATGCCCGGCAGGTGCGCTTCCACACTCAAGTGATACCAATTGCGCAGGCGTTCTGTCAAGGCCAGCCCCTGAATGACCTCAATGATCTCTTCCCGCTTCAGGCGTTCCAGAAACACCTGAGAGCGCGGCAAAGCGTAGGCCTTACATCCCTTTTCGATCTCCGGTTGGTATTCCTTCCGGTAGGCCAGCATCAGTTTTCCCTGGGGCAGCAGGCCGGGCTGCTGAAATACGCTTTGCAATAAGCTCAAAAAGCGATTCAGCTCTTCCGGATCATCAGACGGGCGGGTGAATACTTCCTCCACCTGGTCCAAAATGATCACCAACGGCCGGTCCAGCTCCGCTTCTGCCTGCAGCCAGCGATACAGGATGGTTTGAGTATCTCCGGCCTCCGCCAGCTTCCGGCGGCGATCCCGTTGGGCTTCTTCACTTTTGAGGCCTTCTTTTTGCAGTTCTCGCAACATGCCGGCGCCGTGTTCCTGCATGGCTTTCAGCTGCTCCAGATAGGGTTTGTGTCGCGGGTCGGCTTTGCCTTCCAGCGCTTCCAGATTCTGATCCAGCTGTCCGATCAGTTCTTGCAAAGCCGGGCTTAAAGGGCTTTCCCCGGGCGATTGGGTTGGCGGTGGCGCGGATGCCGCCGGCCCTTCTACCGGCAAAGCTTCCGCCAGGGCCCGTTCCAGGGAGCCGGCAAGCCCCCATTCGGGCCTTCGGCGGATATAAACGACCTGATGGGCGTGCTCCAGCCGGGGCCGCAGGCCGGTGTCCAGCAAAGAGGATTTACCCACCCCCGACTGGCCGTACAACAAGATAAGGGGCGGCGCTTCGGGGTCGGTAACCCGGTTGTACAAGTCTCGGATATAGGAGGAGCGGCCGAAAAAAACAGCCGCGTCTTTGCGTTCGTATCGCTTGAAAAACAGAAAGGGTTCTTCCGGCGGCTGGATGTCGGC
>JAGQXQ010000175.1:2645-10639 GCA_020436535.1 Phaeodactylibacter sp.
CGGCTTCGGCCCAGGCTCGTTGCAGGGGCAGGCCGCCGGCCAGGCCCTTGTAGAAGCGGACCGCCAATTGGGTTGCGATGGCATCGTTGATCGGCTCCGCCGTACCCACCACCGCCGGGATGCCCGCTTCGATCAGTTCCACTGCGTGCGCCCGTGAGGAACAGCCGTTGAGGAAAACCAATTGCAGGCTTTTTTGCCGGGCAAAGAAAGGGACGAGCCCGCCGGCTTCGGCTTTGACGTTGTTATCGTCGAGGGTTTCCAGTAATAGCTGGTAGCCGTTAGCATGCCCCCCATAATGAAAAATAGCCACCCGGTCCCGGTAGCGCGGATCCTGAAAGACATTGACGATCTGATCAATGGTGACATTGGCCCGCTCTACCACTTCGCACAAGCCCATCTGCTCGGCCAAATACAGCGCCTTGCGCAGGCCGTCCAGCTCTTTGGGCAGGTTGCGCAGGTAGCGGGCGTTGTCGACCCGGTCGTTGGCGAAGGCGAGGAATAGAACGGGTTTATTGGCCATGCCTAAAATTAGCAGTTTATTTGGGAATTTGAAGGGTGTGTTCCATTTCGCTTCTGAAAATAAAGGCAAACTGATGTATACCCGCGCCAATGTAAAAGGTGACACTATCTATTCGGCCCGGGACGCCGTGAAAGGCGAAATGCGGATCGTCAAAGGCAAGTTGCGAAAAGGCAGGGAGGTAATACATGTGTTTGAAGTGTCAGGAAAAAAGAGGAGATGAAAAAATTGGTGAAGGGAATAATGAAAGAGATATTTGGGAAGTTCTCCAAAGGCTAGGGCTTGTGTTCGCGTTTTTTGTATTTTAGCCTCCTTCATTCAAAGTAGCCTATGCCGAATGCCCCCCTTTAGAACATTTGTATAGAATTCCCAAAATTCTAATAAGGAAAAAGAAATACCGAAATATCATGAATCATCAATGGCTCCTTTGTGTGTCCCTTTTATTTTGCCTGGCGATACCCCTGCCCGCCTGGGCTCAAAAGCCCGAACTGGCCATTCAAAAGGGGCATCTGGGAAAAATCAACAGAGTGATTTTCAGTCCCGATGAAAAATTTATCGCTACTTCGGGAGGCTCTAACGGGCCGCCGACTTTTATCCTTTGGGATGCCGAAACCGGAACCTTTCTGCGCAGCCTCAACCTGAGCTCCCGTAAAGCGGAAAATCGTGGTAAGTTCTATCGCCTGGACCGGTTTTCCGAAGATGGCCGGCAGGTCATTGGCGTCGACGACCAAAACTTCATAGCCCTGAATACCTATTCGGGAAAAGTGGTTCGGGAAGGAAAGAAATCGGAACTTCCACAGCAGGCGATCGAGAATACTTACCGCAAATGGCAAAGAGGGAGCAGCAACTTTGTCATTAAGCGCAAGGGGGAAGATTCCGACTTTTTTGTTTCGGATAAATTGCAAAACAAGATGGCCTCTTCGGCCTTCCTGCCAAACTACCAATATATCGTTGCTACCTACGAACGGCTGAAGGGAGGGGCGGAAGGCGGAGCTAACGCCTTACCGGTAATTGGCGGAACCGATCTGCCAATAAAAATGTGGGATATTGCTGCGAAAAAAGAAGTTCCCATACCGATTCGAATTGATCCGGGTACCATTTCCAATGCTATTATCTCGGGAGATGGCCATTATATTCTCATCGATGACATTAAAGGGAAGACCCAGGTTTGGAAAACTGCAGACTGGAAACTGCTGGCCGAATTTCAAAAACCTAAAGGTGTTTCCTTCTTTTCTTCCCGGGTGCAAGAGCCTGGTTTCATTACAATATCTCCCAAGGGAACTTATGTGGTGCATTCCAGGCAAGTAAAGACCATCAACGAGGATTTCGAGCGGCATGAAGTCATTCTCACTAATCTGATCACCGGGGAACATCGCTACCTGCCACCCCAAAACAGTGTGATGTTGCTCGGAATAAAGACGGACGCCCAAAAACGAGTAGCGGCCTTTGCCGACATGAGCGGCGTAATCTACACCTGGAGCCTCGAGGAGGGAAAGTTTAAAAATCTGTTCTCGGAGGGAAAGACAAGTGATTTTTATGTGAACGCTGGTTTCAACCGAAGCGGGACCAAGCTGATGACCGCTTCTATTCACTACAAAGCGGATGAGCAGGGATTTATAATAAGAGATGATATTAAAACCGCCCTGCGGGTCTGGGATATGGAGGCCGGCCGTCCTTCTCATTTGTTCTTCGCTGATTTCCTTCCACCATCGGAAAAGGAACCTTTCATTTATGCTGGCAAAGAGGATAATGAGTTTTTGCTGGTGACGAGCGAGAAAATGTACAAACTAAACCTCGGCCGGGAAGAGCTTAGGCCGGGAAATAGCCCCATATCCCTTTCTCCGCAAAATGTAGAGAAAGTGGAATTGCCCTGCAAGGAAGGCTTGGTTCACTATCTGGCCGTCCCCAATTCCAATATGGCCCTTTTATTTCCACAACGTCGCTGGTTGGGCTTTGATAGCAACTTCCTGCTTTTCGACGAGCAGCGGGGGAATTGTGTGAAAATAAAAACAGGATACCGGATAGCCGCCGTTGATGTTTCCGCCGATGCCAGCATATCTTCTCGGAGGGATAGAAGGAAATGTGGTACTGGTTGGAGCAGATAACAAAAGAACCTTACTGGGCCAGCATCAGGACATAGTAGTTCATGTCTCCTTTTTCAAAAAGGATCAATTTGCTATCTCCAGTTCTATGGATGCTGTGCACAAGATATGGGACCTGCGCACCCATCAACTTGCGGCTACGATCTATCTTTTTTCAGAAGACGAAGGGTACGTCATTACCACCCCGGACGGCCGGTTTGATGGCAATGCCAATGGGTTTGAATACATTCTCCTACATCGTTAATTATCAGCAGGAATACGAAAACATCGCCCTGGATCAACTGAAAGAACGCTACTACGAACCCAATTTGCTGGCAAAGGTACTTGGCGCCGTTGCCGAACCTTTACGTAATGTAGGGGCCTTCGATCAAGTCGACCTGTTCCCCAAAGCCAATATCAGTTTGCGAGGGCAGTCCCTGGAAGTGCAGCTCACCCCCCGCAACGGAGGTATCGGGAGAGTCGCGCTCTACGCAGGAGATAAGGAGATCGAAAATGATGTCAATCCCGGCCGCCAAAGAACATTGACGGTGGATCTGCGAAAGTATGCTGCGTTCTTTCCGGCAGGTAAGCCCATGCCGTTGGGGGTGGTCACCTGGAATGAAGATGACTGGTTGTACAGTCGTAAGGTGAGCCTGGAATATACGGCCCCCAAACCCTTACAAGGCCTTACCAACTCCACACGACTTTTCGCGTTGTGCATTGGAACGTCCAACTATGCGGACGAAGGGTTTGACCTTGCTTTTGCTGACCTGGATGCAGAGAAGGTTGCGCTCGCGGTCCGTGAAGCCGGGAAAAGCTTGCTTTTGGACGACCCCTCCCGGGTGTCGGTCCGAATATTGAGCACGGCCAAGTCACAGCAAGACTGGCCTTCCAAGCCCAATATCCGCAGGGCCATGGAGGAAATTGCCGCTATTGCTAAGCCAGAAGATGTTTTTATACTCTACCTATCCGGGCACGGCACTACTAACGACCGCGACGGGCATGATTACTTTTATTACCTCACCTACGAACTCAATTCCGGCAATATCAACGACACGGATATCCGGCGGCAGTATGCCATCTCTACCAAAGAATTTGCCGAAGCCTCAAAGGTTGAATGGGATTGATTATCTTTAACTTCAAAAAGCAACCAACCCGCCCATGCACCCGATCAGCCTCCATCAAGCCCGCGCCCTGGCTATCCACAGCCAGGAATTGACCGCTGCCCGAAACTTCAAAGGTAAGGCGGGCGCTTTGAGCGCAATTGAAGAGATCAGTTATGCCCAGATCGATACTCTTTCCGTTGTAAACCGGGCCCACCACCACGTGCTCTGGAGCCGGGTGGACGGCTATCAACTTCACCACTTGCACGAGCTGGTAAAAGAAAAATCTGTTTTCGAATACTGGGCCCACGCCGCCGCCTATCTGCCTATGCGCGATTACCGCTTTACGATCCCCCGTCAGGAAGAAGTCCGCGCCAGTGATGGCATGTGGCACCACCGGAACCCGGATTTGATTGCTTACGCCCTGGATCGCATCCGGGCAGAGGGGCCGCTGATGTCCCGGGATTTCGAGAAAAACTCCGCCAGGCTCTACTTTGGCGATAACAAAGAGGGCTGGTCGGCCTCCGCGATCAGCCATACCCTTTTCCAACTCTTCATGGAAGGTGAACTGATGGTGGTGAGCCGCAAAGGCTTTCAGAAAGTGTATGACCTGACAGAACGGGCTTTACCAACTCAGGTAGATACCCACCGCCCCAACCGGGAAGAATACATCCGCCATCTGATTGAACGGGATATCCGGGCCCACGGCCTGCTCAAAGCTAATGAGATCGGCTACCTCATCAAAAATTCCGCAAAGGACATTAACCGCCAACTGATGCAGATGGTGGAAGCCGGCGAACTCATAGCGCTGGCCGTAGAAGAGATGGCGCAGCCTTATTACGCCTTTCCATCGGCTTTGGAAACCCTGGGTGCCATCCCCCGCGAGCGCCGTATTCGCATCCTCTCTCCCTTTGACAACCTCATCATTCAGCGCAAACGTCTGGCCGAACTCTTTGGCTTCGCCTATACTCTGGAGTGTTATGTGCCCAAGGACAAACGCAAAGTGGGCTACTTCAGCCTGCCCCTGCTGCGCGGAATGGAATTCGTCGGCCAGATCGACCTGAAAGCGGAGCGGAAGAGCAAAGTACTCTGGATCAAAAACCTGGTGTGGGAAGAAGGAAAGGCGGAGCAGGGGCACTTGTGGAGAGCCCTGGCTAGCAGCTTGAAGGATTTTGCGGCCTTCAACGAATGCGAAGGCATCGATGCAGAAGTGAGCTTGCCCGATTGGGGGAAGAGGATTTTGGCATGGAACACAAATGAACCGGACTAGGCGGGTCGGCTGAGAGTGTGAGACTGGTCAATTAAGTCTGTCTACATTCTGGCAGGCGAGCAGCCCATCTTATCTGATATTAACAATAATTAACCTTACTTCAACCCTACTTAACCTACTTCCCCCTCCCCTCCCGATAACTTTGGTGAAAAATCACCCGATATGCCCTTTCTACGAAATCACCTGACACTTTTTTTCCGATGGATCATCGTGTTCTCACTTTCCAATGCTCCCCTGCTGGCTCAGGGGAGCACCATCTTCGGCCAGGTGCTGGGCGAACAGGAAGAACCCCTGCCCAGCGCCACCATCATGCTGCTGCGGGCACGGGATTCCGTACTGCAACAGTTTGCCCTAACCGGCGAGCAGGGGCAGTTCACTATTAAAAATGTCTCCCAGGGGCGGTACCTGCTGCAGGTTTCTTTTCTGGGTTATGACAATCACAGTCAGCTGGTGGAAATACAGAAGGATTCTTCCTCATCTATCGACCTTGGCGCCATCCGCATGCAGCCCCGCTCTGAGCTGCTGGATGAAGTGATCGTCAAAGAAGAGCGCATTCCTATGGCCATCCGTAAAGACACCATCGAGTTTGATGCGGACTCCTTTAAAACCCAGCCCAATGCCGTGGTGGAAGACCTCCTGAAAAAATTGCCCGGCGTGGAGGTCGGGCGCGACGGCAGCCTCCGCGCTATGGGGGAGGAGGTTGAACGGGTAACGGTAGACGGCAAGGAGTTCTTCGGCAAGGACCCCAAGCTAGCTACTCAGAATCTGCCTGCCGATGCCATCGACAAAGTGCAGGTGTTCGACAAAAAGTCAGACCGGGCGGAATTTTCCGGCATAGACGATGGCCAGCGGGAGAAGACCATCAATCTCAGCCTGAAGGAGGATAAAAAGAAGGGCTACTTCGGACGTATCAGCGCCGGCTACGGCGGCCAGGGCCGCTACAAAGGCAAGGGCAACATCAACCGCTTCACACCAACGGAGCAACTTTCCCTGCTGGGCATGGCCAACAACGTCAACGAGCCCGGCTTCTCCATGGATGACTACATCGACTTCATGGGCGGCCTGCAGGGCATGATGAGAGGACACAGCAGCGGTGGCAGCATGCGCATCGAGATCAACCCGGGAGAGATGGGGCTACCGCTCAACATCGGCGGTAACAGCGGCATAGCCGGCTCTCAGGCAGGGGGCGTCAATTTCAACAAGGACCTTACCGACAAGACGGCCTTATCCAGCAGCCTGTTATACAACCGATTCAACAACAACCTCACCCGCAACCTGCGCCGGGAAACCTTCCTGGAAGGCCGCTCCTTCATCACTGAGGAGGAAAGCGATCAGCGTACCCTCAACAATAACGAACGGCTGAACCTGCGCCTCGACCAGGACATCGACTCCACCCAGGCCCTCCGATTCCGGGCCAACGGCTCCTACACCACCACTGAGCTGGAAAGCAACAGCCAGTCCGAGAACTACAACGACACCCAGCTCAGCAGTAGCAGCAACCGTTATAACTTGACAAACGGGCATCAGTCGAACTTCGAAACCAGCCTGCTGTACCGAAAGCGTTTGGGACGAGCCGGCAGATTATTCACCGCCGACGCCAACTTCGGAAGGCGGGACCTGCGCCAGGCCCGGCGGGTCGACGCCGTTAACCGGTTTGGAAATACAGTGGATACCTTGCTGCAGGAACAAACACGGGATGATGAATCCACCGTCTTTGGCGCGCAGCTTTCCTATTCCGAGCCCCTGAGCAAGCGCAGCTACCTGGAATGGCACTACGCCTTTCAGCGCAACCAGTCGGATTTCCAACAGGAAGCCTTTGATTTTGCCGATGGCCAGTCCGTTTTCAACCCGGCCCTGAGCAACGCTTTCGGTAGCAATTACACCTACCACCGCCTCCAAAACAGCTTTCTCACCAACGGCAAAAAACACTCGGTATGGGCTGGTGTAGCCCTACAGCGGGCTCAGCTCGAGGGCCGGTTGGCCAGCGCCGACACCACCATCCACCAGGATTTCTGGAACCTGCTGCCCAGCCTGCGTTGGGAGTACGAGTTCAACCAATCCCAACGGTTGGAGTTCAACTATTCTACCTTCGTCCGGGAACCCAGCGTCCAGCAACTGCAGCCTATCACCGACAACAGCGACCCCTTCAATATTTATATCGGCAATCCCAGCCTGCGCCCGGAATACGCCAACGAGCTGAGTCTGCGCTACTTCACCTTCAACGCCGCCGTATTGTCCAACTTTTTCAATACGCTTTCTTTCAACTACACAGACAACCCTATCAGCCAGGCCTTCACCATCGACGACAAACTAGTACGCACCAGCCAGCCAATCAATGCACCCTACGCCTGGCGCCTGCGCAACAGCGCCAACTTCAGCACGCCTATCCGCCCACTGAAGAGCCGCATCAATCTGGAAGCGGCCCTCACCTACAACCGCAGCTTCAACGAGATCAACGGACAGGAGAACCGCACCGACCAGCGCATGGCCTCCATGGACCTGAGGCTGGAAAACCGCTTCAAGGAAAAGTTCGACCTCGCCGGCGGTATGCGCCTGGAGTACACCCAGGCCCGCTACTCCATCCAGCAGGGCCACAACCAGGACATTGACGTTTTCAACCCAACCTACTACGCCAGCCTGCAGCTCAACTTTCCGCTGGGTTTCAGTTTCTATAACAGCCTGGACTACGACGTCTACCGGGGGCGCACCAGCGGCTTCAACCAAAACATCGCCCGCTGGAACGCCTACCTGGCCAAGTCACTGATGAAAAATAAGGCCGAGGTGCGCTTCGCCGCCTACGACCTGCTCAATCAGAACCAGGGCATCAGCCGCCGGGCCGAGCTCAACTACGTGGAGGACGAAAGGGTCAATGTGCTGTCGAGGTATTTTTTGGTGAGTTTTACCTACTCGATCAATGGGTTGGGAGCCAGCGAAAAGGGAGTTAGAATTATGGGCGGATAGTCCCGATTGAAGGAAGAATGGCAGGTGACAACGCCATCTTGTTCATGGTGTAATAAGCCTTA
>JAGQXQ010000030.1 GCA_020436535.1 Phaeodactylibacter sp.
CCTGGCCGAAGTCATTATCGTCCAAAGTACCCATTTCCAGTTCATCCGCCGAGAAGTTGATGCAGCCTTCAGGAGTCGTCGTCTGGTTCCAGTTGCCCGGAGCAAAGTCACCCGTAAAGCCGTCGATCACAGGGGCGGTACCGCCACCTGGAGACTGTGGGTCGCCAACCGGGGCATCGCCGATGTATGTAACTTCATAGATGAATTCACCGCAACCATCGAGGACCGGGCCGTTGCTCGGGTCGTCGTCGTTGACGATGTTCACCAGGAAGTCAGACGGGTCGGCACAGCCGAAGTCGCCATCCAATACCATATTAGCCGTAACCAGGCGCTGGCAATCAGCGTTCAGCGTTACGTTAAGAGAAGAAATACAGGAAAGGTTGGTTGGAACCGGGTCGTCCTGAGTCACTACAACGAAGAAATCCTCCTGGCGGGTATTGCCAGCAGCATCCGTTGCTTCGATCAGGATCTGATAGATCCCAGGGCCGAAAACACCGATAAAGGTGTCGCCACCTGGAGAAGGCAGGACAACACCACCGGTAAAGCCGCCTACTGGGTCAACTGTTACGGTGAACTCAACGCCATCGTCAACAGTGCCATCACCATCGTCGATAACCATGTCGCCGCTACAGTCATCAGTTACAGTAACTTCAAAAAATACAGTTGCTGAACTTGGATCGCAAGCGTCCAGCGTCACATTAATATCCTGGGAAGGATATACGATCACAGGTGCCCAAGTATCGTTGTCGCACTGGGCGAACGATTTCTGGGTGCCCCAAAAGCCAAATACAAAAAGCATGGTCAGTGCTTTGAGCCAATGGGGAGTTGAAACGAAAGTAAAATTCGTTCTTTCCATAAGATCACAATTTGCTTAAAAGAATTAGGTTATGTAAAAAAGAATTAAGTCCAGTTGCTATTTTCTTATCGACTGCCTTTCAAAAGATTGGAAGCCGACAAGGGGTTTGGTTTGTTTAGGTCGTCGTCTATTATAGTATGTTTGGAAAACGAATTCTGCCCACAAATTCAAGGGAGGGTGATGCCACATAGGCCACCCAGGGAATTGTTTGAAACGGTATTCAAACAAGAATGCCTTAAAGCATAAAAGTAAATCAGTTAGATACTCTTAGTGCATTTAAAGCATTGCTTTTCTGGAAACTGATATGTAATGAAGAACAAGGACGAGAAACAAAGAGGATGGTTAGGTGTCGCTTTTTAGGCCGTCTGTTCTTCATGGGACTTTTTATCTTATTTGACAAAAGTAGTTTTTTAAGGATGAAATGCCAACTTTTCAGCCCTAATAATTGCGTTTTTTTTCATAATAATTATTTAATTACCCTATTGAGGGTATATCTAAATATCCAGCTACGGCCCAATATTATTGGGGCTTCTTGCGCATTTGCCTCATTTCGAACTTTTGCCGGATAATCTCCTGTACCGGTTTATCCTGGATTTTGGCCTCCAGCCAGGAAATAATATCCAGATAAAGGAACGGCCGGCGTTCAAAGGGGTCGTCTTCATGCTCAACCAGCTTATTCTTGAGGTTGATGAATTCCTGCTTCAGGCCTTCTTCCTGTATCCGGGGTATTCTCCTTAAGAATCGAAAGATCTCCTGCTGAACGGCATGCAAGTCTTCCATTTTGGCCAGGAACCGGTACACAGACTTGACCTGGTACTCAACCAATTGGGCGTTGCCCAGCTCAAAATGGGCGATCAGGTTGAGGATGCGGGCAAAACACTGTATATCCTCCCGATAATCCGGGTTTTTCTGGTTGATAATCAGGTTGAGGTAGTCGATAGCCGACTCGTTGTCGCCACTGCCGAAATACAGGCAGGCGATGCGGTAATAAAAAACCAGGATGCGGTGGTCATCCCAGTTGTAAGTATCTTCCTCAATAATCTTGGCCAGCCCGGGGATGAGTTTCAATCCTTCGGTGAAAGTACCCTCCATAAAGTGCTTCTTTATGGTGTGTATATATTTAAAAAGGTAGAAGAGGCCTTCAATGTTCTTCACCTGGCTGATATCGTACTGCTCGGGAAAACGCTCCAGTTCTTCCAGTATGTCGATGAATTTCTGGTACTGCAGGGTGTTGAACAGGGCGTTGAGCAGATTGTGTATACCTTTAAGATAGAGGGGAGCATACAATTTGATGAATTCAGGTGTTTCCCGAAAAAGTTCAACCCATTTCTGAGCATAGCGGTAACACATACGAAACTCCTGTGTGATGAAGTAGTACCACAGATGAGCCTGGCAATAGTAGACCTTGCCGAAGAAGTCCAGTTGCTGAAAATCAATATCCGGCAGATTAGATTGGAAAAAGTCCCTCACCAGTTCATGATCATTCTGATTGCGGGCATACCCCATTTTAAGGTACAGGCCATACAGCTGAAGCGCCAGATTAGAGAACAGGTTGATGTTGTCAATGACCTCATGCAGGTGCAGGGCTTCGGCGGCCAGTTCATCCGCTCGCCCTTCAATACTTCGGGTGATATACTGCCCTTCGATATGCTTTTCAAATTCGACGATCTCGAGAGCCAGCGCGTAAAACAAGCCCTCATACGCCTTGGCCTTGGCTTTATCCAGAATATCGAGGCTTTGGCGGTATAAGCCTTTATTATATAATACCCGGGCATAATCGATCATCTCCCGTAGCTGAATATCCTCATTGTGGCTGGCATTGACCAGGCGGAGGCTAACCAATAGCTGTTTGTAAAGATGAGCCTTGAGGTTAGACAATTGCCGTTTTTTAATACCGGGAAGTTTTTTGAGGATCAATGCTTCGTCGTATTCCTGGTGTTTGTCCAGAAAGTCGAATAGCTTCAGGAACAAAATGTCATCGGAAGCCTGGTTTCGACGGACAAACAAGCGAAAATGCCGCTTTTCCGCCCTGGTCAGAGAGCTAACCAACTGAATAAGATCATCTGTTTTCTGTTTGGGCATTGTAATTCTATTTAACCTAAACTACTAGCCAACAAATACTTAAAAGCCTCCGGCCCTTCTTGCCATCTTGTAGTAATCCGCGAATTTGACTTTATCCCCATACACTATCCAGATATATTTGACGGCTATGTTTTACAATACTCAAATAAACAAAGCTACACTTATTTATAAAAAATACAATTGCCATGGCAGATAAGCAAGTATACATCTTTGACACTACGCTGCGCGATGGCGAGCAGGTGCCGGGATGCAAATTGAACACCGATCAGAAGGTAGAAGTAGCGCGACAACTGGAACGGCTCGGAGTAGACATCATAGAAGCGGGCTTCCCGATTTCCAGCCCGGGGGATTTTCAATCGGTTGAAGCCATCTGCCAGGCAGTTTCGAACCCTATTGTCTGCGGCCTGTCCCGGGCCGTAGAGCAAGACATCAAAGTGGCGGCAGAAGCCCTTAAGAAAGCCCGGCGCCCTCGGATACATACCGGTATCGGCACTTCTGATTCGCATATCATTCATAAGCTGCGCAGCAACCAGGAAAAGATACTGGAAAGAGCGGTGGCCGCCGTAACCTACGCCAAACGCTTCGTGGAGGATATCGAGTTCTACGCTGAAGACGCCGGCCGGACCGATAACGAATACCTGGCTCGGGTACTGGAAGCCGTGATCAAGGCCGGGGCCACTGTGTTGAACATCCCGGATACAACCGGATATTGCCTGCCCGACGAGTATGGCGCCAAGATCCGTTTCCTTAAGGAAAATGTAAAGGGCATTGATAAAGCCATCCTATCCACCCACTGCCACAATGACCTGGGGCTGGCCACCGCCAATTCCATCGCCGGTGTTCAAAACGGCGCCCGGCAAATTGAGTGTACGATCAACGGCATTGGCGAACGGGCCGGCAATACCTCCCTGGAAGAAGTCGTCATGATCATGCGCCAGCACCCCTACCTCAATCTTGAAAACAACATCGACACCAAACTCATTTATCCCACCAGCCGCCTGGTTTCAGAACGCATGGGCATGCCGGTACAGCCTAATAAGGCGATTGTAGGCGCCAATGCGTTTGCCCACTCCTCCGGTATCCATCAGGATGGGGTGATTAAACGAAGGGATACCTACGAGATCATCGACCCCCTGGAAGTGGGCGTCGACCACTCCAAGATCGTCCTGACAGCGCGAAGCGGCAGAGCTGCTATCGCCTACCGGGCCAAAAACATAGGCTACAACCTGACTAAAAATGAACTGGATGTAGTCTATGCACACTTCCTGGAAGTCGCCGACCAGAAAAAAGAGGTGGAGGATAATGACTTGCAACAGATCATTAAACAAACCGTACAGAAGGTAGTAGCCGGTTAATTGAGTGGAATAGTTTTTAAAATCCGCAGGAAGCCAGCTCAATCAACCCATCAACTAATCAATCACAACATGGGCAAGACATTATTTGACAAGATATGGGACGCCCACGTGGCGCATCCGGTGGAAGGAGGCATGGACGTATTTTATATTGACCGCCATTTCATTCATGAAGTAACCAGCCCACAGGCTTTCGACGGCTTGCGCCAACGGAATATCCCCGTTTTTCGTCCCGAAAAGACCATCGCCACCGCAGACCACAACGTGCCCACCCGCGACCAGCACCTCCCTATTCAGGAGGCTCTTTCCCGTTTTCAGGTAGACAAACTAACTGAAAACTGTGAAGCTTTTGGCGTGCGGCTCTATGGCCTGGGCCATCCTTACCAGGGTATCGTTCACGTGATCGGGCCGGAACTGGGCCTGACCCAACCGGGCATGACCATCGTCTGCGGAGACAGCCATACCTCCACCCATGGTGCTTTCGGCTGTATCGCCTTTGGCATCGGAACCAGCCAGGTGGAACAGGTGCTGGCCACCCAATGCTTGTTGCAAAAGAAACCCAAACGCATGCGCATTACCGTCGAAGGGGTATTGCCGGCGGGCGTACTCAGCAAAGACATCATCCTCTATATCATTTCCCAGCTTTCCGCCAGCGGCGGCACCGGCCATTTTGTCGAATACGCAGGCTCCGCCATCCATTCACTGTCTATGGAAGCTCGCATGACCATCTGCAACATGAGTATCGAAATGGGCGCCCGCGGCGGCCTGATCGCACCGGATGAGAAAGCGATTGAATACGTACGGGGCCGGGAGTTCGCTCCTCAGGGGAAGGCTTTTGAAGAAGCGGCGGCTCGCTGGCGAACCCTATATTCTGATGAAGATGCTGTCTTTGATACCGAATACCACTTCCGGGCGGAAGATATCGAGCCCATGGTCACTTACGGAACCAACCCGGGAATGGGCATGGGCGTCAGCCAATCCATTCCCAAACCGCCCTCGAAAGGCAATGCTCAGACTTTTATGAAATCGCTGGACTATATGGGCTTTCAGCCCGGCCAGAAGCTGGTGGGCCGAGCTGTCAATTACGTGTTCATTGGAAGTTGCACCAATTCACGTATTGAAGACCTGCGGCTGGCAGCAGCATTCGTTAAAGGAAAGAAAAAAGCCAATAATGTTTATGCTATGATCGTCCCTGGCTCCAAACAGGTGGAAAAGCAGGCCAAAGCGGAAGGGCTGGACCAGGTATTTCGGGAAGCCGGATTCGACTTCCGCGAACCGGGCTGTTCGGCCTGCCTGGGGATGAATGAGGATAAAGTGCCGAAGGGCGAATATTGCGTGTCGACCTCCAACCGCAACTTTGAGGGGCGGCAGGGGCCAGGCGCGCGCACCATACTCGCCAGCCCGCTTACAGCCGCGGCGGCGGCAGTAGCCGGCAAGATCGTAGATGTGAGACAGGGCTTACAAGAGGCCCCATGATTTTTGATTTGGTACGGCCGCAAGGCCCCGAAAAATCAAACACCACAAATCGAAAAGGAGAAATCAAAAATAAACTTAGGTTTAGAAGAGAACCATGGAAAAATTCAAGAAACTGCAGTCTGCGGCCATCCCATTGCCAATTGAAGAGGTGGACACCGACCAGATCATCCCTGCCCGCTTCCTCAAAGCGACAACCCGTGAAGGGTTTGGTGATAACCTGTTTCGGGACTGGCGCTATGGGGCCGACGGCAGCCCCCGGCAGGATTTTATTCTCAACAACCCTATCTATGGGGGGCAGATCCTGGTTGCCGGCAGAAACTTCGGCTGCGGATCCAGCCGGGAACACGCCGCCTGGGCGCTGTACGATTTTGGCTTTCGGGTTGTGGTATCCAGCTTTTTTGCCGATATTTTCCGGGGAAATGCCTTGAACAACGGTTTGCTGCCGGTGCAGGTTTCCGAATCTTTCCTGGCGGCGATTTTTTCCGCTATCGAAGCAGACCCCAAAGCTTCATTCCTCGTCGATCTGGAAGCGCAGCTTTTTACGATCCAGGCCACCGGGCAATCCGAAGGTTTTGATATTGACCCCTATAAAAAAACGTGCATGCTCAACGGATACGACGATATCGATTTCCTGCTGAACATGCGGGAGAAGATCGAAGCCTTTGAACAAAAAAACAGTTAAAATTATACTCCCATGACAGCTATTAAAAAGACTAAGATCGCAGTACTGGCCGGCGACGGCATCGGGCCGGAAGTTACTCAACAAGCCATCAAGGTAATGGACGCCGTGGCCGAGCGCTTTGGCGGATATTTCGAATATTGCTTCGCCGATGTTGGCGCCATAGCGATCGACCGGGCCGGCGACCCGCTGCCTGATATCACCGTCGAAGCCTGCCTGAAAGCCGATGCTATCCTCTTCGGCGCCATCGGAGACCCCAAATATGATAACGACCCCCAGGCCAAAGTGCGGCCGGAACAAGGGTTGCTC
Source organism: Phaeodactylibacter sp. (assembly GCA_020436535.1). Taxonomy (GTDB): domain Bacteria; phylum Bacteroidota; class Bacteroidia; order Chitinophagales; family Saprospiraceae; genus JACJXW01. The sequence continues at coordinate 6,755 of JAGQXQ010000030.1, forward strand.
CGCTTGCGCAAAGAACTGGGCCTTTACGCCAACATCCGCCCGGTCACAACGTACGAGCGGCTGCTCCACCTCTCTCCTCTTCGCGAAGAGCGGATCAAAGGAGTGGACCTGGTTATCTACCGGGAACTGACCGGGGGGATCTACTTTGGGGAAAAGGGCCGCTCAGCCGATGGCCAACAGGCGTTTGATACCTGCACTTACCGGGTCGAAGAAATACAACGCATCGCTAAACTGGCTTTTGAACAAGCCCTTCTCCGCCGGGGTAAGGTAACGCTGGTCGACAAGGCCAACGTGATGGAAACGTCCCGTCTCTGGCGCCAGACAGTAACCGAAATGGCCGGCGATTATCCCAAGGTGGAACTCGGCCTCATGTTTGTGGACAACGCCGCCATGCAACTGATCCAGAATCCACAGCAATTTGATGTGATGCTTACTTCCAATATGTTTGGCGATATCCTCTCCGACGAGGCCAGCGTGCTGGCCGGATCCATGGGCCTGCTACCCTCGGCTTCCATCGGCCTGCATACCTCTCTGTTTGAACCAATCCACGGCTCTTATCCGCAGGCAACCGGCCAGGATATTGCCAACCCTATGGCGGCTATCCTTTCCGCCGCTATGCTGGTGGAAAGCCTGGGAATGGTGGAAGCTGCTTTGGCCATCAGAGCAGCCGTTCAGTATATCCTCGAAAAAGGCATCGGCACTCCCGAACTGCAACCTTCCGTGGCCTATGGCTGTTCGCAGATCGGAGACCTCGCGGCTCACCTGATAACAGATCCTGATGAGGAGATCCTGATCCGGGAAGACAAGCTGCAGCAGAAAGTGTCGACGATTATTTGAGTGGCAATTGCTATAGGGTTATATTGCTGAATTGTTAGATGGCTGAATGAACAAGGCCTGGTTAGCAATCCAACAATTTAGCAAAATAACAATGAAACAGCGAGGCCATTGGACAAGCAACCAAAAGATATACTAAAACAATACTGGGGGTACGACACTTTCCGCCCTTTACAGGCGGATATCATACAGTCTGTGCTGGACGGCAAAGACACGCTGGCTCTCATGCCTACGGGCGGGGGCAAATCCATCTGCTACCAGATGCCGGCCCTGTGCCGGGAAGGTATCTGCATCGTCGTCTCCCCGCTGATCGCCCTTATGAAAGACCAGGTAGAGAACCTCCAGAAGCTAAATATTCCGGCGGTAGCCGTATACTCCGGCATGCACTCCCGGGATATTGACCGCATATTGGACAACTGCGTCTATGGCAACACCAAGTTGCTCTACCTGTCCCCCGAACGGCTGGTTACCGAGTTGGCCAGAACCCGCATTCAAAAGATGAACGTCAACCTGCTGGCAGTAGACGAAGCCCACTGCGTCTCCCAATGGGGCTATGATTTCCGGCCGCCCTACCTTCAGGTAGCCGAAATAAGGGAGCTTTTGCCCGAGGTGCCCATTTTGGCCCTTACCGCAACCGCAACTCCTGAAGTGGTTAAAGACATACAGGAGAAACTAGCCTTCCGAAAGGAGAACCTCCTTCAAAAGAGCTTTGAGCGCAATAACCTCTCCTACTCTGTGCTTGTGGAAGAGGACAAGTTGAAAAAACTGGCCGATATCTTCCGGCGGGTGCCCGGTTCGGGCATCGTATATGTGCGCAACCGGCGCCGTACAAAGGAGATCGCCGGATACCTGCAACGGCAAGGTATTGCCGCTGATTTTTACCACGCCGGCCTGAATGCCGAAGATCGAGCGAAAAAACAAGATGCCTGGATGGCCGGCAAAAAGCGGATAATTGTCAGCACCAATGCCTTCGGCATGGGAATTGATAAACCGGATGTTCGGGTGGTCGTGCATATAGAACTGCCCGACAGCCTGGAAGCTTACTTTCAGGAAGCCGGGCGGGCCGGACGGGATGGAAAAAAGGCATACGCAGTGCTTTTATACAACGATAGCGACCGGATCAACCTGGAACGGCAGTTTGAGCAATCCTTCCCGGAGCTAAAGGAAGTGAGGAGAATATACCGGGCGCTGGGCAGCTATTTCCAACTCGCGGTTGGCAGCGGCGAAAAGCAGAGCTTCGACTTCGACATCGTCGAATTTGCCCGAAACTTCCAGATCAATATCGTTCAGGCCTACAATTGCCTGAAGATACTGGAGCAGGCTGGCTGGCTCGTTCTCACCGATGCCGTTTTCGTTCCCTCCAACCTTTTGATCCGGGTTTCCAAAGATGCCCTTTACGACTATCAGCTTCGCCATCCTAAAATGGACCGCCTGCTCAAGGCCGTTCTGCGCACCTACCAGGGAGCCTTTAACCACTCTATCAAGTTGCGGGAGAGTCAATTAGCCCGCTTCCTGAAAATGCCGGTGGCGGAATTGCGCTCTGCCTTGCAGAAACTCGACGGGGATCAAATCGTAACGTATCAACCCCAAAAGGATACTGCTCAGGTCATCTTTATCAAGGAAAGGGTGGATGCAGACAACCTGATGATTGACCGCAACCTGTATAATTTTCGTAAAAACCGCCATTACGAGCGAATCCAGAAAGCCATCGCCTATGCTGAGACGCCCATCTGCCGCAGCCAGCAACTGCTGGCCTATTTTGGAGAAACCGGCGCACCTAAATGTGGGGTCTGCGATGTTTGTACCGGACGCACCCGCGCCGAACTAGATACGGAAGGTTTTGACAAATACCGAAAAAAGATAGAACAACTGTTGGCCGAAGAGCAGCTAACCCTCGAACAGATCGTAGAATCCTTTGCTGCCAACCGGCAGGAAGAGGTACTCCTGGCGCTGGAGTACCTGCTCGATGAAGGCTTCTTAGAGCAGCAGGAGGATAAGCTAGCCTGGAAAAAGTAAAATTTACGAATCGGCTATAACGGGTTCAACTCTCAACGATGCCACAGCTAAGCGTTATCCACTAATTCACTAATTCCATGCCGCATATCCTATGCACCGTAACCAACGACCTGACCTACGACCAGCGCATGATCCGCATCTGCACCAGCCTGGGCCGGGCCGGATATGAAGTGACGCTCGTGGGCCGGCGGCGTAGGGCTTCAAAACCTTTGCAGGAAGAAACTTTCCGGCAAAAGCGCCTGCAGTGCTACTTTGAGAAGGGGAAATTTTTTTACCTGGAATACAACCTGCGTTTATTCTTTTTCCTGCTGTTCCATCCTTTTGATATAGTGTGTTCCGTCGACCTGGACACCATCCTGCCCGGTTTCCTGATCAGCCAGATCAGGGGCAAAACCTGCGTATACGATGCCCATGAATATTTTACGGAAGTACCGGAAGTGGTGCGCCGGCCGGCTGTAAAACGCATCTGGGAATGGGTGGCCCATTTCACCATCCCCCGGCTGTCTTATGCTTATACGGTAGGGAGTGGGCTGGCCCGCTTGTTGGAGGAGCGCTATGGCACGCCCTTTGCTGTCATTCGCAATGTGCCGCTGCCTATTGCCGGCACACCGGAAGGCCCTGAGCCTACTGTCGGCACTCCCATCATTTTATACCAGGGCGCCCTGAACGAAGGACGGGGGTTGGAATGGGCAATCGAGGCGATGCAGGCAGTTGAAGGCGCCGTCCTTTGGTTGGTGGGTGAGGGGGACCTGTCGGCAAACCTGCGGGCCCTGGTACAGGAGTTAGGGCTGGAATCTAAAGTGCGATTCCTGGGTTTTATATCGCCAAACGAGCTTCAGGCGCTCACTTCAAAAGCCTACATCGGCCTGAACCTGTTGGAAAACAGAGGGCTGAGTTACTACTATTCTTTAGCCAACAAGGCCTTTGACTACATACAGGCCGGAGTGCCCTCCCTGAGCATGGCCTTTCCGGAATATGTGCAACTCCAGAAGGAATTCGGGGTTTTCGTACTGCTGGAATCGCTTTCCGCTCCCGCTATCAGCCAGGCTATCGATGAGCTGTTACGAGACGCGGATAAGTATCAGCAGATCCGGAGCAACTGCCTTGAAGCTGGAAAATCCTTAAACTGGGAAAAAGAAGAAGAACGGTTGCTGGCATTCTATAAGCAAATATTCCTTCCTTAAACGCTTAGAGTGTGTTCAAAAAGAGCCCCAGCTTGTAGAGATCGAATAAAAACAGGCTCGGGTGGCGAGACAGGAGGTTGCGCAATAACAGCGGCCGCAATGAGGCTAAAGCTACTTTAGCCGGAACGGCAAGCCCGTTTTTCCTCAGCTTTTCGTAGAAAAGGGTAAGCCGGGTTTCTATTCCTGTTCCGGAGCGGTACAAAAAAGCCAGGTTGCGCACCCCTTTCCGGGTTTTGTCCAGGAAGGCCTCCGTGGGTTCCAACCCAATATGGACCAGGGGGTTGTTCAGGTGTTTGATGGGAACTTTCCGCCGGCGCAGTTCCATGCCGAAAAGGGTGTCTTCATGGCCGTATTCCAGGAGGCGTTCATCGAAGCGGATCGAATGAAAAACGGAGGCGGGAAGGAGGAAGTTGTTGGTCATAAAATGATGATAGGGATGCTCCCGGCGTTGCGCCGGCGGCATTTGTTCCCGGTGGATGCCATATTGCCAGTGCAGAAAAAGCCGGGGATCATCGGGCGCATCTTTTCGATAAAGCCTTCCGCCGTAGAGCAGGCTCTTTTCATCCATAGCTTCCAAATAAGAACGGAGATAAGCGTCATCCGGCACTTCCGAATCGCAGTCCAGGAAAAGGAGGTGGCTGCCCCGGGCTGTATCGGCAAGCAGGTTCCGTATTCTTGATCGCCCCAGATTTTTGGGGCATTCGTGGAAGTGGGCCAGAGGAAGCTGCCCCACTTCCCGGTTAAGTGTTTTCCAATGTGCTTCGGAGCAGTCATCAAAGCAAAGGATCTCGGCCGGAACAGGCAGGCTCATAGCCTGAGAATGCAATTCTTTTACCAACTGGCGGACATCAAAGTTGTATATGGGGATGAGGATAGACAGCATACGGATCAGGAGATAGCCGGCTCGGCAACCTGCATTTTCATTACCGGAAGGGTAAAATACACCGCCAGGCCTCCCTGTTCCGACGGCTCAGCCCAGATCGCCCCCTGATGCAGCTCAACGATGCGGCGACAGATGCTCAGGCCGAGCCCGGCGCCTCCTTTACCACGAGGGTTGAGGCGTTTAAAGGGTTCGAAGATCGATTCGAGGTATTCAGGCCCGACCCCGGGCCCATTATCTTTTAAGACGAAGGCGCTGCTTCCTGTTTGACTATTCTCCTGGTAATTCAATTCAACCGTCAGGTGCTGTTTTTCTCTTCTGAAATCAATGGCATTTTCAAAAAGGAAACTCACCAGTTGGTAGAGCAGCACCGGATAACCAGAGGCATGGGGTAACGGGCCAAGATTTAGTGTACAGGAATCCGGGTTTCGCCCCTGCAACACCTCGTCCCAGGCCCGGCAGGCAACCTGGTGCAGATCAACCAAAGTATTGGATGATTGCTCTTTTAAAGCGAGTTCTGAAAAAAAGAGTAATTTTTCCAACGTTTGATTCATGCGCATGCCATTTTCAACGATAAATCCAGCGTAATAGCTGGCCGTGTCGGTTTGGCCCGCCAATAGTTTTCGCTCCAGCAACTGCCCGAAACTGGTCATCGAGCGCACCGACTCTTTCAAATCGTGCGAAGCGGCAAAGATAAAATTATTGAGGTTCTCGCTGGAGGCTTCCAGCTTGTCCAGGTTTTGGCGCAGTTCTTCTTTTGCCTCCTGGAGCGCAAGATTCTGTTCGGACAAGCTCTGGCCAGCCCCTGCTTTCTGGCGGTTGTTGATGAACAACAGCCCAACGATTACCGCCAGTAAAATAAAAAGCCCGATCACAGCGTACGAACAGATAGTGTAGTTGTACTGTTTCAAGCGGTTGATCTCCTTATCTTTTTCCAACAATAACAGAGCCTGGCCCTGTTCTGCTCCTTCAACCTCATTGCCTGAAGTCAGAGAAGCGGCATCGTCCTCCTTGCCCTTAACGATGAGGCTGTCCTGTATAGCCTTTGTATCCTGCAGAAGCCAATTGTTCTGAGCTGGTAACGATGATGGCATATACAGGCTAACAGCCAGTAGCAGGCACCTAAGACCATGTTGGGAGGCCAGTCTTTGCGCTGCAAAGGCCACTTGTAACAATTTCATTTATGGTAACGCTGTTTAATTCAATACGAGCTTGTTTAGATCCTTTTGAAATGCCGAATCGTCAAGCCATCCGAATAATCGAAAATTTTAAAGATAATTTTGCTGTAAATCATCCTTATTTTTTAAAAAAAGTAACAGGGTTTGCAAACATTTTTCTAAATTGTTAATCCTATATGACAAAGCGCAACGACCCCTTCTGAACAAGAATGCATAGTATTCAACCGAAACAATATCAGCTATTTATGGTAAGACAGATATGGTTTGTCATACTACGGGGCATTTTGGGTTCCATTGGTGTAACTGTGTTAAAGTGTAAAAGTGTAAATGGTTGGACCCCCATTCCTTTGACGCATTTACACGCTTCCCCTTTTATCCGGCCCGGCAAATATTCAGTAGTGGTAGGATTTGTCTTTCCTTTCCTCTTCCTACCTTCCTTTCTGGCGTTGGGCCAGGATTTCGTCATGCAGGGATGCTACTGGAGTTGCCCGGAAGATGACCCGGAAATGACAGTAGATTCTGCAACCCTGCAATTTTGGGTGGACCGAATGGATAAACAGGCTCCCGAATTGTCCCATGCCGGGTTTTCTTACCTATGGCTCCCCTCTTTGAAAAGAAACAGCCCCGAAGCCGTTAGAGGCCTGATGTTGGGTTTGCAAAAGAACGGCATACAGCCTATTGCCGACCTGGAAGTTGGTGAAGACAGCCTTTCCTTTGGCCAACAAGCCGATAACCTCCAGCAACGCTTCAATGTTAACGCTTATAGCCTGCGCCCCATACAGGAACTGAATGCACAGGCCACCGCCCGGGAGATCAACGAAATGTTTGTAAAGGGATCGCTGCCCCAACTCGTGGTGGCCGCCCTCCCCTTTTCAAGTGAGCCGGCCCGGCTGGGAAAATGGGCCGCAGAAGTGATCTACTACCTCAACCCAGCGGCGCGGCCCGAGATAGATCCCCGGGTTTATGATTACCCCTTGAGAGAAGCGCTGCGGCAGGCGTGTACGGACAGCAACTACGATGTACGCCATGTATTTGAAAGGAGCATCCGGGATGCTTCCGCCATCTCAGGCTTCAATATTGTGACGCTGGCCAACCATCCGGTTTTCAAAAACCAGAATAACAAACCGGGGGATTGGGATGACCCCATCGCCGACCCTATGCTGGCCTACGCTTACATCCTCACCAACAATCAACTGGGGCTGCCTACTGTTTACTACGGCGATTATTACGGCGAACAGTCTGAACTCCCGGAATATACAGGCAAGAAACCTCTGAAGGAGCAGATCAACCTGCTGATCAAAGCTCATAAAGACTATATTTTCGGTTCTACCTCCGTTGAATACCTCAACCGCTTTCATACAGATAAGGCTTCCTTTTACCTTTCTGCATCCAAAGGGGTAGATAGCACCCAAGCACTGATCTTCCAGATAGATGGCACCACCACACCTGCCGGCAAAGCCAGTACCACTGGTGGAAAAGACGTCCTGCTGGCCATCAATTTCGGGCATGACACCCTTGAGGTTATCCAGGAGGCCAACCGCTCCAACCTGCGCCATGGAGATCATTTCACCGATATTCTCGGTTCTTCCCTGAGCCCCAGGCTGAACCTGTTTACCGATACGATCCATGACATACCCAATGCCGTCTTACTGCGCCTGCCACCCCGATCCTTTGGAGCATGGGTGCAGGGCAGGGCCAAAAAGGTCAGCGCCAGCCGCATCAACCTGTCTGCCTCCAGTTTTACAGACTATATAGAACTCAATTGGGATATTGCTTACGAAGCGATGGCCATTGGATATGAGGTAGAACGATCCGTCAATGGAAAAGATTTTAACCGGCTGGCCGGCATCGCTCCCATGGGGCATGGCGAAGAGAGCGCTTCCTATCTGTACATAGATAAAGACGTCTTTCCCGATGAACGACTCCGGTATCGGGTCAAAATGCTGGATACAGAAGGAGCTTTCGAATATTCTCCATTGGTCCAAACCCGACTCCTGGACAAAGAACTGAGCTTTGAGTTGTTGGAAGGCCCCGGCGATTGGGTCAAAGCCATCCGGGTGAAGAGTAATTTTGACGCCCAGGCAGAAGTGGCGCTCTTTGACGCTAAAGGTTCCAGGGTATTCCATCGGTTGGAAAGCATCCGAAAAGGAAATAACCTGTCGAAGCTGGACCTGCGCCAACTGCCGAACGGGGTTTATTACCTCCATTTCTCCGCCGGAAAAGATAAAAACTGGTCCAGAAGATTAGTAAAACAGTAAGATTAGAAAACTACAACTCCAGCAAACCCTCCGGGAGGTCCATTTCGATCCGCTGATCTTCAGCATTGACCTCCAGTATGAACTGGCTGTTCAAAGGTATGAGGACTTCCCTCCCTTCGTACTGAAGCACCGCCATTATCTGCTGAGGAAACTCCAGCACTTCCTCGATCGGGCCTATCGCACCCAGGGTTTGGTCAACGATCCGATACCCCTCCAGCGCGCTGAGGTCAAGGGGTTTTTCCAGAGATGTTTCGGAAACATCTTCAGCCCTTAGAAAAAGTGCTTTGCCGGCTAATTCCAGCGCAGTTTTCCGGGAATCGACTTCTTCCAGTTTAACAATAAGAGGCGCTTCATTATGGATGTGGTCGACAAAAAAGGGAACGGGCTTGCCAAGCAGTTCGATGAAAATGACCTGCGCTTCAAAAAAGTCATCGAGAAATGGTTCTTCGACCTTGAATTTGAGCGCCCCTTCTGTCCCGAAGGACTTTCCCGTACGCCCGATCTTTAAATATTTTTCCATACGTTACTGGTATCGGATAAGGCGTTGACGCAGGCGGAAGCCTTTCTCTGCTCGTTCTTCCCAGGGCAGTGATTCGCACAATCCATCCTCCGTATTTCCGCCGCAACAAACCTGGCACGAAGTGTCCAGGATATACAACTCGCGGTAGGCCAATCCTACCCCCCGGGCATATTGCTCGGTTGCCAGCCGCAATTCCAGAAAATTGCTGAGGTAGCGATTATCTGCATTCTGGACCGTCACTACTTCATCGAACTCAAGCCCTCCGATGGTTGCAGCGACTCCGGCCTCCTGTATCCGGTACTGCCAACCTTTAAACATCTGAACGGTTTCGCCGGCGACAAAAACAGGCCTGGAAGCATCAAAAAAAGCATTCCCGTCCCAATACTTACCGGCTTTAACCGGGAACACCAATTTGGTAAACCGCAGGTTGTCTTCGGTGCGGGTCGCACGCTGCTCATTCCGGGAAAGGGTAAGCACCTTTTCGATCTGCCAGGGTAGCGTATCGCTGCGGCGGTAATATCGTTCCACGCGATACAACACTTCGCCGGTATTATCCAGCAAAGTATCCGCGACCGATTCCCGGATGAAGGTTCGAAAACTATCAATAGCAGTGCCGCCAACTGCAGGGTCATAAATGATGGAATCCACCTCGTATTCCCAACTACGGCCCACCTCCAGCGGAAAGTAATCGTAGCCAAAGTCTTCAATTCCGGTATCCTCTATCTCGCTTTTGTTACAGGCGAAAAAAAAAGTGGGAACTGCTATCAGGAGGAGGATAAAACATCTTACTTGCATAAAGGTGAAATTAATTCTGCCCAGTTAAAGAACCACTGAGAATGATACCGCCGCCGACTACATCTTCCCCTTCATAGAAAACAGCGGACTGTCCAGGAGCGACACCCCGGACGTTAGCCAGGAATTCTACCTGCACTTTGTCGCCCTGTTGGTTCAACCGGCTCAGGGTGCCGCTGTCTTTGTACCGAATTTTCGTAACGGCTTCCATACCGTGCGGCAATTCCGGGTATTTCATGAGGTTGGCCTGCCCGACTGACATTCCGTTGCGCACCAGTTCATCGACATGGCCCAGGACAACGGTGTTCGATTCCGGGCGGATCTCGGTCACATACATCGGCTCGCCAAAAGCGACGCCCAGGCCTTTGCGTTGGCCAACCGTATAGAAGGGGTATCCTTTATGCCGGCCGATTACCTCGCCGCTGGTATTAACGAAAGCCCCGCCATCGACCTGTTCCTCCAGGCCGTCGACGCGACGCTTCAGGAAGCCCCGGTAGTCATTATCGGGCACGAAGCAGATCTCATAGCTTTCCGCTTTTTTTGAAAGATCGGTATACCCCCAATCAGCCGCCATTTGGCGCACCTCTGGCTTGGTGTAGCCGCCCAGGGGAAATTGGCTGCGGCGCAGGCACTCCTGGCTCAGGCCCCAGAGGACGTAAGATTGGTCCTTATTGTCATCTTTGGCGCGGGACACATAGCGGCGCCCGTCCAGTTCTTTGATCCTGGCGTAGTGGCCGGTAGCGATAAATTCGCAATCCAGGGCGTCCGCCCTTTTGAGCAGTGCGTTCCACTTGATGTGGGTATTACAAAGCACGCAAGGGTTGGGCGTGCGGCCCGCCATATATTCATCGACAAAATTATCGATGACGTAATCTCCAAATTCTTCTCTGATATCGATGATAAAGTGATGAAAACCGACGTCTACCGCCACCTGGCGGGCATCATTAATGGAATCCAGGCTGCAACAGCCCGTTTCCTTCGAGGAGCCTCCGGAATTGGCATAATCCCAGGTCTTCATCGTAATTCCGATCACCTCATAGCCTTGCTCGTGGAGCATCATAGCAGTCACCGTGCTATCGATCCCCCCACTCATCGCAACCAAAACTCTGCCTTTCTTACTCATTCAACTGCTGGATTTTTTGCAAAAATACAAATTTTGCCCCCCTTTGGTTCAATGCGCCTTGTCTAATCCCTATATTTGATACTTACACTGAATAATCTATGGATACCAATCGTTCTATTTTATGTGTTATCCATTGTCCAAAAACGAAACGATCATGAGAAATGTCTTCACAAAATGCCTTTTTGCCGCCCTTTTTCTCTTTGTCGCCTCATCCGCAGTGGCACAGGGCAACGAGGAATGGGGCCTGGCGTCCTATTATTCCGATGATTTCCAGGGGAGGGAAACGGCTTACGGAATTGTCTATGACAAAGACAAATTGACGGCTGCCCACAAGCGGCACCCCGCCGGCACCAAACTGAAAGTTACCCGGCTCGATAACAACAAGACGGTCATCGTTACGGTGATCGACAAAGGCCCCTACATCAAGGGCCGGGTGGTAGACCTGTCTATGGCCGCTGCCAAACAGCTTGGTATCGTACAAGACGGCGTGGCGGAAGTGAAAATCGAAGTGGTGGGCCGTTCCAGTGGCACACCTGAGCCCAAAAACAAGAGGGAGGAGATTGTGACTACTCCGGCTCCTCAAAAGCCCGCTACTTCTCCTCCTTCAAAACCGGCCAACCCGCCTGCATCCTACGAAAAAGAAGAAACAACCAGCCGGATCGCCACAACCCAGGAAAGAAGCCCCGGCAGCCGCTACGTCACGGCCGACAAGCGCCGCCTGGTTGGCAAAGAGTATCAAAAATACGGGTTGTACCGCATTGTTCTCGAACAACCAGGAGGCAAAGGCTACGGTGTACAGGTGGCTTCTCTGGAAATCTACGAAAATGTATTCCGTCAAGTCGCAGACCTGCAGGCCAAATGGTTCGACAACATACTTATCAGCATAGAACCCAGTTTTGAACAACCGATCTACAAGGTCATTCTGGGCCCCTTTGACACCGAATCAGCGGCTGATAACTACCGTAAGAACCTGGCTTCCAAGCACAAGATCAAAGGTTTCGTGGTGAATCTTTCGGAGATACAGTATTGAGGGAGAGGAGGGAGGAGTGGTGAGTGAGGAGTG
>JAGQXQ010000176.1 GCA_020436535.1 Phaeodactylibacter sp.
AGGGATGGAACGGAACCCTTTCCGGCAATATCGGCAACCTCAGCCGCCAGAACGCCAACCTCATCTTGAATTATGGAACAGAGGCCTTCCATGTTTTTGGCAGTTACGGCTTCCGGCACGCCAATACGCCCCGGAGAGAACAGGACTTAAGGATCGAAAAGGATGAAAATGGAGCGCCGGTATATACCTCTGAAAACAGCAGCCTCCGGGAAACCGATGAGTATTCACATGTAATCAGCACCGGGCTCGATTTCTCCATCGGTGAGAACAGCCAGATGGAACTTGCCGGTACATATTACACTGGAAAAGAGGACAAGAACACCCAGGCCGACTGGAACGTGGGAGACGAATTCCCTTCCGCCTTTTCCATCAACCGGGCGGTGGAAGAACTGGAACAGGAGGTGGAACTGAGCGCCGCCTTCGAACACGAATTCGATGACGATCAAAGCCTGGCCATCGAACTGGCCTATTCGGCCTACGATGAAACGGAAGACAACTTTTACCACGAAATTTATACCCTCCCCTCCCCCGCTGACGCCCTAAGCCGCAACCTCATCAATAAAGGTGGCCCTCTGACGGAACTTTCCATTGAGTACGCCCGGCCCGTCGGAGAGGACTCGGAACTGGAAGCCGGCTACCTGGCCGAATTCATGAAAGACGACATCCAATTCCTGGGAGAAGACTTCAATCCTCAGGATGACAGCTGGACAACCGACTTCAACAAGTCCAATCATTTTACTTTCCGCCAGAATATCCACGCCTTCTACACTACCTTCGGCCACTCCTTCGATGCCTTCAGTTTTCTGGCGGGCCTGCGGGCCGAACAGACGTTTATCAATTCCCGGCTGATCACCACCGGAGAAAAGATCCCCAACAATTATTTCCAGGCCTTTCCCACCCTGCACCTTTCTTACGAACTGAGCGACGGCCAGGAACTCCAGCTCAGCTACAGCCGCAGAATCAACCGCCCCGACAGCGACGAACACAATCCCTTCGCGGAGTACGACGACCCCCGAAACCGCGAGGTGGGCAACCCCAAATTGCTGCCCGAACAGGTACATTCGCTCGAGTTAGGATATCATCTGCAGGCAAGCGGCTTCTCCTTTATCCCCAACCTCTATTACCGCTATAAGTACGACGCCTTTTCCGAGATCAAAGAGATCGTAGAAGATTCCGTTCTGCAATCCAGGCAGATCAACCTGGCCAACGAAACCTCCGCCGGCCTGGAACTGATCTTAACCGGAAGTGTGAACAAGGTACTCGACCTGGCCTTCAGCGCTAATGCCTTCTACAATGAACTGGATGGCTCCAACCTGGATTTCACAGACAAGCGCTCCAACCTCACCTGGAATTCCAAGCTGGCGGCCAGCCTGAACGTCACGGCTACAACCTTTGCCCAACTGAACGCTTACTATCGCTCCTCCCGCCTGACGGTACAGGGAGAATCCAAACCCCTGTTCCTACTGAACCTGGGCGTGCGGCAAGATATTTTCCAGAACCGGGCTTCCCTCATTCTGACGGTATCCGATGTATTCGCTTCCCTGCAATGGGAACAAATTATCGACACGCCCGAACTGTACCGCAAGCGGGAATACACCCGCAATAACCAGATATTTTACCTGGGTTTTTCCTATCGCTTGGGGCAGGCATTTAAAAAGGATAAAAGGGAATTGGAGTTTGTGGATAAGATTTGAATGGCTATTCGCCGGACTTTTCCTTTTTTTTGAGTATTTCACCGTCGGTGCTGAAAGTGACTTTCACTTCCGCATGTTTCTGCTTCAACCTCACTTTATAGGCCAGCGGCCTTTCCGTCGTGGCCTCAGTCTCCACTTTATCAATACTGTAACCGGCGAACTGGGCCGTAATGGCCTTCCACACGGCTTCCGGAAGTTCCGTTTCGGTGATCTCTATCTCGGTCTCCACCCAGTTCCCGTCGGCGTCAAATTTTGCCATCATGTCTTTTCCGTCCTGTTCAAAGTCCACTTCGTAAATGCCGTCTTTAACATCTTCCCATTCAATAAACCCGGCGCCCGGAAAGTGAGCGGCAAAGGCGGCTTCCACAACAGCAGGAACCTCTTCCTGGGCAAGTAGCGCGCCGGCAAACAAGGCCAGGATGCCTAACAAAGCATATCTTTTCATACTCCTTTGATATTTTAGTGAATGAACAGTTATCGAGAAAATATATAACGGAAGGCCCATGAAAAAATTGGAGCCGATAAAGAGGAAGACGGCTTAATAAATTACATGGGAGGATCTTGTATTAATTTGCAACTGTTTAGTTATTGCGGCCGGGCGCTTATAGAGTGGCCTTTGATACAGAGATCTATCAGCCGGCCAATTTCATTGAGGCCTCTTTCGACAATCTCTCCCTGGCGATGGGTATTGGCTTGGGTATTGTTCTGTTGCTTCTCTTCCTCTTTTTCTACGAGTGGCGTACGGCGGTGGTTAGCTTCGTATCCATTTTGTTGTCCCTGACTGCCGGCGCCTATATCCTTTACCTGCGGGGAACGATATTTGACATGATGGTTCTGGCTGGGCTTATCGTCGCCCTCGGCGTCATTGTCGACGACGCGGTCAGCACTGTGGAGAACATCCGCCGCCGCCTGTATCAGGCAGGTGAAGCCGGTTCGGATAAAACGACGGCCAGTATTATTCTCGATGCGGCTACTGAGATTCGCAGCCCGGTATTCTTCGCTACGGCCATCCTCGTGTTAACGGCCTTGCCATTGTACTTCATCGAGGGAGTGTCCGGGGCATTTCTCAAGCCACTGGCCTCCTCCTATATGCTGGCGCTGGCCGCCTCTACGCTGACGGCCCTCATCGTCACGCCGGCCTTGAGTTTAATCTTTTTATCTAAAGCAAAGTCAGGGTATCGGCACTCTCCCTTGCTGGCGTCCCTGCACGCCGCCTTTGGCTCGGGCGTGGCTAGAATTATCCAAAAACCGGCCATGGGCTTCATTACTCTGGCCGCCATCGCTCTGGTTGGCATCGTCGCTTTGTCCACGATCAACCTGGGCCCACGGCTGCCCGTACCACAAGAACGAGACCTGGTGATCAAATGGGATGCTCCGTACGGCACTTCCCATCCGGAAATGGCCCGGATAACTAAAGAAGCGATTGGCAAACTGCGAACCGTTGACGGCGTCACGAATGCAGCCGCTCACCTCGGCCGCGCAGTGATGTCGGATAAAGTATCCAATGTCCATGCCGGAGAGATCTGGGTCAACGTGGATGAAGATGCCGACTATGATAATACGCTGGCTTCTATTCAAAAGGTCGTCGATGGTTACTCGGGAATGTCTACGGAAGTAACTACTTACCAGCAACAGAGTCTGACCAAATCGCTGACCGGAACGAATCACCTGTATGCCGTGAGGGTCTACGGTGAAAACCAGGATGTCCTGACTCAAAAAGCAGAAGAGGTGCAAAAAGCGATCTCCGGAATCAGCGGTATTACCGAGCCAAAGGTAGAATATCCGCCTATGGAGCCCAATATAGAAATTGAAGTGGACCTGGATAAAGCCAGGGAATACGATATCAAGCCGGGCGATGTGCGCCGGACGGCCGCCACCTTGCTGTCGGGCATTGGTGTAGGTAGCCTGTTTGAAGGGCAAAAAGTGTTTGAGGTAGTCGTGTGGGGCGTTCCCGAAGTGCGGAGCAGCATAGAAACCGTTAAGAACCTGCTGGTCGACATGCCCGATGGCGGCCATGTACGGATAGGAGATGTGGCGGATGTCCGCGAAAAAGCGAATCCGGCGGTTGTCAAACGCGATAAGGTTTCCCGCTATATGGACATTTCCTTTAGCGTGCCGGGAGGTAAAACCGGAACTTTGGCCGCCGACGTCGACCGCAGCCTGGCGCAGGTGGATTTCCCACTGGAGTATCACGCCGAACTGGTCGGGGATTTCCTGAAGATACAGGAGGCTGAACGCCGCGTAATGGGTATTGTCATTGCTGCTATGATCGGCATATTCCTGCTGCTGCAAGCTGCTTTCTGGAGCTGGCGGCTTGCCATGGTGGTTTTCCCAAGCCTGCTGGTTGCCTTGTCCGGTGGCATGCTGGCCGTGCTATTGAACGGTGGTAACCTAACGTTGGGGCATCTCGCCGGTTTGCTCGCCGTACTGGGCGTTGCTACCTACAACAGTGTTTTACTGATCAAACATTTCAAGCGCAGAGAACTGATGGACGGTGAAAGCTTCGGCCCGGACCTTGTCCAGCGAGGTATTCAGGAGCGAGTGGCGCCCATCCTGATGACGACGATCATCACGGCACTGGCCATCCTGCCCTTTGCCTTTATGAGCCATGCGCCGGGGCTCGAGATGCTGCATCCCATGTCTCTCGTGATGCTGGGTGGCCTGGTAAGTTCTCTGCTGGTCAACCTGTTTGTAATGCCCGCCCTTTACCTCCAGTTCGGAAAGGTATCCGAGACGATGATGGAGGAGGAAAAGGCAATGCTTGAACTGGATGTAGAGACCGTGCCAAGTATTTGAACGAAGATTCTACAAACAGAAAAAACAAAAGAAATGAAACCTATTAACCATAAAACAGGGCTGATGATCCTGCTTCTGGCGGCGCTGCCACTCGTAGCCTGCCAAAAGCAGGAGGCTCCTCACAATAAGATCGAACCGGCTCATGTAGAGCATATCGAGGGAAGTGAACTCAGCCACCTTACGCTGACCGAAAAAGCGGTTGAACGGATCGGTATTCAAACCACTCAGGTAAGCGAGGAAATGATCGCACACAGTGAGGCTCAGCTGCGAATGGTAGTGCCCTATGCTGCGGTGATCTATGATGTACAAGGCCGCACCTGGGTATACACCAATCCTGAACCGCTCAATTATGTCCGCCACGAAATCAAGGTCGATTTCGTGGAAGGAGGTAAAAAAGCCGTTCTTCTGGAAGGCCCGCCCGTTGGAACCAAAGTGGTGATCGTAGGGACTGCAGAATTGTATGGTACAGAGTATCAAGTTGGCCATTAACTAAGAGTATGTTCAAAATTCAATTA
>JAGQXQ010000177.1:0-16756 GCA_020436535.1 Phaeodactylibacter sp.
CAGCCCGGAAATTTATCTACGTAGGTCACATCACAACAGCCGCGGGAGATAAACTCATAGCTATGGCTACCGGTCCCGCCAAAAAGGTCGAGCACCTTAATGCTTTCAAAATCCCAGTGGTTCAGTAAAATGTTAAACAGCCCTTCCTTGGCAAAGTCAGTGGTTGGCCGGGTCGGCCAGTTCTTTGCTGGTGGGTTGAAACGCCTGCTTTTGAATTTTCCGCCGATGATGCGCATGGGATGGGGTTGTGGATTAAATTGTTATAAGGTTAAATTGTTATTTGGCGGCTACCAGTCTGGCGCTGGACAGCGCTGGCTCGCCTGGTGTACGCCGGGCCGGCCGGCCGGATGGGTAGCAGCCGAACTGCGAACGCCAAATCTGTCGAGCCCCGGAAGGATGCCCTATTTGCCCCAATTAGCGTTGGCGCCCAGGAAGTTATGCCCGCCCTATCTCCTTTTACAACACTGTAGCTCCCCTTGTGCTAACAATATAACAATCTAGCCAATCACCCACATAGACTAAGGCCCAGCAGGTCAAAATGAAAATGTTGCGGCTCCTTGCTTATTTTTGGCCCCAGGTGAAAAAAAGCTGGCGGTTCGACAAAATGAATGTGCTTGAGGTAGCGAAACGCTTCCCGGTAGATTTCAGAATCTTCCACCAGTTGCCCTGACAGGTAGGCAGGGGTTCCGCCCGGTTTTAAACCAAACTGCTGGTAGGGCAAAAGGAGAAAGTAGATAAAATCTTTGGCGCTTTGATAAGGGAATGCGTTGGCGAACAGCAGTTTTTTATCTTCAAAGACAAAAATGAACACCAGGTCATTTCTAAGGTGAGCAAAAACCTGTGGGCCTTCCTTGGAAACAGCCAGTTTGCGAATGCCTTGCAGCAAGGCCGAGCTGATGTGAAATAAACGGCATCCGGAAAAGGCCTGACGGGCAAAAGTCTCCATCGCCCGTGGAATGCTATAAATATTTTGGAGCTCATAATCCGGAAGGGTATCCGACAGAATGACATCACCGGGGCCCGTCTCAGTGGCTTGTTGCAGGTAGGCTCTCTTTTTTTGTTCGTTGTACAGCCGCTGGGGCACAAGAGTGCTTTTCCCGTTGACCCAGGCTATTTTCACCGTTCGGTATGGCTGGGACAACAGGCTATCCCCCTGAATCAACGACTTCAAAACAGAGGGCTGCCCCATGAGTTGAGCCCCCACCTCATAAGACCGCAACGCCAGCAGATGTTGGCGGCTGTCTAAGACCATAAAATCAAAACTGTCCACCCCCATCAGGATGGACAGTTCATAAATGTTGGTATTTTTCTTAGCAAAGGTATCCTCTATGAGGTCCTTGATCATCGTTCCCAATTTCCTGCCAGGTTTGGTGCATTCATATTGCCGAACTTAAGAGTGCTATTCGGGTCATAGCTGTTGTCATAGCGGGCAAATCGCGGGTCTTTAAACGGCCCCATAAATACTTTACGGCGCACACCTACCTCCACTACCGGAACATTGGTGCTTTGGTAAGTAATGGTGTCTGCCTGAATTTCAAATTCAGCACCCGCGCCGTAAGGCACAAAGCGCAAGGAATCCAGGTTGATCCCCATTGCCGTAATAGAGTCGATTGCCGACATGTACGTAGTGTCGTAGATGATCTCTCCGGTGAAGTCGGGATCATCGGGGTCACCAATAACACTCACGATGCTAAAGCTGTCTGTTTTGAGTACGTAAGACAGGGAGTCAAAACTCGGGGCGAAGCCTCCTTTAATGTTTCGGAAAGCCTCTTGCACGGTCCTGATCTTCCTCAACTTGTCAATCACTGCACGTTCCCGCTTCTCCTTCTCAGCTTTGAAGGCAATAGGCTCGCGGATACTGCCAATGAGTACCCATATCAAACCTACGACAATGGCGGCCAGAACTAAGTTGATCAATATTCTCATTTTTCGGTTTGTTTTGACGCAATAATAAAGATTTTTAGGCAAATAATGCCTCTTGGGCTCAAGCAATTTTAACACAATTACCCGAGACGAAAAAACAAACCGGCGTTAAAAATGCAGTCTGCCGGCCACCTTTTTACACCTTTTTACGTTTCAGGGCTTATTCGGAAGCTTTATTTTGCCCCCACCAGGCATTTGCCGACGTAGGTTGCACCTTCTTCCACCACCAGGAATTTTGCCTGAATATTCCCCTCGATCTGAGCGGTTCCCTTCAGGTGTAAAGTGCCGCTGACCACAACATCCCCCTTGATATGGCCCATTACTACGGTTTCGGAGGCCTTCACATTGCCCTCTACCCTTCCGGCCTCTCCGATGACGAGTCGCTGTTCACATTTGAGTTGGCCAATGACGACACCATCGAGCCGGATACTCTCCGCCGACGAAAAATCTCCTTCGATGCGGGTGCCTTTGGACACTACACAGTTGGCATCGCTGCTTTTCATAGTAGCCGGACGTGGAGTTTCGGCCTTATTAGGCCTGATTTTTGTTTTGGAAAGCATTGTTATTGCAGCCATCTACTTTACAGTTTTTCGGTCAATTACTTTAACTTGCCGTCGAACCTTACGCCCTTCCATATTGTACTTTCAGGGTATTGATCAGTTGCGACAGCTTTAAAGCGCATTCACATTTTACGCCATTTAGGGCACAAATCAAAAAAAAAATTATTCATTCTTTACATTATGAGTATCACTATTCTGGGTATCGAGTCTTCCTGTGACGACACTTCAGCCGCAGTGCTGCGCGACGGGAAAATTCTCAGCAATTATGTGGCAAATCAGGAGGCCCACCGTTTATACGGAGGGGTAGTGCCGGAGGTTGCATCCCGCGCCCATCAAAAAAACATCATCCCTGTTGTAGACCTGGCCCTCAAAATGGCGGGCGTAAATAAAAAGGATATCGACGCCATAGCCTTTACCCGGGGCCCCGGCCTTATGGGTTCTCTAATCGTGGGGGTTTCCTTTGCTAAGGCCTATGCCCTCAGCCTCGGGATTCCCCTGATCGAGGTCAACCACATGCAGGCCCACGTTCTGGCGCACTTTGCCGAAGCCCCCAAACCACAATTCCCCTTTCTCTGCCTCACGGTTTCCGGAGGGCATACCCAGATCGTGCTCGCCCGGGATCATCTGGACATGGAAATTCTGGGACAAACGCTGGACGACGCCGCGGGGGAGGCTTTTGATAAAACCGGAAAGCTTCTGGGGCTGGACTACCCTGCCGGGCCAGTCATTGACCAACTGGCGCAACATGGGCGGCCGGTTTTCGATTTCCCGGAGCCGCAAATTCCCGAACTGAATTTCAGTTTCAGTGGCCTGAAAACCTCTATTCTGTACTTTCTCCAAAAAAAGAAAAAGGAAAATCCCGATTTTATTGAAGAAAACAAGGCCGACATCTGTGCTTCGGTGCAAAGCCGCATCGTCAGCATCCTCATCAACAAGATCAGCCAGGCGGCCGAAACAACCGGAATACGGGATATAGCGATCGCCGGCGGCGTCTCCGCCAACTCAGGCTTGAGAGCCGCCCTGGAGAAAACGGGCAAGGAAAAAGGCTGGAACACTTTTATTCCAAAATTCGAGTACTGTACCGATAATGCGGCAATGATCGCCGTGACGGGCTATTATAAATACCAAAAAGAAGAGTTTGTGGGCCAGGAAGTGGCGCCGGTGGCAAGGTGGAGGGTGTAGCAGGCCGGGAAGCGTTCTGTTGTTGGTTGTTTGCCGAACCGACAACGGCCAACCGACAACCAACAAGCCTTTTCGTTAGAACTCCCGGATCAACTTCTTCTTCATCTCCTGGAATTCTTCCTCGGATATGATACCGTTATCCCGCAGTTCGGCCAGCTCTTTAAGGTGTTGGATGACATTGCCATCCTTTTCCTGGGATACCGCCCCTGTTTTTTCGGCCTCGGCCTTTACTTTTGCTTCGGCTTCGGCCCGGGCCTTGCCCTCTGCCTCGGCTTCTTTGCGTGCTTTCTGGTCTTTGCGCAACTGCTCGGCCACCTTTTTACCTTTTTCGAATTGCTCCTTGTACAACTTTTTCAAGCGGGCAGGATCAAAATCGAGTATGGTGCCACCGGATTCGAAGTGCCGCTTAAAAACCTGGCCCAGCGCAAAAGTGGAGGCGCCGGCAAAGACGGAAACCGTTACCCCGCCGATGATGGAGCCCACAACCGGAAGCATTTTCACCAGGCTGCCGGCGGTGATCCTGGCAACTGTAGAGCTAGTCAGGGAAGTCACAATGGCCTTGCCCTGGGTTTCGGAAAAATCTACGTCATAAACCTTGCTCATTTGCCGGATCATATCCAGCTGCAATGCACTGACGGCAAATACATCGGCAATGAGCACCGGAATCAACCCTGCTCCCATAGACCAGATCACATGGTTGCGAATGATGGTGTCAACGTGCTTGGAGCGCTCACTGTTATTGCTCATGATCTTGTCTTTTATCGTTTTCGTAGCGTAGTCCAGTATCTTCTTAGGTTCCACTGAAGTGTATTTTTTCCAATATTAATGGCAATAATCGGCTTATGCAAGCTTTCTTCGACTAAACGAAAGGAATGAAGGATCGAAGGCTGCCTGCCCGCGAGATCGCGCCGGGCAGGCAGGTAACAAATGATTGATTTCCCCCCATTCCTTCCCTCATTGGCTACCGTTCTAACGTTGGACAAAAGTCGGAAGTCGGAAACCGTAATGACGCCGGGCCTTCCGCAAATTCTTGGCTATCAAAAGTGTCCAATGCTTGACGGCTCCCCCCTTCATTCCCTCATTCCCTTCTTCATCCATCCACTCACTCCACCCGCACCCGTATCCCTGCCGAATGGCTGGTAAACTCCGGTGCGTACATGCACTGAATACTGGCCAGGCCGTTGGAGAAGTCCCCCCGGTGCACCACCCGCAACGGGTATTCGAAGATGTAAGTCCCCTGGGGCAGATAGCCGATAAAGAAGTGGGTGGCCAGGTCCCGGGTGCTTTCGTAATAGCCCAGCCCACCTTGCCATTTGTACTGGCTAAATACATTGATGGGCTCCAATCCGCTGGCGCGCATATCTTTAAGGTGTACGTATTCCATGGCGCGGTCCACCCGCAGTTCAATACGGACGATCAGCTTATCGCCGGGTTCGAGGGGGCTATCGGCAGTGATGGCCGTGAGCTCCGGCCCGCGGCCGCCAATCTGTTCCTTGAACAGTTGCTTGTCCAGTTTCAGGGGTGTTTCTTTGAAAATATCAACCTTATCCAGGTCTTCAAAATACTGCCAGTAAGCAGCTCCCCAGGCGATGCTCTTATTGGGGTTGGTTACCTTCACCTTGCTGAAGTCCTGGTTGATTTCCTTACCACTCCAGCTGGCCTTAAAATAGCCGGTGCCGGCCTCGGCGGAACGGCGGGCTTCGATGAGCTCCGGCTGGAAACTCTCCTCATCCAGCTCGGGGAAACTTACTTCCGCCAGGCGGGTATTTTCCAGCCAGTTGTCGCCGAAGCGAAGCAGGGCGTAGACGGCATTAGCGGTAGCCTTGGTGGTTTTCCAGTGGTTGGTTTGCTTGTTTTTCAGCAGCCAGATCTTTAGTTGTTCGACTGCTTCTGCATCTTTGGCCACTTCGGAGAACACTTCCACCATCAGGGCGTGAGTCTCGACGGGCATCTCGTACCAGAAGAAACCGGCATTGTATTTCCAGTACATACCCAGTTCTTCATTGTACAGGGCGCGCTCGCGGAGCGAGCGGGTGATCCGGCCCGCTGTTGCCTGCTTATCATGCCGCTGCATCGCAATGGCCATCAGCCCTTCCTGATAGAGGCCTTTGTTGAGCCAGTATTTTTCTACCTGGCCGAGATAGTAGTCCTGAGCCTCTCCGGCTTTTCCCTGAACGGGTACATCCTGGAATAAGCTGCGGGCATACAGGTAATGAATAACCAGGCCCGAGAGGTTATCATCCTCGAGTTTGGCGCGCCCTTGTTTTACCTGGTATAGCAGTTGCTCGTAGTGATCAGCCAGCTCGCGGTCGACAAACTCAGCGGCTCGTTGCACCAGGTTCCAGGCCCGGGACCCTGGTTGAATATCCTTAACGCCGAGCGCCCGCAGGCGGCCCATACCTTCCAGGATATACTGGGTAATGTACCAACTGTCCTGTCCCCCCGGGAACCAGGCGAAGCCGCCGGACTGCGACTGTCGTTCGACCAGCTGTGCCAGGGCATTTTCCTGCTCGTAGCCCATCCGGTTGAGGTCGAATAACAGGCCGATGCGTTTGCGCTGCTCGGCCTCGCTCTGTGCCTGCCGCACCCAGGGAGTCTCTTCGAGCAGAGCCGTTTTGAGCTCTTCATTCTTCTCCAGCTCGCTAATCAGGGCGTCAGAGTTTTTCCATTGCTCGAATACCTGCTGAATGGCAGGATTGGAGTTGGCTACCGAGGCAGCCAGTGAGTTGGCGTAATAACGGGCAAAGATCTGTTCACTGCATTCGTACGGGAACTCCATCAAGTAGGGTAAGGCCTTTACGGCATACCAGGCAGGATTGGAGGTGAATTCCAGCGAAAAATTATGGTTTTGCAAGGTGTTGGACTTACCCGCTTTAGCCATAGCTTCAAAATTGAATTCCCTGGTTTGGTTGCCTTTCACCGGCAGAGGCATGGTTTCAGTGACCAGGGTTCGGTTGGTCAGAATAGGAAGGGAGCTTTCCTCCCCGTCCGAATAACTACCCGCTTTGGCGACAACGCGATGCGTTACCGCCAGCACCTCCCCTTTGGGCACTTTCAGTGTCCAGGACAGGCGAGCGGACTGCCCACCTTCGGCTTCAAAGGAAACGGTATTTTCATCATTGCCGAAGAGCCCGTCGATCGGCTGCATACTGAGGGCGTCGAAGAGCATCAGCTCGGCCGTGCCGTCCATCTTCTCCTTGGTCAGGTTGCTCACCTTGGCGGTAAACTCGATCTCATCGCCCTCGCGGAGGAATCGCGGCGGGTTGGGCAGCACCATCAGCTCTTTCTGGGTAACCACCTCATTCTCGCTGACGGCGAACTGCAGGCTCTGAGTATGGGCCATAGCCAGGAATTTCCAGCGCGTCAGCGCTTCGTTCATCTTAAATCGGATGATCACATTACCCTCTTCGTCCGTCCGCAATTCGGGGAAGAAGAAGACGGTCTCCTTGAGGTTGCGCCGTACCGGCGGGGCGGGCGCCGTTTCTACTTGCTGCCCTTGCCCCGGCTCCGGAGCGGGAGGTGGAGCCACCATCTCCGCCGAATCGGCCATCTTGGCCATTCCGGCGCCATCCTCATCAGCGGAAAAAGCCATAGCGGCCTCCGCCATAGGTGCATCAGCCATCATAGGGCTGGCGCGCATGCGCACCATTCCGTTCGCATAATTGCCCCCATAACCATAAAAGCTGAAGTTAAACCAGTTCAGGCTCCGATAGGTGCGCTGAGGTGAATCGGGAGCAGGAGGATAGTAATAAAAAGTGTTGCTGCTGGCGCTATTGAAATGCTGGCTCTGCCAGGTTCGCGCCTGATAATTATAGGGGAAGGGGTTAAAATCCCAGGAGTTGGGCCGGAACTGGTCCAGCGAAGCGTCATAGAGGGTGGCCACCATCTCCGCCGCCACCTTTTCGTTGCCCGGGCCACTGACCTTGATCTGCCAGGCTTCCTCCTCTCCGGGAAGCAACTTATTCCGAAAAGTATTGTATTCGATTTTCAGCTCTTTGTCTTTCCAGGGCACACCGATGGTTTCCGTCCAGGTAAAAGGCCGATTGTATTTTACAAAGCTGAATTGAGCGTATAGATTGCCCTTGTCCTCTTCGGTTACCTGGTGGGTAACGGCCTGCCAGGGTTTAACTTTCAACCAGGAGCGCTGGGCCACTTCCATCCGGCGTTCCAGTTCATAGAGCACATTGAGCTCATCGGCGGCAGTAGCCAGCAGAATGGCAGCCTCGTCTCCAGGGCGATATCCGCCGCTGGCCGGTTGTTTTTTCCAGGCGATGACAGCGGAAGGAAAGGCTTTCTCTTTCGCATCGTAGACCAGGAAGTACTTTTTCACCTCAATGGCATTGCCTTTGTCATCCTGCGTTTGCAAATTGAGCACATAATGCCCTACCGGCCAGCCGGAGACGTTGACGAAAACGGTATCTTCCTTTGCGGTGTTGAAGGGTTGGTTCAGCACTTCGTCCCTGACGGGCCAGTTAACGGATTGATCTTCATTGCTATAGGCAAAGTGCGGAAAATCCCGCCGGAAGGCTTTTTCCTCGATAAGCCGGCGGTCCGGCTTTCCCCAATAGCGGTTGACAAAAATCTGTTTGGGGGCTTCCAGGCGGTTAATGGTGAGTAATCCCTCCGCCGGCTGAGCCGCTCCGTCCAGATTTTGAGTGATGATGCCCACCGGGATCAGCCCGGCCTCCCGGCCGATGCTTTCCGGAATGGTGACATCGGCCTTGAGTCCCAGATAGGCCAGATTGAGGCTTTTGCTGGTGGAGTGGGTTTCCCCAGTGATGTCAACTACGTCTACATAAGCCGTGAAGACAAATTCTGGTTTATCCTCCCTATCGATACTGAGGTCGGGCTGAGCGACGAAGGGAAACTCAAAGCTTCCATCCGCCGCGGTTGTCAGGGTACCGGTAGCGATCTCCTGGGATTCCCCGGAGCGCGGGAAGCCCCGCCCGCCGTAACCCCACCAGGGGAACCATGGATACCGCACCTCCCTTACCACCCGGTACTGCACTTCCGCTCCATCGATGCTGCTGCCGGCAAATGCCATGGCCTTACCCGTGAAACGCACCGTATCGCCCAGGGCGGGGCTGCCCTCAACCGGCTCCATAGCCACCTCAAACTTGGGCCGTTTGTATTCCTCAACTGAAAAATACTCAAAACCGTTGCCGGCGTCGGAAAACAGGCGCATCTGGCCCAACAGCCCCCCCTGAGGGGCGGTAAAGGAACCGTTGGCCGTTCCATATTCGTTGGTCGTTAGTTCCTGCTTGGCAACTTCCTGGCCATTGACGTCAAAGAAGGTGACGGTAAACTTGTGTTTGGGCAGAATAGAAGGGATGTTTTGCTCGTCCTTATCCAGCACAATGGCTTTAAAGTAGATCGTCTGTCCCGGGCGGTAGATTGCGCGGTCGAGGAAGAAATGGGTGGCCAGGTTGCGCGAGCGGCGGGATGAGGAGCGATAGCTGGAAAAGCCATCCTGGAAAAAAAGCACATCCTCTCCTTTGGAGAAACGCGCCTGAAAATAGGAGTTGTCCGGAACATCGGGCCGGATGAACCCATCTTTGTCACTTCGGGCCTGGCCCAGCTTTACCCGCTCCTGCTTGCGCTCCTTGCGGTTGTACTGATTGGTAAAGAACTCTGCCAGGACGCCCTCCAGCGGCGCGCCGGTTTCCCGGTGGAGCATCAGGAACTCGATGCCGTTTTCCGGGCTGCGGCGGTTAAAGTAACTCAGTTCCGAAACCGTGTTGAACAAGTACCCCACGGCCTGTTCTGAAAAAGTGAATGCTGCGTTATTAGCAATGAGGATAGCATAATTGCCGAGCGGCAGCCCTTCCATGGCCACTTCGGTGGTATGTTCCTGCAGGTCGCCGTCATCCGGCAGCTGAACCCTCCATTCTTTGAGCGGTTTGCGGGCCGCCAGCTTTTGAAATAGTTCTTCGGGGCGATTATTTTCGAGAGAAGATTGTTCGCTTTCCTCTACTCTTATGATTCGGAAGTAGCTATCCGTAACATTTCGATAAGAAACCGAGGCAAGCATCGGCATTTGGGGCAGGTTCACTTCTTCCACCTTGAACTCCAGGGTTTTTCGCAGGAGCTGGCTGCGCAGCGTCCCACATTGCCTGGCGCCGTAGCTCTCGGGAAAACGATCGAGCGCCTGTTCGCAAAGGCCCAGCGCTGCTTTGAGTTTCCATTTGTTTCCTTCCGCTTCTCCGGGAGCGTAGGTATTGCCCTGCTCGGTGTACAAGCTGGCCATCGCGTACCAGATTTCGGCAAGCAGCGGTTTGCCGGCGTAACGATCTTCCAACACCTGCAGCGCCTTCAAATAGAGATCGTCTTTATTGCTGAGAACAGCATTATCGCGGACGAATTTCAGGCGGGATAAGTCGGCGTCGAGCAGGGCTGCGTCCATATCATCCGCCAGGCGGCGGCGAAGCAGATCCTGAAACAATTCAAGGGCATGGTACTTGTAGGAAAGGGTATCTCTGGTATTCCAGGCTACCTCCACAAAAGCCGCCGCCGGAGCGAAGGCTTCCTCCTGATCGATATGGAAACGGTAGGCCGGCTGGGTGAGGTAAGAACGTTCATTGGCGAAGTGGTTGATGGCGCGGTGCACCAGAAAATCGTAGAGGGTAGGCCTGAGTACATCGGTATTGGCCGTCTCTTTGGAAGTATAGGTGATCGCATCGAAATCGGTGATCGGAATCTCAGCAGCCTGCTCATTTTCAACCGACAGTAGGTAATAACGAGAAGCCTCCTGAAGCAGTTGGCCCAGGCTCCAGGTTTCCAGGTCATCGGGAAGGAAGCCCGCAATCGTCGTACGGTTGGCAAGGCGCCAGTAATTCTGGTCGGCATAGTTTTGGTATAATTCCCCCGTCAGAGAATACAGAATAGGCTGCACGGGAAAATCAGCCGCCTTAGCCTCTTCGGCCATGCGCAGGATCACCTTGGCCAGCCCACCTTCTTCCAGCTGGCTCTGATATTTATTGCGGTAGATAATCGTCTTGACCAGTTGAGCGGGTTCCTTATCCAGTTTAACCCGTTCGTATAACTCGTTCACTTTTTCCAGGGCCGACCGGGGCAGCCCTTCATTTTCGAGCGAATCGATTATTTTCCATTCGGCTTGGTAGGGATTCTGCTTTGCCATGGTTTGGTTTTGTCTTGTTTTTTGGCCCCACAGTGTTGTAGCGCAGCAAAAGAAGAGCAACAGTAAGGTTGGGAAGATGCGATTCATCATGGTTAGTTGGTTAGCTTCTGAATTTACAGCAATATACAGTGAAGCCTTTTCACTTCACCCATTAATACGATGCCAGAGGGGTATCAATTACATAAAGGGAGTGTTTTTTTTGTTGATGTTGGGTTTGGATGGCTATCTGGTTTCATTGTTATAGGGTTATAACACCGAATTCCGAACACTCCTATATGGTTTGGCTGATTCTGTTCCTTCACCTATTTCGGGAGCATTGCAACAATATGGCCATTCAACAATATAACACTCCCCCCTCACACCCTGATTCTTTCTACCCAAACCGCCCGATATCCACCGCTTCTTCTAATGTAACATTTTTTATCAGGAAATCAGCCATATGTTTGGCCCAGAAAGGGCCGAGGGAGGCCCCTTTGGCGCCCAGCCCGTTAAAGAGGGCCAATTGAGGATATTCAGGATGCCGGCCCAGGAAAGGCCGCCGGTCTTTGACCGTCGGGCGGATGGCAGCACGGTGTTCCACCACTTCAAAGGGAAGCTTGAGGATGTCTCTCAGGCGGCCCTCCAGGTATTCACGGCCTTCCACAGTAGGGCGGCCATCCGCATATTTCCGGCCATAGGTGGAGCCGGCCCAGTATAGCCCGTCCTGCATTGGGACGATGAACACGCGATGCTTGAGGATCTTCTCAAACTGCGCCTCTGGAATGCGGATGATCAATACTTCTCCTTTGGCTCCTCCGAAGGGCAGGTAACTGAAAAAGGGATTCCCCTTCGCCTGATGCCCTTCACAAAAGACCAATGTTTGAGCTTCCAGGCCACCATACCGAACCTCATTTCCGGACAGCTCCAGTTTTTCATGATCGAATGCCTCAGCTGTGATGGCGTTTTGCCCTTGCAGGTAGGCGCGGTAGGCGTCGGCCAGCTTGCCTACCTCCACCTGAGCGCTGTGCTGCACCTCGCCGTAGCTGTAGGCGGGCACGGTGCAGGCAGCGTAGCCCTCCAGCTCCGCAGCATCCAGCATGTACCTGCCGTAGCCCGGCTCTGCGGTGCGGGCCAGCCAGTCGTTCTCCTCCCGGCTGTTGAACAACGCCCGGAGGATGTTGCGCTCGTGGTAGATGGAAATACCCAGCTGGCTTTCCAGTTCCCGGTAGGTAGCCCTGGCAAAGGGGATCAGTTCATCCACCCGCCAGGACTTTACATATCGCCGGCCGGTGATGGGATTGATGATGCCGGCGGCGACCTGAGTGGCGGCTCGTTCATCGAAATGATCGATTACATGCACCCGTTTGCCGGCTTGCTCCAGAAAATGGGCCAGAAGGGTGCCGGCCAAGCCCTGTCCGATAATGAGAAAATCTATTTTCATTTGTGATTAATCGTCTCTTATACCTTGTATTCAATACGCTACAACCCTTCCAACTCCTCTCTTACCTTTTTCGGCAGCCCCTGAACCACCAACTCGTATGAGTGGTCGACCAGTTCACAGAGGAAGCGATCAGCCAATCCCGTTTCAAACTCCACTGTATTCCAATGTTTTTTGTTCATGTGCCAGCCGGGGCGTATTTCGGGGTGTTCCTCCCGCAGTTCGATGGCCCGCGCCGGGTCGCACTTGAGGTTGGCGGTAAACTCTGCATCGTCCAACCCGGCCAGGGCGAACATCTTGCCCATTACTTTAAAGACCAGTGTTTCCTCCCCAAAGGGAAAGGTTTCTTCCACTCCTTTTTTGGAAAGGCAGTATTCCCGGAATTCTTCGATATTCATCTTACAGGGATTTTAAGTGTCAAAGGTAGGGAAACCGGCCGGTTTGTAACGCTGCTCAGCAGCAGTTTTTATGCTTTGGATGCTATTGGAAGGAAGAAACGAAAAATAGAAATGGGCCCGGCCAATGAAGACTCCGGGCCCATTTCTGATGGACATGACATTTTATAATCTCTAATTCTTTTGATGGTTACTTTACAGAGCCAGCAACAATTTTCAAAAGCATCTGGCGGATTGTACCATACTACAAACTAACAATTATATATGTGCACAAACCGTGCCAATTTTTTCACAAGGAGGGCATAGGATGTTTTCGACAGCACCTTCCACGGATGTACCTCAAGTAGTCCCCGAAGCTGCCAATATCACCGCCGCCTGCATTTCCAGGACCGCCTGGCCGATGAGTTTATGCATTTCACTATCTTTAGTCAAGGCTTTTATCTTTTCTTTGGCAGCCTTTCGTTCCTGCTTATCCGGAAGGAGGTCTTTGAGCAGCTGGCAAGCCAGTATAATGGAGAGCAGCATACGTTCCCTGGGAGTAGGCTCAGCATCCTGGAAAATGACCCGATGGAGGCGTTCACGCAGGGTGTCTTCCGGTTCGGTGTTCACACTTGGGTACCGGTTGACTTTAAACACCCAAAGCACCTTCTCTTCCCGGCGCGTCAGTATCTTTAGCCGGATCAGTTGCTCGATGGCCTGTGGCCGCAATTTACGGACTCGCTGCACCAGGTAATGAATGCAGTAGGCCACCTTGCGGTTCTTTTTGAAGCCCTTCAACCGGCTGAGTACATCGTTGAGTAACCGGTTATCGGTTATGGCCCTGTCTTTGATCTTCACCCGGCCGTCTTCGACTACGATGCGTTCGGCGAGTATGAGGTCCATAAGCAGGGCGGCAGCAAAGCCATAGTGGATGTAGGTGCCGGACATACTGAAAGATCCCTTTTCGTCATCTAAACTAAGCAGGAGAATGGATTCGTGGAGGTGGAGGTTAAGGTTCATGATTATATTTTTTTTACCAGCCAAGCGGCAAAGCCGGAGTTTAGCAGCAATTAGGAAACATTGAAAACATTTTCGGCCAATAGTTCCCGATATTGGACGGCCACAACACTGCCGCCCTGAAAAATTCGCTGCAATTTCCTCCATTAGAAGCCCCAGAGTATTAACATCTCTTATATCTTGGCTATCTAATTATGAAAAAGGCCTGATTAATACCAATAACAAATGCTGCATTCCTATTTCCGAATTAACCTGCCAACAGCCACCAAATTAACCCTAGCCATTATACTTTACGCATTTGCCCTCCCGGCATCCGCACAAGAAAAACTACCCTACCAGAACCCGGGCCTACCTATTGAGCAGCGGGTAGACGACCTGCTGGCAAGAATGACAACGAAAGAAAAATTCTGGCAGATGTTCATGATCCCCGGCGGCCTCAGCGATGGGAAAGAGCGATACAGGGACGGGATCTTTGGGTTCCAGGTAGCAGCAAAAGGCACGGCAGCCGATGCTGCCGGCCAACTGCTCGAATACGGCCCTTCCGGGAGCGCAGAACAGGTAGCGATCCTGATCAATGAAATACAGCGGTATTTTGTCGAGGAAACCCGCCTGGGCATTCCCATCATCCCTTTTGACGAAGCGCTTCACGGCCTGGTGCGGGACGGGGCGACGGCCTTTCCCCAGGCGATAGCTCTGGCGGCCACCTGGGATACTGCTCTTGTGGGCGACGTAGGGCGCGCCATCAGCCGGGAAACGAGATCCAGGGGCATCCGCCAGATCCTCTCTCCGGTGTTGAATATCGCTCGCGACGTGCGCTGGGGCCGCACCGAAGAAACCTACGGCGAAGACCCCTACCTTACCACGCAGATGGGCCTGGCCTTTATTACTCCGTTGGAGCGGGCCGGCATAATTGCAACACCCAAGCATTTTGTAGCCAATGTCGGCGACGGCGGCCGCGACAGCTACCCCATCCATTTCAATGAACGCTTGCTGGAGGAAGTCTACTTTCCGGCTTTCCGGGCAGTATTCGAGATAGCGGGCGCACGATCCGTCATGACCGCCTACAACTCGCTGGACGGCACGCCCTGCACTTCGAATGATTGGCTGCTACGCAAAAAGCTGAAAGAGGAATGGGGCTTTGACGGTTTCGTGATTTCCGACGCCGGCGCTACCGGAGGCGCCAGTGTGCTGCATTTTACCGCCGGTGATTATGCGGAAGCAACAGAAGACGCCATTGAGGGTGGGCTGGATGTGATCTTTCAGACGGCCTACGGCCATTATCCCCTATTCTGGGAAGCTTTTGAAAAGGGTATGGTGGATCAACAAGCTATAGATGACGCCGTACGCAGGATACTGCAGGCCAAGTTCGAGCTGGGCCTGTTTGAGAACCCGTATGTGGAACCTAAAGAGGCCGCCCACTGGAACGGCCACGAAACCCACCGGGAGCTGGCCAGGAAGGCTGCCGCTAAATCGATGGTGCTGCTGAAGAATGACAACCAGGTGCTACCGGTTTCCCCTTCTGTGGGAAAACTGGCCCTTATCGGATACGACGCCAAGGCCGGCCGCCTGGGCGGGTACAGCGGCCCTGGAAATGACGTGGTATCCATATACGAGGGCATTACCGAAGCGATCGGCGAGGACAAAGTGGTTTACGCCGAAGGGGTGGCGATTCTGTCAAAGGAGTATGAACCGATCGAAACGGACTACCTGCTGACAACCGATAACGGCAAAGCCGTAAACGGCCTGAAAGGCGAATATTTCGACAACATCAAGCTTGCGGGAGAACCCAAAGTGCGCCGTATTGACCCGAACGTAGATTTCAGGTGGACCCTGTTCTCTCCCCATAAAAGCCTGCCCTATGATTGGTATTCGGCCAGATGGACAGGAAAGCTCAAGGCTCCCAAATCGGGAACCTTCAGCATTGGTGTGGAAGGAAATGACGGCTACCGGCTTTATCTGGATGGCCAACTGCTTATCAATAACTGGAAAAAACAATCTTACGGCTCTATTCTGAAAGCGTTCACCTTTGAAGCCGGAAGAGAGTACGATATCAGGCTCGAGTTTTTTGAGTCCGAAGGGAATGCCTGGTTTAAGCTGGTTTGGGATATGCTTCTTGAGAATCAGTGGCAACAACAGATAGCCGAAGCCGTGGCCGCCGCCCAGGAGAGTGAGGTGGCCATTGTTGCCGCCGGGCTCCATGAAGGAGAATTCCAGGACCGCGCCCTGCTGGGGCTTCCCGGCCATC
This sequence comes from Phaeodactylibacter sp., assembly GCA_020436535.1. GTDB lineage: Bacteria > Bacteroidota > Bacteroidia > Chitinophagales > Saprospiraceae > JACJXW01. Next base: position 15,857 of record JAGQXQ010000177.1, read on the forward strand.
AGGAAGCATTGATCAAGGCAGTGGCGGCCACCGGCAAGCCGACAGTTGTCGTACTCGTGGGCGGGAGCGCCATCACCATGTCCAACTGGTTGGACGAAGTAGATGGCGTGCTGATGGCCTGGTATCCGGGTGAGAACGGCGGCCATGCCCTGGCCGACATCCTGTTCGGGCAGGAGAACCCGGCGGGCAGGCTACCCATCACTTTTCCGGTACATGAAGCCCAATGCCCCCTGTATTACAACCACAAACCCACCGGCCGCGGCGACGATTACTACAACCTGACAGGGCAGCCGTTGTTCCCCTTCGGCTATGGGCTGAGTTATACCTCCTTTGAATATTCAGGCCTGGCACTGAGCAAAAGTACAATTGCTGCCGATGAGGCCGTTCGCATCAGCTGTCTGGTAAAAAACACCGGAAAAGTGGAAGGCGATGAAGTGGTGCAGCTCTACCTCCGGGACGAGCTGGCTTCCGTTTCTCAGCCGGTAAAAGTGCTGAAAGCGTTCCGGCGCATCTCCCTGCAACCGGGCGAACAAAGAGAATTAGCCTTTGAATTGGGCCCCGAAGAGCTGAGCATGCTCAACAAGGAGATGCAACGTGTAGTGGAGCCCGGAGATTTCAGGATTATGGTTGGGCCGTCTTCTAAGGATATTCGTTTGAGGGGGGTATTGAGGGTGGAATGAAAGGGATGGGTAAAACCTCTCCCCTGCTCTCTTTTGGATTGTCTATTGCTGCTTTCAATTTACCCGCTACAACTATTTAGGCTATTTCAAACTATTATATATCTTTGCCGGTAAATTCGAATTGAGGCCCCGTTGTTCACCCGCCTTCGCCCATACAGGCTTCGGCGGACAAAGAGGGATAGAATAGCTGAAATTTATGACCCCGTAGTTCAAGGGATAG
>JAGQXQ010000177.1:16879-17068 GCA_020436535.1 Phaeodactylibacter sp.
GTTTTGAAAGCGTTATAAAGATAAGGAATTTTGGCCGGGCCTCCTAGCCTGGCCTTTTCTTTTTTACGCTCGGAGACCCTTTATTTACTGACATTCCCGGAGTTCTGGCCCTTTAAATAAGGTTTTTTGTCTATTCCTACAGGAGCAGGCCTCCCCTGCCCTTCCAAAATCCTTATATTTGCTTATCAA
>JAGQXQ010000178.1 GCA_020436535.1 Phaeodactylibacter sp.
ACTTAATTTACAGAGTACTAAGGTACATCTGTATGGTATTCTGCAGGCCAAAATAAAGCGCATCTGAGATCAGGGCATGCCCAATGGACACCTCCAGCAGGCCTTCCACTTGTTCTTTATAATAGCGCAGGTTGTCCAGGTTGAGGTCGTGTCCGGCATTCACACCTATGCCTATTTTATTGGCCAGTTGAGCGCAACGGGTGTGAGGGGCTACGGCTTCTTCCGGGTTTTCCGGGAATGTTAATGCAAAATCGCCGGTATAGAACTCCACCCGGTCTGCTCCGGCGGCCCGGGCTCCTTCCACATGGCGTTCTTCGGCATCGATGAATACGGAAACCCGGATGCCTCGTTCTTGAAGGCGGGCGATTACATCGGAGAGGAAGGCCTGGTGAGTATGCGTGTCCCATCCCTGGCTGGAAGTAAGGGCCCCGGGCGGGTCGGGTACCAGGGTACACTGAGCAGGCGGGTTGTCCAATACCAGCTTCAGGAATTTTTCAGTTGGATTGCCTTCGATATTGAACTCCGTAGTCACCACTTCCCGCAGCGCGGGAATGTCCGAATAGCGGATATGCCGCTCATCAGGCCGGGGGTGAACGGTGACCCCTTCTGCACCAAAAGCCTCACAGTCTTTGGCTATCTGAACCAGGTTGGGAAGGTTACCTTCTCTGGAGTTTCGGATAAGGGCCACCTTATTGATATTTACACTTAGCTTTGTCATACGGTAAAATATGTAGCGTTAAACAAACTCGGCTCAGCAGTAGTTGTAAGCCATGAGTTTTATATCTTGTTGGCAAATTTAGCAAGAAGTTATTCAGCGGCCAAGACTTGTTCAGTTGAAAACTATTCAGGTTTCCCCTGACAATCAATCATTCAACCAATCAAAAATCATTCTTTGAGCTCCGAACCAGAAGACAGGATGATGCCCCGGCTGGAGCTGTCCCCCGTGGCGGCTTTGCTTTTACTGATTTTACTGATGCTCCTGGGCAGTGGTATTGGCAATGGGCTGGCCTTTCTCCTGGGGCGTGGCATGGGGCTGTCCTTAACGGAAGTGATCCAAGGTTTTGGCCGGGAGAGCCCATTGGCGGAACGCAATTTCCTGAGGGCTGCCAGTCTTTTTTCCCATCTTTTCACTTTCACCGTCCCCGCTATTTTGGTGGCCACGCTTTTACACCGGCGCCGGTGGGTACAGTTTTTAAAAATAGACAGGCTCCCCTCACTGAATATCCTGAGTGCAGGCATTTTTTTTCTGCTGGGAGTTTTTGTGTTCTCCCAGTTTGCCTACTGGTTAAACCGGCAGATCCCCCTACCCTCCTGGGCTTCTGAGATGGAATCCTCTGCCGGCCGTTTAGTTCAGGGGCTTTTGGTAATGGAAAGCCCCTGGGAGTTGGGCTTCACTATACTCATCGTAGCGGTGCTACCCGCTATTGGGGAAGAGCTGGTATTTCGGGGCGTCCTTCAACAGGAACTGGAGAAGGCAACTGGCCGGCCCATCGCTGCTATCTGGATCGGGGCCTTCATTTTCAGTGCTTTCCACTTGCAATTTGCCGGCTTGTTGCCGCGATTCTTTCTGGGAGCGGGCCTGGGTTACCTTTTTTACTGGACCCGGAGCCTTTGGGCGCCGGTGATCGCTCATTTTGTCGTCAATGCGATGCAAGTTGCCGGCCAGTATTACTGGCGACAGAGTTTACCCGAAACGAGCCTCCAGGAAGTCAACTGGCCAGCAGTAACCGTCGCGGCTTTATTAGTTGCGGGCTTGAGTTATTATCTTTACCTCCATCATAAGAATAATGAACGGCCCCCGATAAGCTGATGGAGGCCTTTCAACCTACTTATACATTGATATGAAGGGACTATTTCAGCGGGGAATCACAGCATTTATTTTTGGAGCTGTAATGCTTGGGGGGGTCTATGGCGGCCCTTATACCTTCGTCTCCCTTTTTGCATTGATAACAGGCCTCTGCCTTTGGGAGTTCTTCGAAATTGTACTGTCTAAAAACCAGCCGTTGGACCTCATCCGCAGATTTATAGGCCTGGGCCTGGGCATCACCCCTTTCCTGTTGGCTGCTGTGCTGCAGTTGGAACTGGTTAACAATAAGGGCACTTTTGTTGCAATTGCCACGCTGCTGCTATTCCCGTTCATCTTCTCGGCCTTCATCTATGAGTTGTACACCAAGTCGGAGCAGCCGTTTGTCAATGTGGCCCTTATCGTGTTGGGCATGGCTTATATCGGGGTTCCGTTTGCCCTGCTGGAGTTCATTGCGTTCGAAAACGGCTTCTTCTATCCGAGTACTGTTTTTGGCCTGCTCGTACTCACCTGGTTCAATGACACCGGAGCGTACATGGTAGGGTCACAGATTGGGAAGACGCCGCTGTTCCCCCGCATTTCTCCTAAAAAAACCTGGGAGGGCGCTGCGGGGGGGGCCTCCGCTGCCTTTATCGGCGCTTTCCTGGTATTCACTATCTTCCGGGAACTCCGGCTGGCAGATTGGTTGGTGCTGGCGGCGATTGTCACCGTATTCGGCAACCTCGGCGACCTGGTCGAATCCATGCTGAAACGCAGCGTACAAATCAAGGATTCCGGCAGCCTGCTTCCCGGCCACGGCGGCTTGCTGGACCGCTTTGACGCCTTTATCTTTTTGCTTCCCTTCGCCACCGCCTACTTGCTTTGGGTAAGGCTCGGTGGAGTATGACCACATCAAGGTATATCCCTATAAGCTCATGGCCTATCACGAAGTAATCAATGAAGTAGGTGATGGAGCGCCGGTAATGATTGCCTATTGCTATCTTGCTGACCTCGCCGCAGTTTATAGCCGGGTATATTGCGGAAAAGAATTTACCTTTGCTGTATCCGGAACAATGAAGGACGAAACGCTCAGGAAGCACGACAGAAACAAATGGGGGTATAAAACATGGGGAGAACTTAAAACCAATTACCCCAATGCTTTAGTGTTTCAAACCCAAGAGAACTGGTTGCCACCGCCAAATTTGCCGATATACCAATGTTCAGATCTGGAATGTTGCAATGAATAAATGCGAATAAATGAACTTAAATTTGGTTTTGGGTTTAATTAAAATGAAAATCTTCTGCTTCCTTTTGTAAAAAGAAGCAAGACAGGCGTAAATTCGCAGGGACCTACTAAATTAAAAAGTGCTGATGAAAATACATAAGGAAGGACGCCTCATTATCGTAACCGTAGGCATAGTCCTTATTTTGCTAAACCTCCTGTTCAGTTATCTTGCGCCCAAGGCATTTCCCATTGCAACGGTGGCCTCTATTGCCTTGTATGCCTGGGTTGTCCACTTCTTCCGCCATCCTCACCGGGAAATTCACCTGCCAGATAATAACCTGATCTACGCCCCGGCCGATGGCAAAGTAGTGGTTATCGAAGAAGCCGAAGAGGCCGAGTACTTCAAAGACCGTCGTCTGCAGATATCAATATTCATGTCTCCGATGAATGTTCATGTTAACCGCAGCCCTATCAGTGGAACCGTCAATTACCTCAAATATCACCCTGGGCGCTATCTGGTTGCCTGGCACCCCAAGTCCTCCACTGAAAATGAACGCACAACGGTAGTTATTGACAATGGAGAGGCGGAGATCCTGCTTCGGCAGATCGCCGGAGCGATGGCCAAGCGAATCAAAACATATCTGCAGGTTGGGCAGGAAGTGGAACAGGGCGGTGAAATGGGCTTCATCAAGTTTGGCTCAAGGGTGGATGTCTTCCTTCCATTGGATGCAAGGGTGGAAGTAAAAATCGGAGATAAGGTGAAGGGCAACAAAACGGTAATTGCCAGGTTGGGGAATTGAGCAGGAAGCTGAACCCTATAACCGTCGAACCGGGGCTAAGCAGATTCCTCCCAGACAACCTGTCCTTCCATACTCAGATACAGCCATTTTCCGGATCTTACCACCAATGCCAGCCCATTTTGGAACGGCAGGCACGCTTCGTATTTGGGTGGGATGCGCCATTCTCCTTCTCTATCAATAAAACCCCAGTACCCGTTAGTCTTTACCGGCGCCAGCCCATCGGTAAAGAGGCCGGCATCTTCGTAGCGCGGAGGAATAGACAGTTCTCCCGACTTATTGATGTACCCAAAACGGTTGTGCAATTGTACGGGCGACAAGCCATCGCCAAAATCACCGGCAAAAGCAAAGGCCGGCTCCACTACCAGTTCCCCTACCTCATTGATAAACCCAAAGAGGCCATCCTGGATCACAATAGCCATGCCGTCAGAAAATTCGCCAAAGGCGTAGCCTTCCAAAAACTCAAATTGAGGTTCTACCAATAACTCGCCGGGACGGTTGATCAGGCCCCACATCGGGCCCTCCTGAACGAAAGCTACTTCATTCTGAAAGGCACGGCAAGCATCAAACTTAGGTGCGATTGCCAGTTCCCCTTCTTCATCGATGTATCCCCATTTTCCGGCAAGGCAGACTGGCGCCAGCCCACCGGCAAATTCCTGGGCACTTTCGAACTCCGGGCGAATGGCCCAGCTCCCATCCGTGTGTATAAAACCATAGTAACCGTGCTGCCGCACCGGCGCCAAACCGCCGCTGAAATCACCAGCTGCTTCGAACTGAACGTCGATCGACAAATTTCCACGGGTATCCATGTAACCCCAACGGTTGACCAGTTGCACCCGGGCCAGGCCTTCTTCAAAGAAACCAACGAAGTTGAAAAGATGCTTGAGGAGCAGCCTCCCCATGGCGTCCAAATGCACCAGTTTGTCATTGAACCGCACCCGGGAAAAGCCATGGTAAAAATCTTCTGCCCCGAGGTATTGTGATTCAATAGCCACTTGCCCTTCCGCGGTTATGAACCCGAATTTTCCGTTTTCCCGTATTTTGAAGAGTGGTTCACCCATGTCCAGTCATCTCGGTTATTAATGATCCGTAGAAGTGCGAATATAGACAAAAGTGAGGCTATTCCCCGAACCTGTTTTTCACTCTATGCATGGCAAAAGCAAGGGATTGTAAAAAATGAGCCCCAACTTCTTTCCACTCCGGCACGAAGTAGCGGCTTTTTCGAAAAAGCCACTCTTTGCTGGCAAAAAATAGAGTAAAGCGCCTAACTTTGCGAACGGTGTGAAGGCTTGGCTTGGAGTAAGCGATTAACCTTTTACGGCCTCGTTTCAAAACAAGCTCAAAAAAACCAGAAATACTGAAGCATGGCATTGCGCGAAGAATTTCCAGCAGCGGGCTCCGATTATATGGGGGGCGAAAGTGACGGTTATGAATACCGGACTATCTTCGCCGGCTCCAATCTGGGAGCAACCTATGAGATGGTACGCCAATTCCTCAAAGAAGAAGGGTATAGCGAAGTTCCTATTCCCCGGAATGCTGAAGAGCTGAAGTTGTTCCGACTTCCAACCCGCAACAAACAGATCCTGCTGTTTGAAGATAATGGCTATGTACACAACCCTATAAAGATCCTCTTCCCAATAGACCGCAGAAAGAAGACTACGCTCATTCTCTGCTTATACAATGAAAATGACCCTCAGCACTTGCTCAAATTTCACCGCGTGCTGGAAAGAGTAAGCCGGCCGGAAGGGGAAGCAGAGCGGTAATGGCAGGTAAAGGAATTACTAAACTACTCCATCTTTGCCAGTTGCTTGAGGTTCAGTTCATCAATAGCCGACTTAAAGCTTTTTTCATCCATATTACGCCCTTTCAGAGTGATGATAAAGCGGTCGGCCACCAGTAAGCTTAATTCTCCTGACTTGTTTTTATTGCTGTACTTTTCGAAGGCTTTGTAGCCTTCAACGGTGGTGGTGCGCTCATATCCATTCTCATCTTCCCGGTCGATTTCGACACTCGCCCAGGCGGCTATGCCCATCATGGCAGTAGCAACACCGGCAAAATCGACAATGGCCAACTCCAGTTCTTTATCGCCATCGCGATATTCAGCCGAGGCGGTTGACATATTGAAGCCCATGGCCCCAGCCTTTTCACCACTGTGGGCAGTGCGCTCCATACCGGCCACCTTCTCCGGAAGCAGCTCTTTCAAGGCCCGAAAATCAACGACTTCTTTTTTCTCACCGTCGCCCTGCAATGCCTTCTGAACTTCGTTCATGGCCTCTTCAATATTCTTGGGTTCACTGGCGGCGCCACCGGTTTCTTCAGTTGCGGCTTGTCCGGTAGTGTCTCCGTCGTTGGAAGAACCGCCACACCCCAGGTAGAGAAAAGTAAAAATGCTAATGCAGGCAATAATCAGTTTTTGGTTTGTCATTATGATATGGTTTTGATTTTCGGATGTTTTTTACTCGCTAACTTATTCTTTATTGTCATGGTGCTCGTGGAGTTCGGCCTTCGGCCTCATCTGTGGGAAGAAGAGGACTTCCTGAATAGAATGCTGATTAGACAGCAGCATGGCCAGGCGGTCGATGCCAATACCGAGCCCGGAAGTAGGCGGCATGCCATATTCCAGCGCCCGCAGAAAATCGTCGTCCAGGGCCATGGCCTCTTCATCTCCTCTTTCAGCCAACCGCAATTGATCTTCGAACCGAGCTCTCTGGTCAATAGGGTCATTGAGCTCAGAATAGGCGTTGGCAATCTCTTTGCCGTTGACAAACAACTCAAAGCGCTCCACCAGGCCTTCTTGTGTGCGATGTTTTTTAGCCAGGGGCGTCATCTCAATGGGGTAATCTATAATATAGGTGGGCTGAATGAGGTTTGCCTCCACTTTTTCGCCGAAGATCTC
>JAGQXQ010000659.1 GCA_020436535.1 Phaeodactylibacter sp.
AGTCGCCGACCTGCAGGCGCAGGCTTAGCTTCTGCAACGGTTGGCGTACGAAGTGGGGCAGGTGGGTTAGCAACTTGTTGTAGGTATCCGTTGGTTTACCCATCATAAACTTGGGGATGATGTAGTAGGGGCGGCGCATGCTAATGGCCACATGGCGGGCTACCCGGCTGATCTCCACAGCGCAGTCGCAGCCCGAATTACCGGCGCCGATCACCAGCACTCGCTTGCCGGCAAAGGGCACATTGGTTTTGTAGCTGTGGGAATGCAGATACTCGCCAGTAAACTCGCCTGGAATATCCGGCCAGCGGGGTACGGAGTGGTGCCCGTTGGCGGCGAACAGGTAGTCGAAATGGTGCTGCTCCCCATTCTCCAGGGTGACGGCCCACTTCTTGTCGGCAGTCTCCTCCGCCTTAGCTATTGGCGTGTTGAAGCGGATGTGCTTTTCCAGCCCGAAATGGCGGGCATAGTTCTGAAAATAGGCCAGCACCTGGGCATGGGAGGGATAATCCGGATAGTGATCCGGCATGGGGAAATCCAGAAACTCAGACATCGCCCGGGAGGAAATGATATGGGTGGTCTCGCACACGCTGGAATGAGATTCGCCTGCCGTAAAGATCCAGTTGCCGCCTACCTGATCGTTCTTCTCAAAGCAAACGACGTTCTCCACGCCGGCCTGTACGAGGTTTTTGATCGCGGCCAGGCCAGAGCAACCGGCGCCGATGACGCATACGGTGGGGGGGGCTGCGGGGTGTTTCATTGTTAAATTGTTAAATTGTTGTATTGTTGGCGGCAGGCAATCAGCTCATTGCTTTTGAAGCATTCGAACCTCAACATGGAGCAGAACCGGAAACCCTCCCGAAGGAATGAGGGAATGAGGGAATGAATAGAGGTGAAATATGTTTTAATCTGAAATTCAGAATCATTTACATATTGAAATTACTCAATCATTTGCTAATTCAGTCATTCATTTCTTTCCTGGAGTTTCCGGAGTGCCCTCACGCATACACCCTTACACACCCTAAAACTCCAACCCCTCCAAATCTCCCAAGTCCTCCTGCTTATAATACTGCTTGGTAAATGCCCGTTGTTTCTGACGTTCCAGGATAAGCCTGGCCAAAGCGATGTTGGCTGGCTCTTCGCAGAAAGGCGAAAGGGCGAAGTGCACCTTTTTTTCATCCACATCGAGGCGGTACATCAGGCTGAGCAGAAACTCCAGCCGCCGCTCGATCATTTCGGCTACCACGTCGGATAGCAGGCGCAACAATTCTTCCTCGGTCAGGGTTGCTTCCTGAGGCTCCAGGTCAAAATCACGGACGATCAGCTCGGTGGTGGCGGACAGGTTGTCGTTGCTCATAAATGCTTTGGGTTCAGGTGTGCAAAGTACTTATTGCAGGGCGTTTTTCCAAAAAGAATCTTCCCCCCACCTCCTGTCATTTTAGAACCACCGTTCCCTGCATGCTCTGGCCGTTAGCCAGTTGTAGGTGGCAATAATACAGCCCGGCAGCTGCCCCTTGCGGCTGCCACCGGTAGCTGAAAGCCACCCCGTTCCGGGCATGCCAAACACCCTCGTTGGTAGAGAGACAGTCCACTTTGTAATAAATTTCGCAGCCGCCGCCGGTAATGCAAGAAGCAGTAAGGAAAGGGTAAGTCATGTCGCCCACCCCTTCCAGCCAACCGGTTTGATAGAAGTCTGTAAGCCAAATGGGATCGTAGTTTTCGCCGAGAACGACGACTTCCAGCCATGTTCCTTTTTTGAAAAATAGCCAAAAAATCGTTACCATTCATCCAGCCCCCCCAAAGAGATCACAATCGGCAAGCTGGCGGAGAAATGAATAGCGTTGGCCAACCAGGGTGGCGACGGCTTCCGGGGGCGGGGAAGAGACCTGGATTGATCCTTGAACACCGCAGCCCCTTCCTGAAGGTAGGAGGGGTTGTACTCCACTCCCCGGTCACAGTAAACTTCGCGCAGGCCAGGCAGCTTTAAAAACCAGGAGGGAAGGTAGCCGATGGGGTTATCCTGCAAGTCAATAAACGCCAACCTGGGATAATGCTGAAAGCCCTGGGGGATAGACCGGATTCCCATTCCGGAGAGTTTAATGGCCTGTTGCCCGTCTACATCGAAAATATAGTTTTTCAGGATACAGGCTACATCCTGCTCGTCGAACTGGTCGAGCGTGAAACCGGGCTCTTGCCGGAGGTTTATTTTGAGGATGTCTTTAAGCGGATGCCGGAGGTACTCAAAGAGCGGAAGCTTTACCCGGTTCTTTCTGAGGTCTATTTCCTGTAATTGGTGGAGCAGCGGCAGCCCATCGGGTATCCGGGACAGGGCATTGCGGGCAAGGTCGAGGAAGCGAAGCTCTTGGAAACGGTGTAGAAAAAAGACATCGAACGACTGCAGCCGGTTGTAACTCAAGTCCAATGCGTCTACCTCTTTAAATTGGTTGGCCTCGTCTGGTATTTGATTGAGTTCCAGCCTGCTCAGATCGAGCGTTTGGCCGTACCCGCCATTGTATATTCGGCTTTGCAGCAGGGCTGCCTTATCCGCTGCGTTACCGCGCCGAAGCAGGAGGGCGCCACACTGCCCTTCCCTGAAAAAGAGGTAACGGGATAGCGCCAAAATATCCAGCCCCAGAATATCCTCGAGATAAGGGAGGAACTGTTCAGGGTTGGCATTTTTCTGTTCGGGGTCATAGTTCAGCAACCACATCAAGCTGTTTGCTTCCTGAGTGGAGGATCCCCGTTCCTTGATGGTTATCAGCAGCAGTGCCTGTAGCGCTTTGCGCAGCGCCAGCCGCTGGCTTCCCCGGGCTGCCATGAAATAGCCACAAAGGCTCAGCAGGAAATCATCGGTGGCCTGCTGGCTGCTGAGCAGGCGGAAGGCCAACGCGCTGTTGCGCTTGTCTTCCGTACTTAAAAGCCGAAGAACGTTAGTGGCTGCTTTTTCGGAAAGTGGCATGGCAATGGGTTAGAACCTGCCTAATTTACATGTTTAAAACCAGAAATTTCGAACCACAGGGCTGATTTTCATTGTTTTAACTA
>JAGQXQ010000031.1:0-583 GCA_020436535.1 Phaeodactylibacter sp.
ACTGCCACATAAACGGCTGCTTGAAATCGGATTTTAAGTTTCATCATTTCGTATTGCTTTATCAAAAAGGGAATCAATTGATAAAGCTACGAAATTTGCCAGGTTGGAGGAGGGCAAAAGTTGCGGGAAGAAGGTATAATGCCTGTTCTCTGCTCCTTTAGCCTTAATGCCATCAAGGAAAAGTGAACCTGCATCAGTACTCAAGCTCTAATGGATAAGGATTGAATAGGTATGCCGAAACTCCCCCTTCCCTTCCAGAGCGACCACCCCTTCTTTTTCCGTGAGTTGCCGGTTGTGTTTTGTATCGTCGGTTAGGCCGAACCAGGGCTCGATGCAGACAAAGGGGGCGGTAGCGCTCTTTGACCAGACGCCTAAATAAGGAAACCCCTTAAAATTAAGGGTGAGAAATGGCTGATTCCCCTTCTGCAAGGTGACGGCATTGGACTTCAGCCCTTTAAAGATGAGTGCATCTTTATCGAAAAGATGATCGGTGATCGGCAGCTCGCGCTGGCCGTCCAGGATCTGTTCCCAGGTTCCGTTGCGGAAGCCGTTGATGATCCTTTGAATTTTCACCGTTTCCGGT
>JAGQXQ010000031.1:684-2800 GCA_020436535.1 Phaeodactylibacter sp.
TTTCCTCCGAAGGGTTGATCACCCGGTAGGTGGTGGCCAGCTCGTTTTCCTGAAGGGTATAAATGATTTGCAGTTCAAACTCAAAGGGATAACGCTCCAGGGTATAAGGACTGCTTTTCAGGGAAAAAACCAGTTCGTTGTCCTTCTTGTCCACCAATTGGAACGGCAGGTCTCGCGCCATACCGTGCTGGCCCATCTTGTAGCATTTTCCTTCGTAGTAGTAAATGCCATCCTTGAGCGCTCCAATGATCGGGAACAGAACCGGGGCGTGCCGGTTCCAGTAATCGGGGCCCGCCTGCCAGATGTACTCCGTTTGGGTAGATTTTTTGAGCAGGCTGCACAATTCTCCTCCCTTTTTCTTTACAGCTATCTGTAGCTGGCCGTTTTCCAATGTCGCTTTCATATTAGCTGTTTACGCTGTCGGATAAAAGAAGTTGCAAATTAGGTATAACACATTCCCGGATTTCACCTAATCCACTTATGTGCCTTCCTATTTTTCCTGCCTTAACCGAACATAGACGGAGCACAATCGTTCAAACAGTGAACTATCTCATTTAAAAAATTTAGATTATGTTATTGATAGTCAATCGTTTAAAACCATTTGTTTACACGCTTCTTACCCTGGCGATGGTATCCCTCACTTTCACCGCAAACGCCCAGGACAAAAAGAAAGATAAAGATTACATCCGGGTAACGGAGAAAGGAACAACCTATGAATTGGTAGGGATGGAATCCAATGTGGTATACAACCCCTACACATTTACCTGGTTTGCCTGGGAAGAACCGGTATACAAGAAAGAAAAAAAGATGGTGAGCAAACTGATCCCCGTATCGGCATTTGAACGGCCTCCGGTATTCAGTGGTGAATGCCTCATCGCGAAAGACCAGTATGAATGCTCCAACCGCATGGTCCGAAAATATGCGAAAGAGAATTACTTCGAATATCCGGACGAAGCGCAAAATCAATTGCAGGAGGGGCTTGAATATGTCACCTTTACCCTCGACAAAAACGGAAACTTCAAAGGCAACCTCAGGGTAATCTCCAAAGACCCGAATAACCGCTGTGAAGGTTGCGCCGATGCTGCCGCCAACCTTGTCGCCTCCATGGAAGACGAATGGTATCCCGCCATTAAAGATGGCGAAGCGGTAGAAACGCAACTGACCATTCCGGTACGGTTTGAATTGTTGAACCAATAATCCGGATTATCTTATTTGGTAAATAAAGCATTAAAAGCCAGCGCGAAACTTTCGCGCTGGCTTTTTTACATCCTGTTGCTGCAGCTCATGGTAGATGAACGGCCCGCCAATACAACCCTTCCGGCAATTGGTAGGCGGAGCCCGGCGAATACAAGGTGTTTGTGGGCGGGGATTCGGTGAACCTCCTGGACGCCCAATTTGAACTGAAAGAAGCCCGGTAAACGTTGGGGGTAGGGAAACACCATAAAGCAACTCCTCGAAGAACAACTCGGCAGCGCAAGCGTTTTTGAATTTAAAAACAATATTATGCAACCATTCCGATTGGATCAAAAAGTGGCCATTATAACCGGTGGCGGTAGCGGTATCGGCGAAAGTATTGCCAGGACTTTTGCCGGCGCCGGCGCCCACGTCCATATTTTCGATTTTGATGGCCGGGCGGGGCAACGGGTAGCAGAAGCCATCCGCGCCGATGGCGGGCAGGCCGGTAGCTTTACTGTTGATGTATCCAACCAGCAACAAGTGCTGGCTGCCGCCACCCAGGTCGCAACCTCTGCCGGAAGGGTGGATATTTTAGTCAATAACGCCGGCATCGCCCACATCGGAAAACTCGACACCACATCGGAGGAAGACTTCGACCGCATTTACGCGGTCAATGTCAAAGGCGTTTACAACAGTATGTATGCTGTAATACCTCAGATGAAAAAACAACGAGGCGGAGTCATTCTCAATATGGCTTCTATCGCTTCCATGCTGGGCTTGCCCGACCGGTTTGCCTACTCCATGAGCAAGGGAGCTGTACTAACCATGACCTATACCGTGGCCAGGGATTACCTCGACTACCAGATTCGCTGTAACAGTATTGCGCCGGCCCGGATACACACTCCCTTCGTCGATGGTTTTCTGTCTCAAAATTATCCAG
>JAGQXQ010000031.1:2916-3530 GCA_020436535.1 Phaeodactylibacter sp.
CTGATGAGGCGGGTTTCATTACCGGTACGAACTTTCCCATCGACGGCGGGTTCATCAAACTCAATACTTAAGTTCCAAAGGTTTTCAACGACCATTACAAAATGGCAGGCCTTCGATTCCGGCTGTATACTGATGAGCCGGATAGTATCATTTTTCGGAACAATCTTATCTTTGACATTGAAAATACCGGAACGATGCTGAAGGGCCATCCGGTTGGCCCACGGAAAGAATAAAAAATAACGCCACCACATGAAATTAATTCGGTTCGGACAACCCGATAAGGAAAAGCCCGGCATACAACTGCCCAATGGAAAGCGCTTAGATGTCGGTGCTTTTGGAGAAGATTACACCGAACAGTTCTTCGGGAGTAATGGATTAAGCAGGCTCAGGCACTGGCTGGAGGGCCACCGGGAAACTTGCCCGGAAATTGCCCCGGAGACAAGATTAGGCCCCTGCATTGCCCGCCCCTCCAAGATTGTGTGCATTGGCCTGAATTACGCCGCCCACGCTGCCGAAAGCGGAATGGCCGCGCCCTCCGAACCTGTGATCTTTTTTAAAGCCAGCAGTTCGCTGTGTGGGCCCAACGATCCGATCATCATCCCCAAGGGAGGAGA
>JAGQXQ010000660.1 GCA_020436535.1 Phaeodactylibacter sp.
TTCGACAGCGCCATGAAATACTACAAGAAGGCCGTCGGCGAAAGTGAAAATGACTTTCTCACTCCATATTACCTGAAAAAAGTGGGCTTGCTGAACGAACGCAACGGCAACTTTGCCGAGGCCCGGAAAGCTTACCAGGAAATACAGGACAACTATCCGGATTCTCCGATTGGCAGGGATATCGAAAAGTATATCACCCGGGTTGCTGCTAAAAGCTGACAAAAAGCAGGCATTGCTAAACAAAAAGGGGGTAAGGGGGCAGACACAGAAGCTTTCTTGCCCCCTTTTTGTGTTGCGTTCCCAATTGGTTGTCAGGTTTTGTACAATTTCTGAAAAATCATTAAATATGGCCAGTGCACTGAAAAACTTATCCGAGTACAACGAAGCGAATATCCCTTCCGCTGAAGGCCTTAGCTTTGGTATTGTCGTCTCTGAATGGAATACCAAAGTTACACATGCCCTCTATGAAGGCTGTTACAACGCTCTAATCAAACACGGTGCTAAAGAAGCGAACATTCGACTGCTGCAGGTTCCCGGCTCTTTTGAGCTTACAGTTGGCGCCAAAATGATGGCCGACGAGTACAAAACGGATGCGGTCATCTGCCTGGGGTGTGTGATCAAAGGGGAAACTAAGCACAATGAATACATCAACTACGCCGTGGCGAATGGGCTGACCAGCCTCAGCATGTTTTACAGCCGGCCTTTCGTTTTTGGCGTCCTTACTCCCGATTCCGAAGAGCAGGCGCTCGACCGGGCCGGTGGCAGGCATGGCAACAAAGGGGTGGAAGCGGCAATAACGGCTATTCGAATGGCCAGCCTTAAAAAGGGGATGAAAGGCGGTAAGCCGAAGATCGGCTTTTAAAATGCCGGCCAGTTGTCTGTTGTTGGTTGCCAGTTAACGAATAATCCTTCTACTTCCTCACCATCCGCTGCAACAACAAATGGTCGGCCAATACCAGGGCCGCCATTGCTTCCACGATGGGCACCGCACGGGGCACCACACAGGGGTCGTGCCGCCCTTTGCCCTCCACGACAACCGCCTCACCTGCCTCATTAACCGATTCCTGAGCCTGAACAATCGTGGCCACCGGCTTGAAGGCCAGCCGGAAATAGATATCCATCCCGTTAGAAATCCCCCCCTGTATTCCGCCGGAGTAATTGGTGTCGGTTCGAATTTTTCCCCCATCGTTGTAAAAGTGGTCATTGTGCTCGGAGCCGCGCATCGTTACGCCGGCAAAGCCAGAGCCGTATTCGAATCCTTTGCAGGCATTAATGCTCAACATAGCTTTAGCCAGGGTGGCGTGCAGCTTATCAAAAGCAGGGTCGCCCAGGCCCGCAGGGCAACCGGTGACCACACAGCTGACTACCCCGCCGATCGTATCCCCGGCTTTGCGGACTTCCTTTATCAGCGTTTCCATTTGTTGTGCCATGCCGGGCACCGGGCATCGGACTGGGTTGGACTCCACCAGGTTCAGGTCAATTTTCTGGTAAGGCTGCTCGATCATCAACGGGCCTACCTGGCTCACGTAAGCTCTGATGTCTATGCCGTTTTGCTGTAAAAACAGCTTAGCTACTGCTCCTGCGGCTACGCGGGCGGCAGTCTCCCGGGCAGAAGAACGCCCACCGCCCCGATAGTCCCGGATTCCATATTTGACTTGATAGGTGAAGTCGGCGTGGGAAGGCCTAAACTTATCGGCAATATGGCCATAGTCCCGGGAACGGGCATCCGCATTGAAGATCACCATGGCAATGGGGGTGCCGGTAGCCTTACCTTCAAAAACGCCGGAGAGGATCTCCACCTTGTCTTCCTCTTTTCGTTGGGTGACGATCTTCGACTGCCCGGGCCGGCGTCGAGCCAGCTCCGCCTGCAGGAAATCCTCGTTAATATCCAATCCTGCCGGGCAGCCGTCCAGAACGACACCGATAGCCCGGCCGTGGGATTCTCCGAAAGTGGTGATTTTAAATGCTTGTCCAAAGGTGTTGCCTGCCACGGTGTTTTAGTTTTTTTCGCGAGGTTCGATGCAGGCAGGCCTTTGATCGGTTGCCTGTTCCTCAACCTTATGATTCTTGAATAACGAACACAAAGTTAATAAGCCTCGGGGAACTCTTAGGAGATATTCTTGTTTCCTTAGAGCAAAAGGAAGTCCTGAAATAGTCGAAGCGGAAAAGAGGATTGGTAAAATTGGGCGGTTTTTTACTGCTGAATCTCTTATCTTCGCACTTCTGGAAAAAATGCAAATAGATGCAACTGTTACCCCGAGATCTGTACGAAAAGCTGGAATTTGATAAGGTACTGGAATTGCTGGAAAAGGAATGCCTGGGCGAACTGGGTGCAGAAGCAGTAAAAGCCCTGAAACCGGCTGATAATATTGAGCTGATCGAACGCAGCCTGAATGAAACCCACGAGTTTAAGCGCTCGGTGGATGAAAACGATTCGTTCTCCATATATGGCTATACGGTTATTTCTGAAGAACTGCGTATGCTTGAAGTAGAGGGCTATGTCCTGCCTGAAGAGGGCATGCGCAGTATTAAGGCCGTTCTGAACTTTACCCACAACATTTTCCGGTTCTTCAGAGGGGCGCGAAGGGAAACCTATCCCACCTTGTACGCTAATATCCGCGAGGTATCCTTTGATGAAAGCCTCATTGAAGCGATCGGCAAGGTGATCGATGAAGAGGGCAATATCCGGCCAGATGCTTCCCCTGAACTGATGAAGATCCGAAGGCAGGTTCAGTCTAAGCAGAAAGAGCTGGAACGGCAATTTCGGATCATTATCAATGAATACCGCAGCAAAGGCTGGCTGTCGGATAACATTGAAAGCTTTCGCAATGGGCGCCGCGTGCTGAGCGTTCCTTCTGAACACAAGCGTAAGATACGAGGCATTATCCATGATGAATCAACCACCGGAAAGACCGCTTTTATCGAACCGGAGGCCATTATTGAGATCAATAATGATATTTTCGACCTCGAAACAGAGGAACGGCGGGAGATTTATCGCATCCTGCGGGAGTTGAGCGCTGAACTGCGGCCTTACGTTCCTCAAATGCGTATCTATCAGGATATCCTTGGGCATTTCGACCTCATTCAGGCCAAAGCAAGGCTGGCCCGGCAAATGAACGCCGTGCAACCCAAACTTTTTGATAAACCCCATTTCGGCATTCAAAAAGGACGGCACCCTCTTTTGTATCTCAAGAATAATAAATTGGGCAAAAAAACGGTGCCCTTTGATTTCACCCTTTTTGATGGCAATCGCATCCTTATGCTCAGTGGCCCCAACGCCGGAGGTAAGTCCATCA
>JAGQXQ010000661.1 GCA_020436535.1 Phaeodactylibacter sp.
TTCGTTCCCGGCGCACTAGCAGCCGGTTACTATTTCAACATGGCTTTACTCTGCTCCAAATACCGCAGGGCTTCCTCATCTTCTTTCAGCTTCAGTGCGGCTTCAAAACGTTCGATGGCAAAACCAGGCTCGCCGTAATTCATAAAGCCTATTCCTTTTGACTTCAGGTCCTCAAACTTGGCATCACGAGCCTCTTTAGCGCGGAAAATCACTTCTTTTAACCGTTGATCATTGGGCAGGATATTTGCGACTTCTTCATAAGCTGCAATGGCTTCTGGTAGTTGCCCATTCGCCCAGAGGGAATCCGCATGGTCCATTATTCGCTGAACTGGCTCCCAGGATTGAATAAGGAGATCTATGGTGTCAGAGGAAACTCCTGATATCTCGTTGGTCTCTTGCAAGGCTTTCACCGCTTCTCCGTATTTGCCTTCATTTTTCAGGGCGCTTGCTCTGTTGATGCCACTTTCAATAATTTTTTCGGTTTGGCCGGCCTGTGCTTCTTCCGCCTTGAACTGATTGGAACGCGCCCACAGCGTTAATCCGGATAGGGCCGCAATGATCATCACAGTAACCCCGATCCCGATATTCCTTCCTCGTATCCTGGTGCGCTCGCTCCGGTTGACGAATGTCATCTCATCAGAGTTCAGCCAGATATGGCGCCCCTCCCGGACAGTCGGCAGGCGCGGGTTCCGGTGCCAAAGGTCTTTCTTATTTTGCGTCTTCCTGTGCTCCGATACGCTGTCGTGCAGCTTATTGAGGACAAGTAATTTGTCCCGCCCGATCTCCTCCACCCACTCGAAGAGCTTACCCCAGGCGCGTAACAACGCATCATGCATGGGCTCGTAAAAGACGCCCTTGTCGTCGCTATCACCAATCACCAGCTTGGCGTCTACTAGCTGCTGCAATACTTTTTCTATGCGTTGGTTTTCCTCTGGCGCTGGGTAATGAAGGTTGCGTTGGTATACCCGCCGACCCGCCGGCTCTCCGCCTTCGAGAGAGACCATGCGCAACATGATCTTTTGCATGCTTTTCTGGTGTGCCTCGTCTAATTGGAGGTACAGCTCATCTGCTTTAGCACGCAACGAGCCATCTACTCTGCCAATGGCTTCATAGTCTTTCCAGGCCAGGCTGCGTTCAGTTTGGCCACCTGCCCATTGGCTTACGAACCGGTTGTATAGTTCCGTTAGGGTGAACGAAAACAGGGGAAGCCCTCCCGGCTTATTCTCCACCGATTGCACCAACTCCTCCACCAGGCTCTCCTCTATGCTTATGCAACGCTCATAGACAGGCTGTTCAATGATCTCTTCCAGTTCTTTTGTATTGAGGGCAGGCAAGGGATACCGGGCTGCCTTCCATATTTCGTGTAGTGGCGACTGGTCAAATAGAGGGTCAAAGTCCGCCCGGATGGCAACAATGGCCTTGTCGAAAACTTCCGGTGCTTTCAGGACTTCCAGGAGACGCTGGTAGAATCGCTCCCGGGCATCCCGCTGGGTGCATTGCGTCATCACTTCTTCAAACTGGTCGATGAACAGAATGCCCCGGGCTTGCTCCTTCTCTTTTTTCTCTTCTAACTCCTTTAGCCCCTGCTCTAGTGAAGATAGTGGCTCGGGGCCCGGACGGATGATCTGGTAAACCCACCCTTTCTCCGCCAGCTTCGGGATCAATCCTGCCTTGATCACGGATGATTTGCCGGAACCCGATGCTCCGGTGACAACAAGAAAGTTGGCAGAGTTTAGTTTTCTTCTGAGTTCCAGAATGGCATGTTCTCTCCCATACAAGGCATCCTGGTCATCCGGTTCATAGGACTGCAGGCCTCGGTACGGGTTTTTGCCATCCTGATAGTCTACCAAATACAACCGCTTTTGGGGGTTCAGGAAGAGATATTCTCCTTGTTTGTGCCGGGGTAGG
Source organism: Phaeodactylibacter sp. (assembly GCA_020436535.1). Lineage (GTDB taxonomy): Bacteria > Bacteroidota > Bacteroidia > Chitinophagales > Saprospiraceae > JACJXW01. Next base: position 1,909 of record JAGQXQ010000661.1, read on the forward strand.
GTGAACAGTGTAGGCTTTTGCGCATGGGCCGATTGCAGCCGGGTGAGCCGCTCCTGTAAATAACTGAACACCTCCGCAAGGGTCATCAACCCATCTCCTCCTTTGGGCACCAGGTCACCGGCGCCTTCCTGCAAGGCCTCCACGAGGGCCTGCGCGAATGGGGAATGTTCGCTCCGCCCTTTCTCCCGAAGGCCCAGGGCATGATTGGAAACAACATCCAGGGCCTGCTGGTTATACGCAGCTGAGGTGATCACCTGCCAGGCCGGCTCCATTACAAATACTTCATACCGCTGACGATAGACCTGCCGGGGCAATCGTCGAAAATCCAGACTACGCTTCTGGCTACTGGCCCATTGAAAGGAACCGGCAAAGCAGCAGTCCAGAATTAGAAGAAAATGCCGGCAGGGCAACGCCTGAATGTGCTGGTTTAAAAAGTCCATGGAGAGGAACGTATTTTCATCGTCCCGGACTGCATCCCGGGGCAACAAGAATCCCCGGGGCGCCGCAACGTCTTCTTCATCGATGGCGATCCCGTGACAGGCAAAGTAGAGCAGCACCCGGTCTCCTTCTTCCACTTCTTTCGGTAACTGCACACGGATAAAAGCCTCCAGCTCGGCCTTCGTTGGGTTTACCAGCGGCGTATGAACCTCGTAATCATGTGCCTCATGCCGTAGGGCCTCCGCCAGCAATTCCACATCTTTTACGGGCGTCGCCAGTGAGTTTACCTCATCGTATGCTTCTACGGCTACAAAAAAAGCATGGCTTCGGCGAAAGCGCCGGCCCAGTTGATTGCGCGAATTGGCGGATGTGCTTTCTGGTGTATGGGGCATAGGCGTACTGGTTGATGATAGATGTTTGAAAATACTAACTGCCGGGCTAATTTCCAATTGAGGAAAGCCGTTCCTCATAAAATTCAGTGGGGTGTAGCCAAGCATTCCCTACCAAAAATTGACAAAGCTGCTTTGCTTTTTGACGATACTCCTCTTTTTGTATTCGGTTTCCGGTTTGTCGTGCCTTCATCATAAAATATTCCGCAAAATTGAACAGCTGCTCTTCATTACCTTCTTTTATAAGATGTTCTATCGTAATCCCTGCGTAATCAAAACTGTCTTCAAGGTTATAATTCCCAATCTGTTCAGGGGTTAAATGGGAGATGGCGTGACGGCTGGTTGCCTCCTGGATGATAGATTCGGCATCGATCCACCACAAATAAACTTTCCCACTGGTAAAGGAAAGCAAAAGGCCTTCCGCTGGATGAAAAGATATCCCCCAGGGATAATCATCATGCCCTTTCATCTCGTATAAAAACACCCCTGAGAAAGCGTCCCAGACTTTTATCGTTCTATCCCACGAAACAGTGGCTATTTTCGAGCTATCGGGAGCGTACAAGGCAGAAAATACCTCTGCAGTATGCCCGGTTAATGAGATCAATTCGCCTCTGGCGGCCAGGCTCCATACCTTTGCTGTTTTGTCAAAAGAGGAAGAAAGAAGGCGGTTGCCATCGTGAGAAAAAACAACGGAATTGACGGCGCCTTTATGGCCTGTCAGGTCGAACAATGCTTCATGGGTGGCGGCATCCCATATCCTGATGCGGCCGCCAAAAGTTGCTGTTGCGATCAGTATTCCATCCGGAGAAAATGCGGCGGATAAAACGGCACTTTCATGTTGTAAGGCTGGCAACAGTTCCCGATGGCCCTGAACATCCCAAATCCTCGCCGTCGAATCGGGAGAAGTTGTTACCAGTTTTTCCCCATCTGGAGAAAAGCAGGCGGATGATAAAAATTTATTATGCGTTGTAGGCAAGGTTGAGATGGCTTCCAGGGAGTTGGCATCCAATAGTTTCAGGCTTTTGTCTTTTTGTGAGGACACCGCCTTTTTCCCATCGTTGGAAAAGGCGGCGAAATGTTTCCATGCATTACCGCCGGAGGTGGCCGCCATTTCGCGCTGCCTGTCGAAAATGCTAAATACACGCATCTTCGTGTGGAGCGTATTGATCTCATAACTGTACCTGGCTTCAAGATCTTCCGGCCCGATATCCGTTTTGGTTTGACCTCTGGCGAAATCCTCCAACTGCTTCTTTACGTCCCAAACCATAAAGGAACCGTTTTCTAATGCGGCGAGGACCTGGCCTCTTCCAGAAGAAAAAACTGAAGAATGAATGGCAAAGGAATCTGTGGGAAGCACCATCACAGCCGGCGGATTATCCAGATGCCAGATCTTCACCGTTTTATCTATTGATGCAGTGACGATCTTGTGCTCATCCGGGGAAAAGGCGGCCGAAAACAAACTGTTGGTATGCCCCCGGAGGACAAATAATTCTTCTTGCGTCCCAACATCCCATAATCTGGCTGTTCCATCGTAGGATGCGGTAAGGATCAGGCTGTCATTGGCTGAAAAAACGCCGGATATCACTGCATTTTCATGGCCTGTATAATAGGTGTATTTACTGGTTTTAAAATCATATATTGCCACCCTGCCATCCCACAAAGTGAATAGAACCTTATCGCCATCGTGGGAATAAGTGACAGAAATTGCCGGAACGCCGAATGTCACCTCCGTCACCCGCCTCTTTTTTGTTGCCAGGTGCCAGACCCTTACTACTCCGTCCTCAGCGGCTGTGATGACCTTTTTTTCATCTGGAGAAAAGGCGGCCGTAATGACGGAACTGGGGTGCTCCAGTGGGGGGTCAACTTCCATTCTTTTGTCAAGGTCCCAAATCCTTACCGTATTATCGTGAGAAGCGGTTACTATCCGGTTGCTGTGGTTGGCAAATGCGACACTGCGAATGGCCTTGGTGTGCCCTTTGAGGATATACAATTGCGCTCCTGTGTTGGCATCCCATACCCGGATGGACATATCTTTGAACGCCCAGTCATTGCCCGAGGAGGTGACGATTTTGGCGCCATCCGGACTATATACAGCTGCCCGGACATAGTCCTCGTGCCCGGTTAAGGTGAATAATTCCCGGCCGGTGGCGACATCCCAAACCTTTGCCGTCTTGTCCCAGCTTGCCGAAACCACCCTGGTTCCATCTGGCGAAAACTGAGCCCTGCGGACACCATCTTGATGTCCGTAGAGCGTGGTATGGTAATAATCTTCTCTGTGATAATAGTTATCGATCAACTTCCGAGTGACCCTTGGGTTTTCCGGGTCGATCCGGGCGGCATATTCGGCCAGGCGAAACTGCGTTGTGCGGTCTTTCACCGTATCCATAATACTTACCAGAATGTTGGACAACACTTCCCGGGTTCTACGCTCGGCTCGTCCCCGCTCTTCCCGGGCAATTTGCGCCTGCCGGTTGGCCTCTTTTTCCGCCTCTCTGGCCATCCGGGCGTTCTCCTCCGCCCGATGCTGCGCCCTGCGCGCCGAGTCTCGGGCTGTGATCAACTGCTCCTCCCGTGCCCGCTGGGCTTCCTTGATCAATCCGGCCAATTCATTCTGGTCGATTTCATCTTCGTCGCAGTGCAAAGCAGCCAGGTAATTCTCGATAGCTTCTTCATAGTTCTCGTGCTTATAATTCCCAAGGCCCTTCTTCTTCAGGTATTCGTAACGGTTCTGCTGCCCTGAAGCAGAAAATGCCAGTAATAAACAACAAAAAGCCAAAAAGAAGGATCGTCCCATATGATATAGAGGTATTTACGCGTGAAACAGGGTGCTTATCAAATTTACTAAAGTCGTGTGCACTATGCAAATATCACCTCTTCACCTCACCCGCTCCATCCTCATCACGTATCTTATCCCATCTGTAAAGCTTATTATCTCAAACTGCCGCTCATCGATGATCCGAATGGTACTTGTGCGCGTATCCGTATAGTCAATAGGAGGGGCTTCCGTTCTGTGATAGACACTTCCATTAGCATCCCGAACTCCCCCGGTACCTCCGCTGGATTTGAAAGTAGTCGTCCATTCAACCGCAAATTCCTGGCCGGTTAATTCACCTACTCCCCGGGATTCAGATCGGTAACTGCTTTCCGAACAAAATAGGGTGCCATTATCAAAACTGCTGGATCTGGAGGTTGTATATCTGCTTAAAATGATCTTTTTGCCTTGCTGAGTAACCGTTAAGGGCGAAACAGTCTGAGTAGAGACTATCCCCTCATGGTTTTCGGTGTAGGTCCCGCTCTTCTTACACCCCTCCCCACTGATGCACTCATACGTGCCGGCAATGACAATATCAGCAAAAGATCCGCTGCCAACCGGCGAAATGACCACGTTCTCCCCAGGCTGGATCAGGTTCTTCGGTGATTCCCAGAATTCATCCAGCTCCTTCTTGTAGTGTTGATAGGTTTTTTCAGCACCTTTCGTTGCATGGCCTGGGTCGTCGTAGGTTTGGGCTTCCTCTAGTATTTCTTTGGATATGAACCACTCTTCTACTGATCGCTTAGCAAGGTCCACTACGCCCTTCAGGAGATCCTCCCGCAGTTCTGCCTTGACTCTTGAAAAGTCAAATCCTTCACCAACTTTTCCTTTCAAGGCCGCCCATTCTACTGCCAACCCTTTTGGCACCTGCCCTATGTCAATCCAGTAGTGCTGAAATTCATGCCGGATCGTAGCTTCCAGTTCGCCCAGGGTTGCAAAGGCCGGACGGTAAATTTCAATGGTATTTCGGGAATATTTGACCGACTGCTCCCCGGATTGATACTGCCCATAAACTTCTGAAGGGCCATCGACCACTACGAGGTCCGGCACACCGTGCCGGCCCAGGCCCTTCTTCTTAATGTAATCCTGCACAAAGGCCTTTTTCTGGCTTTCCGACAAGTCTTCAAGAGGCCGGGCCAACTGTCCGTAAAGCCCCGGAAAATATCCAAGAAGGATAAATAAAGCGATCAGTTTTATACATGGGTTTTTCATGTTGCTTCAGGTTTATTGCATTGAAAAATGCAGACGGCCACTTCGGCCCCGGTGTGTCCCATCCTCCATCCAACCGTCCAGCCGTGTCAACCTATTTCAGGACGGGACATTCCGCTTTCCGCTTTCCGAATTCTGCCTTCCAAATTCCGCCTTCCCACTTCCGAATTCCGCTTTCCCACTTCCCACTTCCAAATTCCTCCCCTCAATACTCCCACTTCCCATACAACCGCATACGGATCTTATGAACGGTATTAGGGTTGTACAACTCCACATAGGGCGGCTTGTTCTGCGCCCAGTCGCGCAGGTAGAAGGTGTAATATCCCATCGATTCCCCATGGGTCTCGGAGTCGCGGTCGTACAGCTGAAGCTTGAGTTCGTCGTGCACATACAACCTCACCTTGTGCTGAAATTCCAGGGAGGCATTCAGGAAAGCATCTTCCACTGTTTCGGTAGAGGTCAGCGGGTTGTCGTTGGAATAGATCCGGGCGACCAGGTCCGCCGGGCCGTCCGGGTCCCAGTTGCCGCCGCCAGGCCGGTAATAGGGATAACTCGAAACGACAACTCGCTCTGCCCTGAAGTACTTGGGCAATAGTTCGGTCTCACAGTAGGCGCCGGTGAATCCTTCGGGGCAATCACACCGCCCCTCATCGCAGGTGCCGCCGTTTTCGCAGTAAACGTCCATGCAGGGGTCTTCTTCGATACAGGAGCTCATCCCTGTGAGTATCCCGATAAGCAGAGCAAAAAGAATTACATTTTTCATGTGGCTCAGGTTTTGGTTTGAATGTGGTGGAGAAACGATCACCCTATTGCTGATCTCTTTTCTCCTTTTCTGAGCCAAAGGTCGGGGTTAATACAAGGTGGGAAAATTCCAATTTCTGTGTAGCCTAAACTACCCAGATCTGGGTAGATGAGAATTGCTCGATAAAGACAGGAAATTAACAAAGCGAAAAGCTGTGAAAGGTAATTGAACATCCAGATGCTCAAGTCCGAGCGCACGGAAACACAACCGCCGAGGTTAATTCATTTTGTTAAGGTAACTTCGTTTTTAAGGTGGAAGTGCCTTTCGCCCTCTTTCCGCCGCCCCCAGCGTTCGACTGAGCTCACGCCGAAGTCCAGGCAATGTTCCGATTTCCGATTCCCGACTTCCGATTTCCGATTCCCGAATTCCCACTTCCGACTTCCGACTTCCGACTTCCCACTTCCGATTTCCGAATTCCCACTTCCGATTTCCGATTTCCGAATTCCCACTTCCAAATTCCGATTTCCCACTTCCGACTTCCGATTTCCGATTTCCGATTTCCGACTTCCGACCCGGCCGAGGTACGAGGACGGACCACCCCCTCCCCTACAACTCCAAATACCCCTCCTTCACCGCCTTCGTCACCAACTGCACCACATTCGTTACCTCAAACTTCCGGCGCAGGTTCCGGGTATGGGCATGAATGGTGGACTCCTCATTGTCCAGCTGCTGTCCGATCTGCTTGGCCGTTAGGCCCTCCGAAAGCAACTGGAGGACTACCCGCTCTTTTTCCGTCAGGTGTACCCGTTCTTTTTTTCTGCGCCGGGCCACCGGAATGAAAAAATCAATGAGGTCCGGGGGGAGGTAGCGTTTTCCGTCGTTGACGGTGTTGATTGCACTCACCAGGGCCTCTTTGCTCTTTTCTTTGACTACATAACCGTCGGCCCCTTCTTCCAAAACTTTCCGGACGAAGTCTTCCTTTTTATACATAGAAAGGATCAATACCTTTACGCCTGGAAACTGCTCCTTGATGCGCCGGGTGGCTTCTATGCCGTCCATCTCCGGCATTTCAATGTCCAGGACAACCACATCTACCGGGGTTTGTTCCAATTGTGCAAGCACTTCCACCCCGTTTCGGGCTTCTCCCGCCACCTCGATGCCTTCTACCTTCTCCAGGATAGACCTCAATCCATCGGTAACGATCTGATGGTCATCGGCCAGCAATATTTTTATCATGATCTCTGATTTTTTGGTTGTGAAATGATTTATGAGGATGATCTCAACCTCAACCTTTGCCTCAACCTCACCTCCCACTACGCTTCCAGTGGAATATCGATCAGCATTGTCGTGCCCTTCCCTTTTCGGGAGTCAATCTGTAGAGCTCCTCCCACATTTTCCACTCTGGCTTTCATGTTTTTTAGCCCCATGCCATCCTTCATACGCGCTTTTTCAACGTCAAAACCAACGCCGTTGTCTTCCACGATCACATTGACCAGGTCATCAAAATGGTTGACCTGGATGCTTATTTTAGTAGCCTGGGCATGTTTCAGCACATTGCTCACCATCTCCTGAATGACCTTGAATAGTTCGAACTCCAGGTTGCTGTCCAGGCGTTCTTCCAGCCCGCTGGTGTCCAACTCGACGGACAGCCGCTTTACTTCCTTGATATCCTCCACCATGGACTCCAGGGCCGCTTCCAGGCCAAACTTGGCCAGTATCCCCGATTGTAGGTTATGAGCAATAGCCCGGACGGCATTGCAGGCTTCATCCAGAAGGGTATTGGCTTTTTCGTATTTCTGGCGGATATCTTCCTGCATTTCCGAGAGTTTTTCATCCAGGGCGCCGTAGTACAATTTCACGGTCGTCAGCATCCCCCCAAGGCGGTCGTGCAGGTCTTCAGCAATGCGCTTCTGTTCTTCATCCTGGGCATGCTGGCGGGCATAGATGAGCTCCAGTTCCTGGCCCTGCAACAGGGCATCGACCTCCTGAGCGGCGATCTTCTGCTTTTTCTTCTGGTTGTAGGCGTATAAGACGGCAAGGGCCAACAATAGCCACAGTATAATAAACCCGGCAATACCCAGTATAACCAGCTTCTGCTTTTCCCTTTCTGCCCGCTCTCTGTCCATCTGGTTTTCATAGACTAGTGCGGTTTTCGCCCGGCTGAAGATGCTGTCCCGGATTTGGGTGTATTCCAGATTGTAATACAGGGCTTCGGGATAGCCCTCCAGCCTGCGATAAGTATTGGATAGGTTGAAAAGCACCAGGAGCTTCAGTTCCGGGTCCTTGACGGTGTCGGCTTCTATTGTAGACAGGCTTTGCTTATATTGGATCAATGCCGTGTCGTAAGAGGACTGATCATAATAGACGTTCCCAATGTCATAATGGATGGCGGCCAGTTCGCGCGGGTTCCGTAGCCTTTCAAATTGCTTCCGGGCCAGGTGGTAGTTTTCTAAGGCTTTTTCATTCTTCCCCTGCTGGAAGTACGCACTGCCTATATTGCGATAGAGTATGGCCGTGTCGGTTGAGTCAAGCGATTCTTCAAATTGAAGGGCGGTTTCGTAATGGGCCAGGGCTTCCTGCTGGTTTTGTTGATAAAAGGCATTGTTCCCCAATAGCAGGTGGCTCTTTCCCTGCCCTTTTGCGCCGCCCATTCCTTTAAAAAAGGACAGGCTCTCCTCCAGTAAGGTTCCTGCTCTTTTATAATCTCCGAGATGTTGAAGCGTACTGGCCAGATTGAGCTTCGTTAAAGCTACTCCTTTAGGGTCCTTCAGGGCTTCCCGAATGGTTATGCTGGTTTCCAGGTGTTTTACGGCGGCATCATACTCCCCCATACGGTTAAGTACATCCCCCAGGTTGTTGTGTAGTTTTCCCGCAATTTTCACCTGGGCATCTCCTGTTTGGCTCAACCCTCTGGAAAAATATTCCCTGGCTTTGCTATAACCACCAGCCTGGTCCCGGTACAACAACCCCAAATTGTTATAACAACTGGCAGCCTTTTCAGTATCCTGTGCTGCCTCCCTGAGTGCTAAAGCTTTTAGGAAAAAAACTTCAGCCGTATCATATTGCACCGCATACTTCGCCATCAACCCAAATACCACCCAACTGTTGGATTCTTCCAGCTTGTCCTTCTT
>JAGQXQ010000179.1 GCA_020436535.1 Phaeodactylibacter sp.
ACCGGCCTGACCAACGTTTTCGAGTACAATCAGAAAGTGCTGGGCGTCTACGCCACCGGGGCCTACGAGGATGAAAAATGGGGCGTCAAAGCAGGGCTCCGCCTTGAAGATACCGACCTCAATATATTGCTGGCCAACACTAATGAGGAAAGCGGGCAAAATTTCGCCAACTTTTTCCCTACTTTTCATACCTCCTATAAAATTACCGAACGGCTATCGCTGCAGGCCGGCTATTCAAAGCGCATCTACCGCCCCGGCCTGTGGGAACTGAACCCCTTTTTCAATTTCCGGAACAACTTCAGCGTCCGGGCCGGCAACCCGAACCTGCAACCCGAGTTCACCGACTCCTTTGAGGCGACCAGTATTTATATTCTGGACAAACTCTCCCTGAACTTTGGAGTGTATCACCGTTATACCACCAACGTCATCGAACGCATCGCATTTTTTGAAGACAATGTCAGCATCACCCGGCCCGAAAATATCGGGACGAACCGGACGACGGGCATTGAGTTCAACGCCAAATACAGCCCGAAGAAATGGCTGTCGCTCAGCACCGATGTCAATTATTTCCAATTCCAACGAGAAGGGGAACTGGAGAATGTCTCCTTTGGGTTCAACGCCAGCCAGTGGATGTCTCGGTTGGCCGCCAAGCTCAAACTGCCTGCTCAGGCCGACTTTGAGGTGACAGGGAATTACCAATCCGGCGTACAGTCAGTGCAGGGGGAGCAATCGCCTTTTCTTTTCGTTGACTTTGGCGTGCGCAAAAAGATGCTGAAGGGCCGGGCGATACTAAACCTGAGCGTCCGGGATGCCTTCGCTTCCCGTATTTCTGAAAACGAAACCATTCAGCGGAATTTCTACCTCTACAATTATCGGTTGCGTGGCCGGTTCGTCGTGTTAGGATTCAGCTATGGTTTCGGTAAGGGAGAGGCCATGGAGTTTTCGGGGCAGAAGCGGTTTTAAGTTATAAGCGCTTTGGAAAAAGAGGCGCTCAGGATGGGAAAGTACCGGCATTTTAATGAAAGCAGACTACCAAGGCCAAGTTTATAGGAATGAGCTGGTTTTTAAATGCCTGGAAATGGATTAGCCAGCCTTGACAGAAAGCAATCGGGCACAACGGTTTACCCGGTGTAGAAAACAGACAGTTATTGGGGGCTCATTCCAATACCACGCGCTCTTCCCCGCAGTAGATATTAAAAGCCTGCCCCCTTAAAAAGCCCACCAACGTCATCCCATACTCCTCCGCCAGTTCAACCGCGAGGCTGGAGGGCGCCCCCACGGCCGCCAGGATAGGCACCCCCGCCATCACCGACTTCTGCACCAGCTCGAAGCTGAGCCGGCCGCTGAGCAGTATGGCCTGCTCGCGCAGGGGCATTTGTCCTTTGAGCAAAGAGGCTCCCAGAAGCTTATCCAGGGCATTGTGGCGGCCTACATCTTCCCGCACCACCAGCAGCTGGCCTTGCGGAGTAAAGCTGGCGGCGGCGTGAATGCCGCCGGTGCATTCGAAAATGGCCTGCTGCCGGGACAGTTTATCCGGAAGCGCCTGAAGCGTTGAAGCCTGAATCAAGGGGTAATCGCGCCGGGGAAAATAACAGGATACCGAGCGCACCATATCAATGGAGGCCTTGCCGCATATTCCACAACTGGAGGAAGTATAAAAGTGGCGGTTCAACTTGTCGAAATCGACGGGCAGTTCTTCGGACAATTCCACCAGGAGGATATTTTCGCGGGCTTCCTCCGCCAGGGCATCCCCCACATGGCGCATTGCCTTAATATCGGCTGCCTTGCCGATGATGCCTTCCGTAAAGAGAAAGCCGGCGGCGAGCTCCTCATCCTCCCCCGGCGTGCGCATGGTGACGGCCAGGCTGCGGCTCTGCCGCTGCCCTCTGGGGCCATAGGCGAGTTTGATCTCCAGGGGTTCTTCGCAGGCAAGGAAGTCGGTGCGGGCCTGAGTCCGCCCATTTTCTATCCGGGCCATTGCTACTTCCCGGGTGCTTTTATGGATTTGTTTTACGGTTGCCGCCATGGTTGGGTGTGGGTTTGACAAAATTCAATATAGGGATAACAATTGAGGGGGAGGCAGGTTGCAGGTACACTTTTCAGCCATGAGAAAATTTACAAAAAAGCCGCTTTCCCAATAGGGGGTATCCCTTCCTCCAAGCATCCTATTGGTGAAATCACTGAAAACAACCTACATTTTTCGCCCGAGTCTTTTTATAAGTTGTGGTTTTGGAGGGCCTTCCCTCCAAAACCGCAGCTTCATCCAAACACCCGACGCACATGACATCCTGGATGATCTCCTTCGAACTTCTGGCGCTGATGCTCCTCGGCGCCTTCAGCTGTAGCAGCCCTTTGCACGGTTCCCATGCCGATTGGACGCCTCCCTGTGAGATAAATAACATCGGCACCATCTGCTTCCACAACGAAACTTCCAAAGAAGTGGCCGTCTCTATCGGCGAATCGGAGGCGAGCGTCCGCTCGGCTACCACAATCTGCATGGATATCTACGCCGGCAACTATGAGTACAAGGCCAAACAGGGCTGGCGGAAGTGGAAAGAGGAGGTGGAGGTGATGAGTTGCAGCTCTAGTTATGTGAGCTTGTTCAAATAGGAGTAGTTGTTCGTTGCCGGCCAACAACATCCTCTCCTCAGCCGTATTGCCTCAGATAAAACCGCGCCGTTCCGTACAGCTCATTCAGGAACTGAGCGATGCGTATACCGTCGAACTCGTTACCTTCCGTATACTTGATAATATTGGTGGTCAGGGTAGCTTCCGAGGTGCGCCCGGTAAGCCCCAGAGGGTAATACATGGCCCTCAGCGCCTCTTCAGAAGTGTTTTGCAATAACATTTTTTCAAGGCTACGCTGTTCGCCATACCCCAGTTTCCATGCCAGGAACAGGTCGGTAAGCAGTTGTTTCGGAACGCCATTGGTTTTGAGCAATTGCAGCGCCAGCGTCCGCTGAGCCCGTTCGGGGCTGAAGATCATCAGACGCAGGTTGCTCAGTTGCTGAGGGGCAGGATCGAGGGCAAAGGTTCGGCCATTTTTTCGGTGGAGGAAAAGCGCCAGGCTGTGGCGGGAGATCAGGTGCTGATAACCGGCTGGCACCTTGGCCTGCATGGAATGCAACAAACGGCCAAGGACCAGGTAATCTACCTCCTGGCCCGGGTCGTCCGCCAGACCCATGCCCAGTTTCTCCAGCTGCGGGCGAAGGCGCTCCGGCTCGAAGCCCGTCTCCCCAAGCAAGTAAACCCACTTCCCTTCATAAGGCGGCGAGATCTGCTGTACCCCATTGCGTTCTTCCAACAAGTGCTTTCGAATGGCGTAAGCCACGTCGGACATACCGATGGACAAGGCGTCGAGCAGCAAAGTGGCGGGAAACTCACTCAAACGGCGGCCGCCTTCTTCCATCACATCGTAAATGGCCAGCCGCAGCCGTCCCGGCACTTCCCGGGAACGGCAAAGCTTGAGAAAGCGCAACAGCTTGCGCCGGGCGTCGGCATCACCAGGCCCTTTGAGGCTTTCCAGTGCCGACAGAAAAAACAACGGCTGCGGCAGGTCCGGTATGGGATTGCCGTCGAGCCATAGCCTTTGGAGTTGGTACAACTGCCTGAAACCTTCCGGCAGCCCGGTGAGTTGGTTCTTCTCTGCATTGAACACCTGCAGGCTGTCCAGGTTTTGAATGCCGGGCGGTAGTTCCTTAAACTGATTATCGCGAATGGAGAGCCACTTGATCCGGGTCGGTAGAGGGGGAAGGCTGCCGAGGCGGTTGCCATCAAGATACAGATGGGATAAAGCGTCGAGGTTGGCCATGGAAACAGGCAGTTCCGACAACTGATTGTGGCTGAGCGTGAGCGTTTCCAGGCGCCGGCATACCCCAATAATTTCGGACAGTTCGGTGATCTTATTCTTTTCCAATGACAAGGTGTTCAACCATTGCAAGCGGCTGATCGATGCCGGAAAAGCGGCGATCTTGTTCTTGCTCAACAGCAGGCGGCGCAGCACCAGCAATTCGGCTATGCTTTCCGGGATCGTTTCCAGGAGGTTGCTGCCGAGGTTGAGTTCAGTGAGCATCCGGAGCTGCCCGATGGCCGGAGGCAGGGTGCGGAGCCGGTTGTGGCTGAGGTCCAGGAGGTCGAGCGAGGTGAGTTGGAACAGGGCTTTGGGTAGCCGCCCGATACGGTTATGAGCAGCGTGCAACTGGCGTAGTTTGGCCAATTCGCCCAACTGGGGCGGAAGGCGTTTGATCTGGTTCTGTTGAATATCCAGATGGGTTAGCTGCTTTAGCTGCCCGATCTCCGGCGGGAGTTCTTCCAGGGCATTGCCGGCCAGACGCAGGCGTTGGAGGTTTTGCAGGTGGCCAATAGCCGGCGGGAGTGATTTGATCTGGTTATTGCTGAGATTGAGTTCGGTAAGCTGGCGCAGCTCAAAAAACCGCGGTGGGAGCTCGGTGAGCTGATTGAAGCTCAGAGACAGGCTGCGCAGGTTCTTCAGTTGCCCAATCTGACGTGGGATCTCCCCGATCCTATTGACACTCACTTCCAGCTTCCACAACCGGGGCATACCGAAGACAACCGGCGGCAGATGGTCCAGCCGGCAATTGTGCAGGGACAGTTCCGTCACCTCTTCCCGGTGTTTCAGTGCTGTTTCCAGGTTGTAAGCCTTCATGCCTCTTCTTCGATCTTGATGCCCATCTGTTTCATTAATAAAGTTGCGTTAAAACTCTGGCTGACCCCCTTTTTTAGCTTGTAGTCAAAATACAGCTTTCCATCCTTTATTTCCACTTCGATGCGCAGGTTTTCGACGGCGCCATTGGCGGAGGCTTCCAGTTGGCCCAGTTCGAGGTCGTGGGTGGCGATGATGCCCGAGCCGCGGCTGCGGATCAGTTGTTTGATCAAGGCTTTGGAACCCGTATGGCGGTCGTTGGAGTTGGTGCCTTTGAGGATTTCATCCAGCAGGAAAAAGGCCTGCGGCTCGGGCGGCCGTTTGTCGGCGCCGGCTTCCACCGCCTCGATAATGAGCTTGAGGCGCTTGAGTTCCGCGTAGAAGGAAGAGGTGCTCTCGTGCAGGGCGTCCTGGGTACGCATGCTGGTGTACACCTGCAAAGGCGGCAGGGCCAGGCGGCG
>JAGQXQ010000662.1 GCA_020436535.1 Phaeodactylibacter sp.
TGAAAATGTTGTCCACCGAAGAAAATCCGCTTATCCAGGGCAATGAGACCCTCAAGATCAAGGATTGCACCTACAAGATTGCCCTGGCCTCCCTCAAAAAGGATTATTCCGACATGATGCCCCGGGTGCTTAGCGTACTGAGCCTCATCCCCGGTTCTTCCGACAAGCTCTTCGACATCGGGCTGTTGGCGCTGGACAAGAAGCAGTTCCAGGTCGCCACCAACGTCCTCTCTGAAATGATGGATCGCGACAACCTGGACGGAGTCATCATGAACAATTACTTCGGAATGATCGCCCATTTCTATTTTTCAGGCGACGCGGCGCGTTTCTGCGCCCGCCGTTCTCTGGAAAGCAATAAGGTGGAGGTGACAGAAAAGGCGCTGTCAGATGCCCGCAACTACCACTACAACCTATGCAACTTCCCGACGGTGGACCTGATCGAAAAACTGGACGCGACTGATTTATCTGGCGGGTAACTGGAAAATCTCTTCTCAAAATATCAAAGAATGGGCTATATTGATGGTTATTTGCATTCTCCTCAAATAAATTATCTGTATGCCTAAAGCTTTTATCCATTTTTTCTGCTTGTCCATATTGTCCATTCCAGCTTTTTCCCAACCCTACCTTCTCCAGCCCACCCGCGTCTTCGACGGACGGGAGATGCACGAAGGGTGGGCCGTCCTGGTGGAAGGCAACCGCATCACGGCGGCAGGCCCATCCACTTCCATCCCGGCGCCAAAAGAGGCGGAGGTAATCGAGCTACCTGGCCACACTTTGATGCCTGGTATAGTCGAGGGCCATTCTCACCTCTTGCTGTACCCTTACAACCGGGCCGATTGGAACGACCAGGTGTTGAAGGAATCCAATGAGTTGCGGGCTATTCGCGGCGCAGTCCATGCGGAGAAAAACCTGATGGCGGGCTTTACCACCGTGCGCGAGTTGGGCTCGGAGGGCGCCGGCTACGCCGATGTGGCAATCAAGCAGGCCATTGAGCAGGGCATCATTCCCGGCCCGCGGCTGATCGTTTCGGGCAGGGCCATCGTCACTACCGGCAGCTACGGGCCTAAGGGTTTTAAGCCGGATTTTGAAGTGCCGTTGGGCGCCGAGCCGGCTGATGGCGACGCCCTTATTCGGGTGGTGCGTGATCAGATCGGCAAAGGGGCTGATTTCATAAAAGTCTACGCCGACTATCGCTGGGGGCCGAATGGAGCCGCCAAACCGACTTTCCTGCCGGAAGAACTGGAACTAATAGTAAAAGTCGCACGCAGTAGTGGCCGGGCGGTGGTGGCTCATGCTTCTACTGCCGAAGGCATGCGGCGAGCGGCACTGGCTGGTGTTGAAACCATCGAGCATGGAGATGATGGAACCGCTGAGGTGTTTCAACTTATGAAGGAGAGAGGCGTTGCCCTCTGCCCGACTCTGGCTGCCGGCGACGCTATCCTGCGCTATCGCGGCTGGGAAGGCAGCCCCGAAACAGAGCCGGAGCGGATCAAACAAAAGAAAAAGTCTTTTAAGCTGGCGTTAGAGTCGGGTGTAAAAATTGTGGCTGGGGGTGATGTTGGAGTGTTTGAACATGGTGAAAACGCCCGCGAGCTGGAACTCATGGTTGAGTATGGAATGGAGCCGTTGGAGGTTTTACGGTCTGCAACCTCAGGCAATGCGGAGGTATTTCACCTGCCGGAGCTGGGGCGCATTCAAAAGGGCTTTCTGGCGGATATCATCGCCGTGCAGGGCAACCCTCTGTCTGATATTTCCAGCCTGCGGGAAGTGAGGTTGGTGATGAAAGATGGGGTGGTGTATAAAAGGCCGTAATTTGAGCTTGTTCCGAATTCGCTGTTCGCAAATCGCTAAAAATCGAGGGGCGTTTTAAATGACACAGAAAATTCAACGATCCCCATAATTTGCGTTGCTTCCACTCACTCATTCATTCACTCACTTCATGAAAAACCTCCTTACCCGCACCATCTGGTTACTCGGCCTGGTCAGCCTGTTCACCGACATGGCCAGCGAGATGCTGTATCCCATCATGCCTTTGTACCTGGAAAGCATCGGTTTTTCGGTATTGGGGATCGGAATCCTCGAGGGCATAGCCGAGGCTACCGCCGGACTGAGCAAGGGCTATTTCGGGAAGCTGTCTGATTATCGGGGCCGAAAGGCGCCGTTTGTGCAATTGGGCTACCTGTTGAGCGCTCTGTCGAAACCCCTGATGGCCGTGTGGACGGCCCCCCTCTGGGTGCTGGGCGCCCGCACCACCGACCGCCTGGGTAAGGGCATCCGCACCGGCGCCCGCGATGCCCTGCTGGCGGCGGAGGCTACCCAGGCCACCCGCGCCCGGGTGTTTGGTTTTCACCGGGGAATGGATACCCTGGGGGCGGCTATCGGCCCCTTGCTGGCGTTGCTCTTCCTGTGGGCGTATCCGGGGTATTACCGCACTTTATTTCTACTCGCCGTTTTCCCCGGCCTCGCGGCAGTGGCTTTTACCCTTCTGTTGAAAGAGCCGGCTCATCAAGCGGAGCCTTCAAACCAGGCAGCAAAAACGGGAAGCCCCGGATTTTTTAGCTTTTTGAAATACATCCCGGAAAGCAGCCCGGCCTACCGGCGCCTCCTTTGGGGTTTACTGGCCTTCGCCCTGGTCAACAGTTCCGACCTCTTTTTGCTTTTGATGCTGAAGTACAAGGGCATCAGCGATTCTGTACTAATCGGGTTTTATATTTTTTACAACCTCGTATACGCCCTGGCGGCTTATCCGGCGGGTAGCCTGGCGGACCGCTGGGGGCTAAAACCAACCTTCATCAGCGGGCTGCTCGTCTTTGCTGCCGTTTACGGCGGAATGGCCCTGGCGGCCGATTGGTGGCAGTTTGGCCTGCTCTTCCTGTTGTACGGCCTGTACGCCGCGCTCACTGAAGGAGTGGGCAAGGCCTGGATCAGCAACCTGGCGCCGGCAGGAGAACGGGCGACGGCCATCGGTACGTATGAAGGGTTGCGTTCGGTGACTACCCTGCTGGCCAGTTCTCTGGCGGGGTTGATCTGGTTTCAGTTCAGCCCGGCGGCCTTGTTTGGGGCAACGGCGGGGGCGGTTCTGTTGATCATTTTGTATTTTATAGTCTACCAACCCAAGATGGATGAATTCTGACTTGCTCTTTTCCCGCCTCGTTGCGTTGAAAAGCCTCGCCGTCCCTACGGATGCCTACGTTTTTCGCGTAATTTTCAGGTTTTGTTTGCTATGCATACGAAGAAAAAACGGTCTGGATCTCGAGAAATAAAAATTACTTGATTTTTATTACAATACCATCCTGCAGTTTCTGACTCCTCAATTGCTCGAGGTAGGCCGCTGCCGATTTTTTACTGGCAAAAGAAGCGATCAGGATTTTGTAATACCCATCTCTTTGCCAGATGTAGAGGTTTTGCATGCCATGTTGCTGCAGCCGCTGTAGCTGGTTCCTGGCATTGTCCAGGTTGCTGTAGGAAGCCAATTGTATGGCATATCCGTTGGCGGTGGGGGGAAGGGTGGAATAATACCCTGTACCACCAATGTTGGCGACATTGGAGTAACTATTGCTGGCAGGGGGCTGCGCAGAACGATAATCATAGGCTGAAGGGGCTGGCTGGCTATAAGTTTGAGCTGCGGGCGCTCCCTTAGGAGAATAGGCCGTATTAGAATAGGGGGTGGGTGATGCCCCTTCCAATGTCCCGTTTCCCGGATTGGAATTAGACTGGCCTATCGTTTCCAGGCGAACCCTTGCCCGGCCTTTTTTCACCAGGCCGATTTTCATGGCGGCGGCTTTAGACAGGTCAATGATCACATCGGGGTCAAACGGGCCGCGGTCATTGATGCGGACGACGACCGACTGGCCGCTGTCGAGGCGTGTCACTCTCACCAGGGCGCCTTTAGGCAGAGTCTTGTGAGCTGCGGTAAATTCCTCCATTCGGTAAACTTCGCCAAGAGCGGTTCTTTTACCGTGCATATAATCTGCGTAATATACGGCATTACCTTCCTGAATGCTACCTGAACCGGACTGGGTATTGTAATTGTAATAATTCTGCGATTGAGCCTGTGGCAGGGAAAATAACAACCCCGTAAGAATAAGAATATATTTCATGGTATAGAGTTTACGTTGATTGAATTTTGAACAAACTCTTTACGGGGCTTATAATGAGGTAGTGTGCAAAACGGTAAAATCCGGAATATTTGGGATTTTACCAATTGTTTGCGGTAGAAACTTCTCCGAGTCCATAATGACAGCTTACCTGAGCTGTACGATGATCCCGTCCAATAGATATTGTTGTTTGAGGCTGCGGAGGTATTCGGCAGCATTGGCTTTATCATTGAACCGGGCGATCACCACCCGGTTGTTGCCATCTTTTTCCCAGATATAGACATGCTGGACACCTTGATTCAGGAGTTGATTGACGTTGTTGACGGCAAGAGCAGCATCTTCATAAGAAGCCAGTTGGATGACGTAACCGGTGATTCCCGGAGCAAGCGCTCTGCCGCTGTTTTGAACCACACTTGACATGCCACCGCCAGTGGAGGGCGCCCGATAGGCGCTGGCAGATTCGTAGGCCTCGGGTTGCGGGCTCGGATAAACAGTGCTCGTGGCGGGGGTATAACGGCTGTCCCGTGCTTGCAGTGTGCCACTGGAATAGTTGAATTCGCTATAGGGAGACTTGGCGGTAACCCGGCCGGCCCGGTTGCCGTCGGAAGAGTAGCTAATACCCTGTCGAGTAGAATAACCGGAGGGAAGATTGCCGCTTCCGTCGACTCTTTCGATGCGAACCCGGAGTTTGCCGGCGGTGACCAGGCCGATCTCCATGGCGGCGGCACGGGAAAGGATGATCCTGCGCTCATTGTCGGGCGCCATTTTATCATTGATCCGTACTTGTACAGACTGTCCGTTGTCGAGCCGCGTAACCCGTACGATGGTCCCAAGGGGATAGAAAGGGTGGCCGGCGGTAAAGCCTTCTCTTTGGTATAATTCACCATAGGAAGTAGTTTGCCCCTGGAGGTCATCGGCATAGTAGACCGCAAGGCCTTCTTCGTAACTGTTGCTGCCGTATTGGGCGTTGAGCGCCCAATACGGCAGAGAGAGTAGCATCAGGATGATCTTGTTTCTCATGTGCTGGAAGCGTTTAGGCCTGTCAGGTTTTTTCCCGAACAACTTCGGGAAAAAACCTGACATACTCTAAAGATTACTAGTCGAAACTAACAACGATGCCATTCTGCTTGTATCGTCTTTTGAAAGCGTCGAGGTAGCGGGCGGCGCTGGCTTTATCCGGGAAGGAGGCGATCACCACTCGGTTATTGCCGTCTTTTTGCCAGATAAAGGCGTTTTCCACTCCTGCCGCTTTGAGTTTTTCGATCTGTTCAACCGAACTCTCCACTTTTTTTTTTTTTTCCAGCTGGATGCCGTAGCCAAAGGTAATCGGCGGCAGGATATAGCTGGCTGCCGGGAGGCGGGCGCTTTCCGGGGCGCCATACCCCTTAGGCGTTACATTTGGG
>JAGQXQ010000663.1 GCA_020436535.1 Phaeodactylibacter sp.
CCCGCTACGGCGTCTTTACCGTAGAACGCCTCGAGGAACTTAGCGCCGACCTGAACGAACTAAACCTGGCTAGCCTGAAATACAAGCGCAAGAACGCCATGATGCCACATACGGCCCTACTGGAGTTTATCCAGGAAATTTCCCGGGGTATACCGAATGGTGTGTTTTGAAGGGGCGCGGTATTTTAGTGTTTTGGGCGCCGGCCAATGAATTCCTTCATTGACTACTACCGGCCCGATTGTTCCCCACAACACCGCAACACCCTAACGCCACAATACCAAAACAAACATGTACAGCGATTACCTCAGCCTCATCGTCGAAGTTTCCGTAACTGTTTACGTTTTCCTGCTGGGGCTTCCCATTTTGGTCAACCAGATCTTTCTGCCGGAAGACCTGCGGCGGATGAGTAAGAAAAACTACGCCGCCAACCTGATCAGCCAGGTGCTGGCTCTGACCATTCTGCTGCTGGCCATAATTCTGCTGGCCTATCCGCGAACCCTTTTTTGGCTGATCCCATTTGATGGCGGGCAGGTTCCCCTGCGGGAAATGCTTATCACGATCCTCTTTTTTGCCATGTTGTCGCTGACCCTGGTTTTTTTGTACATTCATCTGGTGCGCTCCCAGGGCTATCGAGCCAAGGTGGTCCACATCATCAAGAAAAAATTGATCGAGTCTTATCAGCGCACCGGGAAGCTGGACGCCGCCTATCTGGATGACATGGAATATCTGGGCATCTATTCCAAGGGGGGCGCCGAAACCCGGATTGTCATTCAGGCCCTGGAAGAGCTGCAGAAAGAACTAAAGATAGACAGCACACCCGGCCCCAATAATGATGCCTTGA
Source organism: Phaeodactylibacter sp. (assembly GCA_020436535.1). Classification (GTDB taxonomy): domain Bacteria; phylum Bacteroidota; class Bacteroidia; order Chitinophagales; family Saprospiraceae; genus JACJXW01. Next base: position 842 of record JAGQXQ010000663.1, read on the forward strand.
TCAAACTGACAGAGATCCTATGCAATTCGGTGGCCAATTCCACCGAATCGGGTAGCCGGTCTAATATGATCGAGGTATTGTCAATCTACAAAGAAATTCTAATGGATCTCAAGCTATTGTCCACCCGGGAGAACCCCCTCATTCAGGGCAACGAAACCCGGAAAATCAAGGATTGTACTTATAAGATTGCCCTGGCCTCTCTCAAGAAAGATTATTCCGACATGATGCCCCGGGTGCTCAGCGTGCTGAGCCTCATTCCCGGCTCTTCCGACAAGCTCTTCGACATCGGTTTGCTGGCCCTGGACAAAAAACAGTTTCAGGTTGCCACCAACGTCCTTTCCGAAATGATGGACCGTGATAACCTGGACGACGTTATCATGAATAATTACTTCGGGATGATCGCCCATTTCTTTTTTTCGGGCGAGGCTTCACGTTATTGTGCCCAACGCTCTTTGGAAAGCAACAAAGTGAACATGACAGAAGAGGCATTGAAGGAGGCCAGGGAATACCATTATAATTTATGCAACTTTCTAACAGTGGACCTCATCGAGCAATTGAGGGAGAAGCTGTTTAGGAAGAAGTAGTTCATCAAGGAGAAACAACCCAACTCATCATGCAAAAAAGTAACCTTCCCTTTTTATCCGTTCTGCTCCTTTTCCTCAACTCAGTTTTCCTTTTTTCCCAGGCTCAGCCCTACCTTCTTCAGCCATCTCGCGTCTTCGATGGCCAGGAGATGTACGAAGAGTGGGCCGTACTGGTGGAAGGCAATCGCATAACCGCTGTTGGCCCTAAGACAACAATTGGGGCCCCCGAAGGGACGGAGATCATCGGGCTTTCTGGCCACACCCTGATGCCTGGTATGATCGAAGGGCATTCCCATCTGCTGTTATACCCCTACAACCGCGCCGATTGGAACGACCAGGTGTTGAAAGAGTCCAACGAACTGCGGGCCATTCGGGGCGCGGTACATGCGAAGAAAAACCTGATGGCGGGCTTTACAACGGTGCGCGAATTGGGTTCAGAGGGCGCCGGTTACGCCGATGTGGCGCTCAAGCAGGCCATTGAACTGGGCATCATTCCCGGCCCGCGGCTGATCGTTTCGGGCAGGGCCATCGTCACAACCGGCAGCTATGGGCCTAAGGGTTTTAAGCCGGACTTTGAAGTACCGCTGGGCGCCGAGCCGGCCGATGGAGATGCGCTTATCCGGGTAGTCCGTGATCAGATCGGTAAAGGAGCGGATTTTATAAAAGTATACGCCGACTACCGCTGGGGCCCCAATGGAGAAGCGAAACCCACATTCCTCCAGGAGGAGCTGGAAATGATGGTAAAAGTTGCGCGCAGCAGTGGGCGGGGAGTGGTGGCCCACGCTTCTACTTCGGAAGGTATGCGACGGGCCATCCTGGCCGGTGTGGAAACCATTGAGCACGGCGATGATGGAACTGCTGAAGTTTTTCGGCTGATGAAGGAAAAAGGTGTTTCCCTCTGCCCGACGCTGGCTGCCGGAGACGCCATCCTGCGCTATCGCGGCTGGGACGGCAGCTCTGAGACGGAGCCGGAACGGATCAGGCAGAAGAAGCAATCTTTTAAACTAGCCCTGGAATCGGGTGTGGCGATCGTGGCGGGAGGCGATGTGGGAGTGTTCGAACACGGCGAAAACGCGCGCGAACTGGAACTGATGGTGGCATACGGTATGCCCCCCCTGGATGTACTGCGGTCGGTGACGTCGGTAAATGCCGAGGTGTTCCACCTCCCGGAACTGGGGCGTATTCGGGAGGGCGCTCTGGCGGATATCATCGCGGTGGAAGGCAACCCGGAAGCCGATATTTCGAGTTTGCGAAAAGTGAGGTTGGTGATAAAAGATGGAGTGGTGTATAAAAGGCCGTAATTTGCATTGCCTTTACTCATTCGTTCACTCACAACGTCCTTTTATGAAAAAACTCCTAACCCGCACTATTTGGCTACTCGGCCTGGTTAGCCTATTCACCGATATGGCCAGCGAGATGCTGTACCCTATCATGCCGTTGTACCTGGAGAGCATCGGCTTTACCGTGTTGGGGATCGGCGTGCTGGAAGGCATCGCCGAGGCCATGGCCGGACTGAGTAAGGGGTACTTCGGGAAATTATCTGACTACCGGGCGCGGAAGGTACCTTTTGTGCAGCTGGGTTATCTGCTGAGCGCGCTGTCCAAGCCGTTGATGGCGGTTTGGACAGCCCCCCTGTGGGTGTTGGGCGCCCGCACCACCGACCGGCTGGGCAAGGGCATTCGCACCGGCGCCCGTGATGCCCTGCTGGCGGCAGAAGCAACGGCTGCCACCCGTGCCCGGGTGTTTGGGTTCCACCGGGGTATGGACACCCTGGGAGCTGCTATCGGCCCCTTACTGGCGCTGCTATTCTTGTGGGTCTATCCAGGATATTACCGCACCCTATTTCTGCTGGCTGTCTTCCCCGGCCTGGCGGCTGTGGCCTTCACCCTCCTGTTGAAAGAGCCGGCAAATGAAGCCGTGCCCACAACCCCGGTAACAAAAACGGGAAGGCCTGGATTTTTTAGCTTTTTGAAATATATCCCGAAAAGCAGCTTGGCCTACCGTCGTCTCCTGTGGGGCTTGCTGGCCTTCGCTCTGGTGAACAGCTCCGACCTTTTCCTGCTATTGATGCTGAAGTACAAAGGCATCGGTGACTCCCTGCTGATCGGTTTTTACATTTTTTACAATCTGGTATACGCCCTGGCGGCCTTTCCGGCGGGCAGCCTGGCCGACCGCTGGGGGGTGAAGCCAACCTTCATCAGCGGCCTGCTTGTCTTTGTCGCCGTGTATGGAGGGATGGCCCTGGCAGCGGATTGGTGGCAATTCGGTTTGTTATTCCTGTTGTATGGCTTGTATGCCGCTCTCACCGAAGGGGTGGCCAAAGCCTGGATCAGTAATCTGGCCCCAGCGGAAGAGCGAGCGACGGCCATCGGCACTTACGAAGGGCTGCGCTCGGTGGCCACCCTGCTGGCCAGTTCTCTGGCGGGGCTGATTTGGTGGCAGTTTAGCCCGGCGGTGTTGTTTGGATTAACGGCGGCAATAGTGATGGGGGTGGCCGTTTATTTTAAGTTCGTATCCAACTTGCCGGGTTTTCGTTAAATAAGGCTTGACTAACCCGGTAGCACTCGCTTACCCAATTTATCGGGTATACTTTTTTCTTCGTACCTTCAGAAAAAAGCTGTTCGGATCTCGAGAGAAAAATCACTTGATTTTTATTACAATACCATCCTGCAGTTTCTGACTCCTCAATTGCTCGAGGTGAGCCGCTGCCGAATTCTTACTGGCAAAAGAAGCGATCAGGATTTTGTAATACCCGTCTTTTTGCCAGATGTAGAGGTTTTGCATGCCATGTTGCTGCAGCCGCTGCAACTGGTTCCTGGCATTGTCCAGGTTGCTGTAGGAAGCCAATTGTATGGCATATCCGTTGGCGGTGGGAGGAAGGGTGGAATAATACGCTGTACCACCTCTGGTGCCCACATTGGAGTAGCTGTTGCTGGCAGGGGGCTGCGCAGAACGATAATTGTAGGCTGAAGGGGCTGGCTGGCTATAAGTTTGAGCGGCAGGCGCCCCTTTAGGCGCATAGGCCGTATTAGAATAAGGGTTGGGTGATGCCCCGTTTAATGTTCCGTTTCCCGGATTGGAATTAGACTGGCCTATCGTTTCCAGGCGAACCCTTGCCCGGCCTTTTTTCACCAGGCCGATCTTCATGGCGGCTGCCTTAGACAAATCAATGATCACATCGGGATCAAACGGGCCGCGGTCATTGATGCGGACGACGACCGACTGGCCGCTGTCGAAGCGGGTCACTCTCACCAGGGTGCCTTTGGGCAGAGTCTTGTGAGCTGCGGTAAATTGCTCCATTCGGTAAACTTCGCCAAGAGCGGTTCTTTTACCGTGCATGTAATCTGCGTAATATACGGCATTGCCTTCCTGAACGTTACCTGAACCGGATTGGGTATTGTAATTGTAATAATTCTGCGATTGAGCCTGTGGCAGGGAAAATAACAACCCCGTAAGGATAAGAATATATTTCATGGTAAAGAGTTTAGGTTGATTGAAATTTGAACACACTCTTTGCGGGGCTTGTAATGAGGTAGTGTGCAAAATGGTAAAATCCGGAATATTTGGGATTTTACCAATTGTTTGCGGTAGAAACTTCTCCGGGCCCTTAAGGGCAACTTACCTGAGCTGTACGATGATCCCGTCTAATAGATATTGTTGCCTGAGGCCTTGGAGGTATTCGGTAGCATTGGCTTTATCATTGAACCGGGCGATCACTACCCGGTTGTTGCCGTCCTTTTCCCAGATATAGACATGCTGTACACCTCGCTTCAGAAGTTGATTGACGTTGTTGACGGCAAGCGTACCATCTTCATAAGAAGCCAGTTGGATGACGTAACCGGCGATTCCCGGAGCAAGCGCTCTGCCGCTATTCCGAACAACGCTGGAAGAACCGCCGGCGGAGGAGGGCGCCCGGTAGCTGCTGATGGATTCAGAGGCTGCGGGTTGCGGGCTGAGATAAGCGGGGCTGTTGGTAGCGGAGGTATATCGGCTGTCCGTTGCGGGCAATGTGCCACTGGAATAGTTGAATTCGCTATAAGGGGATTTGGCGGTAACCCGGCCGAGCCGGTTGTCGCCGGAAGAGTAGCTAATACCCTGTCGGGCAGAATAATCGGAGGGCAGGTTGGCGCCTGTGTCGGCCCGTTCGATGCGCACTCGTAATTTTCCAGCGGTGATCAGGCCGATCTCCATTGCGGCGGCACGGGAAAGAATGATCCTGCGTTCACTGTCCTGTGCCATTTTATCATTGACCCGAACTTGTACGGACTGCCCGTTGTCGAGCCGGGTAACCCGTACGATGGTTCCAGGAGGGTAAAACGGGTGAGCAGCGGTAAAGCCCTCTCTTTGGTACACTTCCCCATAGGAAGTCGCCTGCCCCTGAAGGTCATCGGCATAGTAGACCGCGAGGCCTTCTTCGTAATTGCTGCTGCCGTATTGGGCGTTGAGCACCAAACCTGGCAAAGATAGCAGGATCAGGGTGATCGTGGTTTTCATGTGCTGGAAGCGTTTAGATTTGTCAAGTTTTTTCCTGAAAAGCTGGTTTCGGGAGAAAACTTGACAAGTCTACTAGTTGCTAGTCGAAACTGACAACGATGCCATTTTGCTTGTATCTCCTTTTGAAGGCATCGAGATAGCGGGTGGCGCTGACTTTATCCGGGAAGGAAGCGACCACTACGCGGTTGTTGCCGTCTTTTTGCCAGATGTAAGCGTTTTCCACTCCTGCCTCGTTTAATTTTTCGATCTGCTCAACCGCACCTTCCACTTTTTTGAAAGAAGCCAGCTGAATGCCGTAGCCGAAGGTAGTTGGCGGCAGGATATAGCTAGCTGCCGGAAGGCGGGCGGCTTCAGGAGCGCCATACCCTTTGGGGGTAACATTGGGGCTCATATTTTCATAGGGGTTGGGTGCGCCTCCGTAGTAGTCATAACTACTGGGTGGAGCGGACGCATAGGGGTTATCCTGCGCTGCATAGGGGTTGGCGGGGGCGTAACCGATTTTTTCAACGCGCACCTTGGAACGGCCGGCTTCGACCAGGCCGATCTGCTGAGCAGCAGCTTTGGACAAACTGACGATATCCCGGCTGTTGGCCGCGATGCGGTCATTGACCCGAACATTAACCGAGCGGTTGTTGTCCAGCCGGGTAACGCGAATGATCGTACCCAGTGGATAGCTCTTATGAGCGGCGGAATATCCATCCATAAGATAAACTTCACCGAAAGCCGTCCGTTGGCCGTTGAGGGCATCGGCGTAGTGAACAGCGGTGCCGGTCTGTACCTGTGCGTTCAGGCCGAAAAAGGAAAAAAACAAAGATGCCAGGATTATAGTGGCCTTTCTCATAAATGATTGGTTTTAACGGAGGTTTTTGATATTATGATTTCATGTTTTGACAGTTCAGCCTGGGGGGTATCTAGATTGACTTATATCAATAACGAACAAAATCGGCTTTTTAGCGGGTTTTCCAAATATTTTTTTGGGGAAAAATTATCCTTCCACCCTGGCCGCCAGGATTTCAACCTTCTCCAGTAGCCAGCTTTTGTTGAAAACAGCCCCAGCTTTGTCAATACCGCGCTGTAGTTTTAATAGTTCCTTTCGCCTTTTGTCTTTTGAATAATAGGCTATATTGGCACGTAGGTTGGCGGCTCGGCGGGTGAATTTGAAGAGATTGTAGTATCCTTCCCTGCGTACATCGGCCATGAGCTGGTTGCGGTGTAAATACTGTTTAAAGGAATCGGTTAGAGAACTGAGCGCTTCGTATTCATCCAGGTCGTAGTAGGTGCGCAACAACAAGGCCTTGGCGCCGAGGCTGTACCTCAGGTCCCTGTATTCTACCTGGGTCAACAGCCGAAGCACTTCATCATACTGTTGGGTAGCGTAGAAATAAGAGGCCAGGTTGAAGCGGTAGGCGTTTTCGCGGGCCTCCTCCGGCAATTTTTTCCGATAGCTTTCAATAAACTCCCGCACCCAGTCCATATCCCGCAGGCGGATGCCGGTGGTCACGATATTCTTATAATGCCATTCAGACAAAAGCCCTTTTTCAAGGAGCAGCTTCCGTTCGAGCTGCGCCTTGTACAATTGGAAGACCTCCTCGAGAAAATTTTCTTCACCTGCATTAATCTTTTGAATGCAATAGTTCTGAAGATAGTTGTAAATGGCTTTTTGCTCGATGATTGGCAAAGCAGTCTGATACTGGTTCAGGGCGTGCAGCGCTTCGAAATAATAAGAAGGAGCCGGGTTGGAAACCATTCGATACAGCCAGTAGTACATGGCAATGGCCGGCTCTTTGCCTAGTTCGTCCTGATAAGCTTCTACTGCCGAAAGCGCCATTTCTTGTAACGGATCCGAATAACTTACCTTCAGGATGCGGCTGCGCACCTGCATTTCACAGGCGTCCCTCAGCTTTTCGGCCAGGTAGAAACGGTCCAGGAAATATTGCTTTCGCTGCAAGCTGTCATCTGTACGGCGCTCAGAAATGGTATTGAAATACTGGTCGGCCTCCTGAGCGATCAGATACTGTTGATAGTACCAGGTACTGTCTCGCGTACCCTTTTTTTTCTGGGCCGCTTCCACTTTTCCCAGCGTATGCTTGTAGCGTGATAATTGCTTTTTAGTCCGCAATTGTTGCAACAGGTATGTAGCCTGAAATCCTCCTCCCTTATCTGCCTGTTCGACTTCAAGAAAGTGTTCGGCCAGGCGCATGCTGTAAGTAAAGACCAGCGCCAGCCTGGCCTGATCATGCTTTTTGCCGGGAAAGATCTTCTGAAAAATAACCGCCCTTCCGCAGGTTTTGTCTTCAAACTCAGGGAAAATATCACTCAGATAGGCCACCAGGGCCCTTACCCCTTCGTGTTTATTGAAGTAGGGCGAAAAGGCAAACTCCCGAAATCGGGTCATTTCCCGCCGTTCAAAACTTTGCAGCAAGCTAATTAGCTTGTGGGTTAACATAAAAAATCAAATTTTAGAAGACTTTAATTTTTTATAAAAAATTGTCATTCAAATAATTATAGATTATTTTGGTTTGAAAAATAAGTAAAAAAAATCAAAAAATGATGAAAATAGTTCTTTTTGTACACCAAATAATATGGCATTTTTGTATCGTATCAAAACCTAAACCATCGCGCTGCCATGAACAGAACCTTACCACTGATCGCCTTAATGCTTTTCCTTTCCATCCAAATGATGGCCCAACCGCTCTCATGCCTTAACTTTGAAGATATACCAGCCAACACCCAACTGGGGCCAGCCTCGGGGAACAGCCCGGGAGATGTCCTCTTCTCCCAGGCTGGAATACAAGTGAGCATTCGGGAAATACAATACCCCGACGGAAGCACCGGGTTCGCAAATGCGGTGATCCAGGATGCCGGCTCCGGCTGGCTCGACGGGCAGTTCCTGTTTATGGGGAACAACAGCCTGTTCTTTGACTTTTCCCAGGCAGATGGCTCCCTCAACCAACTGTGCTTTGATTTCTTTGATGGGGGAGGAGTGGAAAATTTCGCTGTCAATGGTTCATCCGTTGCAGTTGTAGATAATTTTTCAGAGATCACAGCTCTCAATTTCCCGGGAGTTACGGTAGATGTCACCTTTATCAGCGACGGATTGCCGGAACAGGGAACGGTTTGTATCACCGGAAATATCGAAAGCCTGCTCATCGGAGGCCAGGAGTTCGGTATTGATAATGTATGTGCCGATGCCGTGCTGGCCTGCCCCATTGCCAACCTGCAGGCAGAGATCGTCAGTTGTGATGATGCCGGAAATTACAATATAGAAGTGGATTTCGACTGGCTGAGCCCCTTGACGGTGATTGCCAGCTTTGATATTTTCATCGAGGGCGAACAAGCGGCCTTTATCAGCCAGGCCGATTTGCCCTACTTGCTGGAAGGCGTGCAGCCTGCTACTGATGCGTTGGAGTTTACCCTTACCGTTTGCCAGAATGATAACCCCAACTGCTGCGAGTCCATTATCCTCCAAAAGCAGTGCCCGACGGGCAGTTGTGTGGAGTTCGAAGGGCTGGCGGAGCCGTCTTATGGCAGCTCCTCCGGTACTCCCGCCGGTACGGAGATCTATAGTGAAAGTGGCATCGGCCTGCGGCTGATCCCTTTCCAGAGTTTGTTCTGGACCACTACTTACGGCGACCTGGCCGTGCTGAACGAAACGAATAATCCGGAGATGACGGCCGCTTCCGGCCAGTACCTCCAATTCGAATCCATCAATGCTGTTTTTGACCTCACTGGCTATTCCGAACCGGTAGATAGTATTGTGGTTGATTTTTACTACAACGGCGGCGCGGTCAACCTGGCCGCCAACGGCTCCAATTTTTTGATTCAGAATGCACTGGCGCCGGGCCTGTACGCGCTGGCGCCGGGCATTACCCTGCGGGTCGTTTTTGACGCCGCCAGCGACAGAGAAGGCCAGCTTATCTTCTACGGTAATGTACAAAGCCTGCTCATCGGCGGTGACGGCGATTTCCGCATCGACAACCTGTGTGTGAACCCGCAGCCCGAACCCTGCCGAATGGGTAATATGGCCATTGAACTGGGGCCCTGCAATGCCGACGGCGGATTTCTGGCTACCATCGATTTCGAGCACCAGGGGACTTCCGATAGTTTTAACCTCTTCGGCCCCGGAGCAGATGGCCATTTCGCCTATGCCGACCTACCGGTGACCGTTGGGCCTTTGCAGAGCAACAATTCGGGCATTTATGCTTTCGCCGCTGTAGATCTGGCACAGGATGGCTGCTGGGTGGGCGACACCATACAGGGGGTGCCCTGCACCGGCTGCGCCTTCGAGGGCCTGTCCATCGATTACCTGGGGCTGGCCGACAACGGGCAGAACGCCATCAGCCTCAATTTCGAGCTGGTAGGGCCCACCCTTACCGATTTTTTTAGTGTCTATTTCGACGGAGAACTATACGAACGCTTTAGCTGGAATGATGTGCCGGTGCGGTTGCTCGTGCCTTGCAACACCAATGACCTTGTTCAGGAAATCACCGTTTGTGAAGGGGAAGATCATTGCTGTGTAACTGTTCCTCTGATCTACCTGCAACCTTGCGGTAATCCTTGTAACAACCTTATTGACAGCGTGGCCTACTACCTGACAGATTGCAATAACGCCGGCAATTACACCATCGTCCTTGATCAATTGTTCCCCAACCCGCCCAACCTGTCTTTTTTGTTCAACGTGAGTGTCGATGGAGTTCAGGTTGGCAGTTATTCCTCCGCCAGCCTACCCATCGACCTGGGTGTTTATCCAGGTGACGGCTCGGAACATGAGGTTGCCATTTATACCCAAAATACCGCTGCCTGCGGTTACCAGTTCACTACCCAGCTAGTGCAATGTAATGACAACTGCCAGCTGGATGCCGTCTATCTGGTTGGCGATGTGC
>JAGQXQ010000032.1:0-5740 GCA_020436535.1 Phaeodactylibacter sp.
CAACATCTGGCTATATGCATGGAAATAAGCCGGCAACCACTCTTCCTCCATGGCATTGGAAATTCGTTCAAAAGTATTGGCTACTTCCGTCAGGCCCTCCTTGCCTTCTGCCGCCTGGAGGGCATGAATTGCTGTAGTTATTGTTTTTTCGTATTTACCATTTTGAGAAAATGCTGACAAAGTAAAAGAAATTACAAGAATAATCAGAATCATTTTTTTCATGATGTGTTCGTATTTAATTAATTATCAAATTGTTCTCCTATAGACACAAAGAGCCCAACAAAGAAAAAGCGTTTGGCCGGTGGTTCTACCGGTGAACGGGTAAATTGCCCCTGTGGATCGGGTTGGCTACTGTACCGATATCCAAAAGACTGTTTGAACCCGGGCAGGTTAGTGACGGATACGTAGAGGATGGTAAACTGGCCAAACAGGTTCGTCAGGTAACTGGCGTTGAAACTGAGGTCCTGGTAAGCTGCTGTCCGCCCGGTATTGAAGCCGGCAACATTCGGATTGTTGTACGGGCGGGGGCTGGAATAAGAATAAGTAAAGCCAATACTGGTATTGATGCCGTTCAGCCAGTGTTTGTACACCCCGGAAAAATTGTGCCTGGAGGCAAAGGAAGGGGTGCTGGGCTCCGGGAAATCCAGGTACTCCCGCTTCGTATCGAGAAAGGAGTAGGATATCCAGAAATCGCCATTGCGAATGGAGGCCCGGTCGCGGTAAAAAACATCCACCCCTCTGGAAAAGCCATCGCCGGAATTTTCGCTTAGCCAGGGCTCTTTTGTTTCGAAGCGCACGAGGCTACTGTATGTTTTGTAATAACCTTCCACTCTGAAGAGGCGCTTATCCCTTTGATACTGGTAATTCAGGATATAATGCGTTGCCCGTTCGAAATCCAGGTTGTGGTTAAAGCGCAACTGTTCCTCCTGAGGCTTTTGATAGAAATGCCCATAGGCCAGCGATACCTGGCTGAATGCCCCCGCCTTATAAGCAAACGAAAGCCGGGGAGAGAGCCGGCCTGCTCCGAGCAAGCTACTGTATTCAGCCCGAACCCCAAGGCGGCCGGCCAACTTGGTTCCAAAGTGAGATTCGGCCTCAGCGAAGCCGGCGGCATACGTGTCTTCTAATAAGGTATGGAAAGCGCCGGTAGGTTCTTCCATATAGTTTTCTTCAAAACGGCGCCGGATGGCTTCTCCACCAAAGGTAAGACTGGTGTTTTCCGAAAAGTGGTGATTGGCCGCCACTTTTACCTGAACAGATTGTTCAGACTTGCTCAGTTGGAAATCTTGTTGAATATCTTCCCGGTCGTAGGCATAGCTCAGGCCGCCACGCAAACTCCACTTTTCACCAAGGATATCCCGGTAGGTAGCATTCGTATAGTAATTGTCATTGCTCAGGCTTAGCGGCAATGTTTGACTGACGTCGTTTGGATCAGGATATTGCAAGGCAAAGTCGGAAAACTGAGCGCTCCCCTGGAATTTAAAAATGGCATCCTCATCGGGCTTGTGGCGAAAAATCATCTGACTCCCCTTACTCACGACTGGTTTTTCCCAATCGATATCCTGGGGCACTAGCCCTATGTAAGGGCCCAGAGAGGTATAATCACCTGATAAGGCGATCGAGGACCGCTCCCAGCGTTGCGTATGGGAAAGCCCCATACCGATGCTCATCAGAGAGACTCCGGTAATCGACTCATCGGGAAGCCCCTGGGTTTCAAGGATAAGGGCGGACGACAACGCCTGGCCGTATTCTGCTGAAAATCCGCCAGTTGCAAAAGTCGTTTCCTTGAATAGAAAAGGCGAAAACCGCCCACGCGCCGGAAGGTCTGGCACCGAACTGCCATAGGGGGACTGTACCTGAAGCCCATCGATAAAAGTCTGTATTTCATAAGCATCGCCTCCCCGCACGAAGAGGCGCCCCTCCTCTCCTACCCTCTGGGTTCCGGGCAGTGTATTCAAGGCGCCGGCAATATCAGCGGTAGCGCCAGCCGTAGTGACGATATCCAGGGGTCGGAGCACCACCGCTTTCTTTTCATCACTGGCTTCAAAGGCGCCAGCAGTGATGACTACCATATCCAGTTCACTGGCGATGGGTTGGAGCCTGGCCTCTACCCAAATGCTGTCCTCCCCCGAGGCCAGCACTTGTTCAAAAGGCTGGTAACCCAGGTAAGAAACAGTAAGTAAGAGCGTTTCTTCCGGTTCGGCTAAAAAATAGAACGAACCGTCAGCACCAGTGGAAGTGCCGTCAAAACTACCTTTAATGAATACATTGGCACCAACGGCAGGAGCTCCTTTTTCATCCAGCGCCTTACCATTTATAATGATGGCCTGGCTGTTGAGCCTCCAGGCGCTCAAGTTGAGTAACAGTAGAATGATGGTGGCCCTTAGCAGCATATCCTTGCACTTTTACCGGCAAGTTGCGGGTTAAGGCTCGCCGCTTCAACCAAAAGATACTGAAGTGCAGGATACGCTTACTGAAATGCAAATAGAAAGGATGAAGATGGAGCGGTGGCCACAGGAATGGGATCAACTACGGTGGCCACCTACTCCAGGACAGGGAAAATTATTCGTTGGGGCCTGCCTCAACCGGCGCAGTATCCGGCTCATTGGCATTGAAGAACAGCTGAACAGCGGCTATTTTCCATTTGCCGCCGTGCTTCTCCATGATCCGGGACTCGTAGGTAGTGGTGCCTTTGTTATCCTGTTCAAAAGTGACCCAGGCGCCATTTCCATAGACCCGGAAATTGTAGTTGGACTTCTTGACGTCTCCTTCGTAAGGAACGGGTTCGGGGCTTTCTTTAAAGAGGTTTTCCACCTCTTCTTTCCAGGCATCCCAACCGTAGTATTGGCGAACACCGGTATTGGAAGCAGCCGTCCAGATGGTGTATGGTTCATGTACCCATAGTTTCTGCCAGCTTTTAAAATCACGAGCCCAGAAAGTACGGGATTCCTGTTCGATCACCTGTTTTATGGCTTCCTCATTGGAATTGGAAGCAGTTTTATTCTGCCCAAAGACAAAAGAGGAGGATACGGCCAACAGGGTGGTAATAATGGCAATTCTAAGCATAGGTATTCTCGGTTTTATGAAATAATCCGGCCGAGGCCATGCCTGTTCCTGCAAGCCCCCAAGCCATCCTGAATAGTAGATTTATAACCCTGCTATTGTAAAACCGGACCGGCTTTCTGAATGGAAGACTTTCAAAAAGCTACTGTTTTATGGAAAGGAATTTAAGAAAAAAAATTGACAAATACCAATATCGCCAAACAATAAACGCCCAATTCTCCTGATGTCCAAATAATTAAAAAGGGGCATTTTTCGCAAGCTGTCCCAACGGCAAAATGAGGGCGCCGGTTACGTGCTTACCCACCACAAAACGGGCCAGGTTAAACCATTGAGCGGCTCCATCCAGGATCACACTATCCGATGTAGCAATGGGGGCGGGTTGCCCCGCCAGCAGGTTGTCCGGATTGTAATGCAGCGCTGCTTCCCAATCCCAGTTGTTTTTACCGGCTATTTCCAGGATCATCTGCTTCAGCCTTCCACTATTGGAAACAGGGCGGTCGAGGAGCCAGATGGCCTGACGTACTGCCAACGCTTCCATGGCTTTACCGGACAGGGTGATGGCCGCTTCGGTTTCCATCACCCTTTTATAGGAACCATGAATGCTGGCCATATCCCGGTAACAGCCATCCACCCCTTCCAGAATGAAGCCTCCGGAGAGTGAACTTTCGACGGTAATCAGCAGGTTGAAGCCATCAATATAGAGGATATTGTCTTTCATGGCCTCTTCCGGAAGGGCATGTAGGCGGCGGCGGGAGGCAGCTTGCCGGGAGCAGGAAGAACGGGCAATAGCCAGGCGTTGCCGGGCCTGAAGGCGATAGCGGTCGCCCACCAACTTCAAAGAAGATTTTCCTGAATACCCACGAGACAACAGCCAGGAGACATCTTTCACGGCCTGCTGAAGCTTCGGCACCTGGCTCTTGCCGAACAATTTGGCATCGGAAGGATGCTGCCCTCTATGTTTACGGCTGTCTGGCATATCTCCACCAAGATAGCGGGCTTTTTGTTATTGAAAAATCAAACGGCCACTTTTCTATTCATTCATCCCAAAGCACTCCTTTATTTGCTACAATTTTCAGTACTTTGAGGTATGAGTTTGCGCAAATTACCCATACCTTATTTTTATGCTATCCTGGCGAGTATCGCCCTGGGGTCGCTGGTGGGGCTACGCAATTATCTGTTCATGATGTACTACAATGAAGCAGATAAGTTTATGTGGGACCGCGGATGGTTCATCCACGTAGTCAATTATCTGACCTGGGCGCTTATCCTTCCTTTGGTCTATTATGTAGTAGGCCGAATCCAGGACCGCTCCGACTCCAGGAACGGCATTCTGTTTTTGAAGATCCTGTTGGGAGGCACTTTGCTGGCCCTGCTGCATGAATTGATCTCTAACCTGCTTTTTTTCCCGGCCCTGCACTTTCTGGGAGTCAAGAAGATGACGTTTGAAACGGTCAAACACATGATAGGCGTCCTTCCCGCTGCCGTCATTACCCGATTGATCGAGTTTGGCATCCTTTATGCCGTTATCACCGCCATTGAGCTCCGCCGCAAGTACCGGAATAAACAACTGGAACTGGCCCAGCTGGAGGGGCAGCTGTCCAACGCCCAACTCAATGCCCTTCGCCTCCAGCTACAGCCCCACTTCCTGTTCAATACGCTGAATACCATCTCATCCCTGATGGAATTTGACAAAAAGCAGGCCCAGAAAGTAGTATCTCAGTTGGGCGACCTTCTGCGGTTCGTTCTCGACCAGGATAAACACAACCAGGCGCCTTTGTGGGAAGAGCTTGATTTTATCAAAAATTATCTCAATATTGAACAGGCTCGCTTTCCAGACCGGTTGAAAATAGAATACCAGATTGACAAAGAGGTGCTTGAAGCCCAGGTCCCTTCGCTGCTCCTGCAGCCATTGGTGGAAAATGCGGTCAAACATGGCTTTGCCAGCCGGGTCGATGCCGGGAAGATCGAACTTATCTGCAAAAAGATCGAAGGTGGGCAGGTCATGATCATTGTAAAAGACGACGGCAAGGGCAGTTCTAAATCCTCGGAAGACCTGCTGTCCTCCGGGATAGGATTAAAGAACGTACGGGAAAGACTTCAGTTGATCTACCGGGAGAATTTCACCTTTAATGTGCAATCGGAAGAAGGCAACGGTTTCGAAGCCACCATCATTATTCCATTCCAACGACAACGGCCATGAAGAAGATCCGCACTCTGGTAGTCGATGACGAACCCCTGGCACGGGCCCGAATCGTCAAATTACTGGAGCCGATCGATTACATAACCCTCATTGGAGAGTGTAAGAATGGCAGCGAAGCCCTGCACCAAATGGAGGAATACCGCCCCGACCTGGTCTTTCTGGATATACAGATGCCCGACCTCAACGGCTTTGAAGTGCTTTCCCGGGAAGAACTCCGTCCCCTGCCTTTTATCATTTTTGTAACGGCCTATAACCAATATGCGCTTAAGGCATTCGACGTTCATGCCGTCGATTACCTCCTAAAGCCCTACGACGATGAGCGTTTCATGCGGGCGGTGGAACATGCCCGTCAGCAGATTAACCTCCAGCAGGATGCCCTGCTGCACCAAAAAATGGTAAACTTGCTGGAGGCCCATCACCAGGAATCCAGCGAAGCCCTGCAACACCTGGAGGCCAAAGAAAAAGGAAGAACCATAC
>JAGQXQ010000032.1:5803-7042 GCA_020436535.1 Phaeodactylibacter sp.
CCTGAAAAAGCTTACCTCATCCGCCAAACGCTGCAGTCGGTTGAAGAACAGCTCAACAATCAGGCCTTTCTCCGAATCCACCGCTCTTTGCTTCTGAACACCCATTTTATCAGAGAAGCCAAATATGAGGGTAATAACCAATATGGTTTCCACATGAAAGACGGCCGCTGCTTGCTCTCCAGCCGTAGCTACCGGGATGCCATTCACCAGTACCTCGATGACGAAAAGATCAGGCGGGGACTGTAAGTGCCATACATTCGTTCCTGGAGGGGCATACTTTTAAACAGAAAACACCGTAGTTTGCCCTATCCCCTGACGCGTATCTACGCTTAAACCGGTAATCCTTCGGCAAATGCCCTTTTGCCCCTAACCATCTATCACAATATCAGCGGTTGGCCACAATTTTATTGCATCCTTTTGTTTACCGCCTTACCTTAGTATTCAGAAATCACCCACAAACTGTTTACAGGCCAAAAGAGAAAATGGAATGCTCCGGCCTCTTCCATTTTCTCTTAGCCTAAAAACCCGACTGTTATGAAACAAATAGTACACCGATCGCTATTCCTTTCTTTTGTATGCTTCCTCGTTTCCATTTCCACATCTGCTCAACCTGCCCTCCAGGCGCCTCAGGCCAGCCAGAAGGCATGGGTAGGGCAGACGGTTGGCCTTACGGAAATTTTAGTCAAATACCACAGGCCTGCCGTCAGGGGCCGGGAAGTATGGGGGCAGCTTGTCCCCATGAACGTTGTCTGGCGGGCCGGCGCCAATGAAAACACCGTCATCCGATTCTCTACCGATGTTACAATAGAAGGCCAGAGGCTGGCCGCCGGCTTGTACGGATTGCACATGATCCCCACTAAAGAAAAGTGGACGGTCATTTTCTCCAATAACAGCAATTCCTGGGGGAGCTTTGGTTACAACCAGGACGAAGATGCCCTGCGGGTGGAAGTAACCCCCGAAAAGATTAACCGGTTCCACGAATTCCTCACCTTTGAGTTTGATGACATCGCCCCTGCCAGTGCTGTTTGCGCCCTGAAATGGGCCAGCCTATCGGTCCCTTTCCGAATTGAAACCGATGTGCACCAGGTGGTGCTGGCCAGTATGCGGAACGAACTGCGCAATATCGAGCAGTTCAACTGGCAGGCCTGGCTCGAAGCAGCCAACTACAGCCTGCAAAACGACATCAACCACGAAGAAGCCCTGGGCTGGGCAAGCCGCTCGGTATTTATGTCCCCTAAC
>JAGQXQ010000032.1:7121-12577 GCA_020436535.1 Phaeodactylibacter sp.
GTAGCTATGAAAACTATGGAAAAGGACCTGGAATCCCTGCCCTGTACCTGGAAAGAATACAGCGCCGCCGCCAACTATGCCTTGCAACAAAAGCAGTACGGCCAAGCCTTTGCCTGGTCGGAAAAGGCAGTCAGCATGGCTCCCAATATGACGACCATGATGGCTCATTCTCAAGTACTAAAAGCGAAAGGGGACGAACAGAAAGCGGAAAAAGCAAAAAAAGAGGCGATCGCCCGGGGCACCAATGCCGAGCTCAACAACTATGGCTACCAGTTGCTCTTTGGCGGCAAGGGAGAGGAAGCGCTTGAAATATTCGAAGCCAATGCCGAGAAAAACCCGGAAGACCCCAACGTGTGGGACAGTCTGGGTGAGGGCTACATCAATACCGGCCATAAAGAAAAGGCAGTCAAAGCCCTGAAGAAGTCTCTGTCTCTCGACCCGCCCGATAATGTGCGCGCCAACTCCTTGAGATTGCTGGCGCAACTGGGCGTGGAGTATGAGGCGCCTAAGCCATAGGATTGAGTTAATTAAGACAGCAGAAACCAATCAACCAGGAATCACCCGACTGAAAAATGATGATGTGGCACGCGGCGGTTTAGCACTCTAAGGAGGCTGGGCCGCCTTTTTTTATGCCTCCATCCAGGCTGATTGTCGTCAATTTTGTTTCTTATCTTTGAGGAATGGACGGCAAAAACATCAAAATAGAAAACTGGGCTGAATTACAGGAAGCATTATACATAGATTCCTGGAACGAACAATTGCACCGGTTTCGCTCCGCTTATGTTTACCGTGGGCTGGAAGACAGCAGCTATACATTAAGTTCTACACTCAACCGATTGGGAGAATCGCATCTCGAAAAACACCTGCTGCGCAACTTTCGAAAATACAGCCAGAAGCAGATCAGTTCCGAATACACTTCCATCTGGAACTGGCTGGCACTGGCGCAGCACCACGGGCTTCCGACCCGCTTGCTGGACTGGACCTATTCGCCTTATATTGCGCTTCATTTTGCCACCGCCGACTTTACCAAATACCACAAAGACGGAGTCATCTGGGCTGCAAACTATGTAGATTCAAAAGCCTACCTGCCCGATCAACTGGCAAGGGTCATCGAAGAGGAAGGTTCACACATTTTTACGGCTGAAATGCTGGAACGGGTCGCCTCTTCCCTTCCCGACCTAAGCAACCTCAAAAGGGACGACTTCGCTATTTTCTTCGAGCCTCCCTCCATCGACGACCGCATCGTCAACCAATATGCCGTCTTCTCAATGATGTCCGACCCCAACATTTTGATCAGCGATTGGTTGAAAAAGACCGAAGTCAGCTACTTTAAGATCATCATCCCGGCTTACCTGAAGTGGGAGATCCGCGACAAACTGGACCAGTCAAATATCAATGAACGGGTATTGTTCCCCGGCCTGGACGGCCTGGCCCGGTGGCTCAAACGCCACTACCGGGACGTGCGGCTGGAAGAGATACAAAAAAAGGCTTCTCCGGATGATGATGAGAAGCCTTCGGAGAGTGGGTGATTTCGGATTGACGGGCTCAAAGGTGGCCACTTTGGTTGTTATCTGTTGTTAGTTGTTCGTTGACCCGGGGTCACGGGCCCATGCAGATTAATTGCCCTTCAATAATCTAAATACATACACTTCTCCATCAACATGAACCCTCCCTGTATACCAACCCGGCGCCAGGTTCAGCCTGGTTATTTCTGCCGGTTCTCCTGGAGTAAAATGGGCCTGGGTTTTCCCGGCCAGGCGCCCCGCCGCATCAAAGAGGTGGATGATCCCGCGGCCACTGCCTGAAATTCCAGCCAGGTAAATTTTATCGCTCACCGGATTGGGATATATATACACCTCACTGTTGATACGGGCGCCATCAGGGCCATCCGAAGCGGAGGCCACACTCAACTCCCCCACCTCCACAAACGGCGTGCTTTGATGCAAGACATACAGCCTGGCACCCTGACTGACGGCCACTTCTCTGATATCTTCATTGGCCAGCGGCGCCGTATCGGCGGAATAAGAAAACCATTGTCCGTTTTCGTAGATAAATATCCTGAGGTTGGTGCTGATTAATATCCGCTCATCCCGCACCGAGAAGGTGTAGATGTTTTCATAAACATTGGTTTCCCGCTCAAAAGGAAAGGCCAGTTGTTCCCATGCCTCGCCATCAAAATGCTGCAGGCCTTCCCAGTCCAGCGCCCAAAGTAATCCGGAGGCAGGATCATAGCTCAACTGCTGTCCGGATGCCTGCCGGAACTCCTGCTCCCCATCGCCGATCAGGTTGACATTTTCTCCGTCCCAATAAGCCAAACGGAAAGGGTTTCCTGAACTCCACAACCGAAGCCATAAGTTTCCATCGGGAAGAGGGATCATCTCACTAATATTGAATGCGCTAAGCGTGGGGTGCAGGTGTCTTTTCCAGTCTCCATTTTGGTAACTGTAAAGTCCCTGGTTGTAGATGGCAAGCCATACCGTATTATCTTGGCCAATAGCAATCTGCCAGGAGTTGGTGGCGTTGGGAAGTAAGCTATTGGTATGGTCAAAACGCTTCCACCCCTCATCCGTCAGATGGAAAACGGCGCCATGCTGTGAAGCCCACAAGTCTCCCTCCTCGCTGAAGGCGTAGCTCGAAAAGTAAAGAGGCGCCCCCTCCTCTTCCAGAGATATACTTTCGCCGGTATCGAGATTTCGGAGAAAAGCCCCCTCCTTTACCCAGAGCTGGCCCTGAGGGTCGTGATTAAAGTAAAATAATGGACTGGAAAAGGGGTATTCCGGAAAAGAAGCGGCATAGGCCCCTTGCGCCGTTTCCAGCATCCACTTTTCTTTGCCTACCGTTATATTTCCTTCTTCGAGGAAGCCAAAATAAAAAGGTTGTTCGATCGTATTGGGGGCAGCGACAACTGACCAGGCGCCTTCAGCATACTGATACCAGTCATCCCCCCCGAAATAGGCCAGTAAGTTGCCATCCGGAGATTCCGTGACGAAGCGCGGCGGTGAAGAAACAAAATTCACGCTGTCTATCTGTTGGAAGATCTGCCAGTGTTCTCCATCGTAACGCCCTACTGTGCCAACATCCGTAAAAAACCACAGGCTGCCATCCGATTGATAATGCATTGCTGCATCGCCGTAGGAAAAGATAAACTCCTCCGACTGAAAATCGTCCGGGCTAAGCGGATCAAAAACGCCATCCTTGAGATGAAACAAGACATGGCTGGCCAGGAAGAGCCCTCCGTCCGGCGCCGGTTCGATAGCCATGACCCAACGCAGAAATTCGTGGCTATTTTCCTGGTTGTACAATTCCCAGCTCTCGCCATCATAACGGGCCAAGCCAATGTTGGTGCCCGCCCAGAGGATACCTTCCGGATCAAATTGCAGGCAATAGGTCAATACGGGTTGAGCGGAGGATGCCTCCCACGCTTCCGGGTAAGGCAGCGGCGACCAGGCGCCATTGGATTCATCCCGGGCCAGGAGGGCCACGTCATAGGTCCCGATAAAAAGATCACCGGTAATGGGATGGCGGGCAACCGCTTCAATGGTATTTGAAGAAAGGCCTCCTTTAAGTTTATTCCAGAGGTTGTACTCACCGGTTGCCTTATCCACTTCCAGCAAGCCGGCATCGGTGGGAATCCAAAGGGTGTGCTCCTCCTCCAGCATGTTCTGAGCCCGGCTAGGCGTGCCATAGCTGTTCCAGTGGCTTACCTGCGCGGATAAGCCGAAGCTGCAAAAAAGGAGAAAGAGGACTATGTTACTATTTTTCATGCTTTGCTCTATTTTTTTACGAAAGTCGGGCTTATGGAGGGAGCATGCAAATGGAGTTTAAGCCTTAAATTAAAGGTCTAAAATATTATTATCTTGCCAAAACTATTCGGTGTTTCGGCTTTAGCTATTCGCCGTTTGCAAATTCGTACCTCTAAATACAGAAGTTCAAAATTAGATTTGGATTTTAACGAATGGCTGAATAGCCACAAAAAGGCTGCTTTAAATTAAATGTCTGAATGAAAAAAGCGAGCGATGCCCTCTTTCGTTTAGCCAAAGCTATGACTCCCGCTGAGAAGCGGTATTTTCACCAGTATGCTCAGCGGCATGTAGTGGGGGAGCAAAATAATTACCTTCAATTATTTCAGCTGATCAGCCGGCAGGCCAACTATGACGAAACGGCTTTGAAAGAGGCGTTACCCGGAGAGACGGCAGCACACTTTCCCGTCCTCAAAAGACAACTCTTCCAACTCCTGCTCGACTGTCTTGGCCAATACCAGCGGAAGGCCCATCCTTCCGAGCAAGTCAAGCGGAGGATACAGGCGGCTGGTATTCTGAAAGAGAAAGGGCTTTTGCGGCAATCCCGCCAGGAATTGAAGGCCGCCAGGAAGGCCATCACTCGCTACCAACTTTTTATTCACCTGCCCGAACTGCTTCAGGTGGAAAAAAGCCTGCTGGAGCAGGAAGTTTCTCGTTTGCCCAATACCCGGAAGCTCGACCAGTGGGCAGCCGAATGGGACGAAGCTTTGGAAAGCCTGGAACAGGAAGGGCGCTTTGGCTATTACAACTTACTTATGGCAAGACGCCATTACCAAAAGGTGAGCCTTTCTGACAAAAAAGAAAAAGACGCCATTCAGGAGCTCATCAGCAGTGGCCGCTTTACCCAGGGCAGGGAGGTGAAGAGCCTGCTCGCTCGTATGGACTACTTCCGCACCCTGGCTACCTACCACTTCATGGCCCGGGAACCGGAGAAGGCACTGGCCTGCAACCAGGCATTACTGGACCTGCTGGACGGCCACCCTTTCCTCCGCGAACTGTATCCTTCCCGATATATCGTAGCCCTGAATAACTTCCTGATCGACAATTTCCAGCTAAAAAACTGGAAAGCTGTAAAAGAAGGCCTCGCCAAGCTCAGGAGCCTGCCCGGGCAAGCCGCGTTCATAAAACTGAAAGGCCTGAAACAAAAGGTTTTTGAACAAAGCAGCCTGCTGGAACTCAACATGTTGATCAGCCAGAAAGCATACCAACAGGCCCAGCAGCAGGTGTCCTCCATCGAGGAAGGCCTTTCCCTGTTTTCCACCCAGATCGCGCTCCACAATAAACTGACTCTACAGTATCTGTTAGCTTACATTTCTTTTTTGAATAAAAACTACAGCCAGAGCCTGGGGCTGCTCAATGAATTGCTTGCTGCTCAAAGCAAGGGCCTGATGGAGGAATTGTTCCGCTTCGCCCGCCTGTTGCAGCTCCTCCTGCATTACGAACTGGGCAATTATGAACTCCTCTCCTACCTTATCCCCTCGGCCCGCCGGTTGCATCAAGGGATGCAGCCTGCTTACCAGACGGAAGCCCTCCTGCTCGACACCCTCCGCAAACTGGCCAATGCGCCGGATAAAAAGAGTAAAGCGGAGATTGTTAAAAGTTTTCAGGAAAGCCTGGAGCCCCTGTCATCAGTAGCCCAGGAGGCCCGCTTTTTTG
>JAGQXQ010000180.1:0-8777 GCA_020436535.1 Phaeodactylibacter sp.
ACGACTCGATGAGGGCTACCTTGTCATCGCCCCCAAAGTCATACACCTCGCCGAAACCGGCATCTTTCGCCAACTGTTCCACCAAAGCCTTAGCATCCTTATTGCCGCCTGCCAGGAACATATCTGCTTTTACGCCATTGTAGTCCGGGTTTTCCATATTCTCGAAGCCGGTGGTGTTGAAACACTTAACGACGCTCCTGGCGTTGGTGAGCGCTTTGAGCGCCTCGTAGCCGTTGTCGTACCCCTTAGGCTTCTTGCCCATCGAGTTGGTCGCGTCAATAATGATGCTGTTGCTTACATCGCCAATTTCTTCGGCGATGCCCGGGATGGCGTCCGGCGGGGTAGCTACCAGGATCGCGCCCGCTCCGCGTACGCAGTGCTTAACCTCCGTAGCACTCACTCCATTATTGCCCTGAATGAGGTCGATGACTTTATCCGATTTCGGGTCGCGCGCTCCAATCACACAGAGATGGCCGGCCTGCGCCCAGCGGCTGGCTAGTGCACCGCCAACGTTGCCGTGGCCGATGATGGCTATTTTCATAAGTGTATATTTTTTCCGTTAAAAGGTGCTTTTATATAAGGTGAAAGGTAAGAGGATTGTTTGCAGCAAGCTGCCGTTAAGTTAAACGGCAATTCTTCAAAAGTGCTGGCCGAAGCCTTCAGGCTTCGACGCTCGGCCAGCTTTCCGATTTGTAGTTGGTTATAAAAAATAATTCCCATTTGACAAAAAATATTATTCCATAATCCTGGTCGAAGCCTCCAGGCTTCGACCCCCTATCACGCGGACTCCCGGCCGCTCTTTCTGCTATCCCCTCCCCTCTCTTTCCCCCGAACCGGGGGTCCACATTTCAGGACGCTCGATTTCGATGCAATACTTTACACCCTTACCCGCACCCCTACATAGAAATGCACACCCGGCGCCGGTTCATAATACCTTCCTCCAAACGCATTAGTCCGAATATTACCCCTGTATTGAGCATCCAGCAGGTTGTTGACGCCCAGGAAAGGGTGCAGGCCCCACCAGGCAAACTGCCGGGAGTAACTCAACCGCAGGCCGGCGTCCAGGTAGGCATCGTCTTGTTCCGTATTGGCGTCATCTGCGTAGAGGGCGCCGATATAGCGGCATCGCAGGCTGGCTAACAAGCCGGAGGAATGCAGATAGCGCAAGCTGAAAAAACCGAAGTGTTGAGGGATGGCCGGTAATTGATTACCTGCAAAATCCCCGTCCGGCGTAGTGTATCGGGAATAGGTGAAATCCGAAAAAGTATAGGAAAAGCTGGCTGTTAAGCCAGAGCGCAACTGCCAATCCAGGCTGGCCTCCAGGCCCAGGCGCTCCGAGGCGCCGGCGTTGCGGTAGAAGAGGCGGCCGGGAAAAGCCTCCAGTTCGAAGGGAAGCAATTCGTCTTTCAAGGTGATGTAAAAAAGGGCCAGTTGACAGCGAAGCCGGTGCTGAACGATGCCACGCAAGCCAAGCTCGTAGCTGGTTGCCCGTTGTGGCAACAGGTCCTCATTAAAGCCGCCGCCACCACCAGGGTTAGCCGACAGCTCGCTCAAGGCCGGCGTTTCGAAGCTGGTGGAAAAGTTGGCAAAGGCGCGGGCCGAGGAGCTAAAGGTGTAGAGCAATCCAAGAGAAGGATTGAAACTTTCAAAACCGAGCTTTCCCGACTCATCCCCATCCGCCAGAAAGTAGTCATCGGCGGCAAGGTGCAGTACGTCGAAACGGATACTGAGCGTAGCGCTTAGAGCGTTAGCAAGCTGCAATTCCTGCACCCAATACAAGCCCAGGCTGCGGAAGGATTCATCCTGATCGAAAGCCAATGGGCCGGAGATGCCCTCCAGGTTGTCAAAACGTTGGCGGCCATCTACCTGATTAGCAAGGTCCATCCCCAGTTTGGAACGGTAGGGTAAATCGCCCAGTTTACCAGTGTAGCCATAGCTGGCGCCCAGGCCGGTGTATTGCCGGCCCAGTTCCACGACCCCTCCCGCTTCAAAGGGCAGCCGGTTGTTGAAATCCCGGAATAAATAGAAAGAATAGGCCTCTAATTGATGTTTTAAACCCCAATGGTGCTTCCAACGCAACGCCAGGCGGCCTTGCTGAACCGCCTCACCCGCATCATAAGTGAGGTTGCGGGAAAAGGCCTGCCGACGAGCTTCCTTTACAGCCTCAAGAGTCAGGCCACCAGGGTCCTCCGCCAACGGGCTGTCGAGGTAATTGAGAAGGATTTGGAGTTGGCCGCCGCGCTGGCCGTTATTCTCATAATCGTTATTTAAATAACGATTACTTTTGTAACTATTATATTCATAATCATCCCCCTGGAAGCTATTACTGCTCTTCCTGGCTTTCCCATAATCAAAATGCAGCCGCGCATTGAAAAGGGACGATTCCATGGCGCTATGTTCCCGGTATCCCTCCAAGCGGGTATGGCTGCCATATACGATGACACCCAACTTCCCCTGGCTACCGCCCCCTTTCAGCTGATACCGCTGAAAGCCAAAGCTTCCTGTACTGAACCGAGCCTCGGCGAAAGGTTCAGCTGGAGGTTTTTCGGTTGTAAAATTGATTACGCCCCCGGCGGCATTGCCGTACAGGCCGGAAGATGGCCCGCGGATCACCTCTGCTGAAGCAAGTAAACCGGGGTCTATATTATCTACCTGCCCCTGCCCATCTGGGGTCGACTCCGGCAGGCCGTCAACGACAATCTGTATCCCCCGAATGCCAAAGGCGGAGCGGGCGCCAAAACCCCGAATGGCAATGCGGGCGTCCTGGGCAAAGTTATCGGCATTGAGGGCCAGCAAGCCGGGAACTCTGCTGAGAGACTCGTTCAATGCCAGCTGCTGCTGCCCCGCCTGTATCTGCTCTGCTGAAATGACCGTCAGGGACAGTGGCGCATCCAGTTCCCGGCTTTCCAGGCGTGTAGCCGTGACGGTGACGGAATCGAGGGCGCCGAAGAGAAGCGTATCTGGTTGATTGGGTTGGGCCCTGGCAGCCAGGCTTAGAAAAATGATAGATAGTGGAAGTATACGGCGCATTTATTATTTTAGGGCTGTTTTTACAAACATAACAAAAAGTAAAATGAAGTATCTTATTCTTTCTTGTATTGCTGCGCTGGCTCTTTCATGCAACGCCTCCAAACCGGCTCCAACAAAAACGGCCTCCTCCAACCCTCCGGCCATTGAATCCCGCGAATCAGCGCGTACCTATACCTGTATGGGCAACGAACCGTTTTGGTCCGTTCAAATTAAAGGAAAGGAAATCATCTTCCGCACCCCCGAGGTGGGCCCGGTTAGCTACCCTTACCAGGCGCCCCGGCAACAAGACAACCAGAAAGTATTCACGAGTAAGGCCGGCAACTCCAGCATTAAGGTAATCATTCGGGAAGAAGGCTGCACCGATAGTATGTCGGGAGAACAATTTCCGTATACTACGGAGGTGGCCAGAGACGGAAAAATATACCGTGGATGCGGAAAATGACACCCAGGCTACCATTTTAAATGGCCCACAATGTTAACTTTACAGTGCTCCAATTGGAAAAGACTTAAAATGAAACAGCGCCTAACCATCCTCATTTCCACATGCTGCCTGTTGGCTTCCCTCTTGAGTTGTCATCAGCGGCCTCCCAAACGCCTCCCCTCTCCTACCGATGGGGCCATCATCCGCTTTGGAGAAGAAGGGCAGGAAAGAGCAGAGCGGGAAGCCTGGTTCGAATTGTTGCACCAGGCGGCAACTGGCACCGACTGGCGGCAACTGGAATACCAAACTCGTATGCAACGCCATGTCGAACGTTCCCGGCAGGCCTTCTTTCGCAGCAACTGCGGCCAGGAAATATTAGCCGAAGGCCATCTGGCCGGCTATTGGCAGGAATGGGGCAGCACCAACCAGGCCGGCAGCGTTCTGGAAACCACTTATGACCCGGAAACCGATGAGATATGGCTGATCTCCGCCGGAGGAACGCTCTGGCGGGGCGGCCGCCAGGGGTTGGACTGGGAAGCCGTCAACCAGGACCTCCAGTTCAACCGGGGCCTGCTACAGTTCATTCCTCATGGTAATGGCCGCCGGCTAATTGCCTTTGCCGGGCGCCTGCCCCACTACTCCGACGATGATGGGCTGACCTGGACGAAGGGCGCCGGTATTAACCATACCGACCGCTGGGGAAATATTCATTCACCGGCCGTGCTCAATGACGGCGCCAATTATCCCCTATTCGTCCTGTCTAAGCCTGATTACTGGGCTGATATTCGCCTGTACCAATCCCTCAACCAGGGGGAAAGTTATTTGGCCCGTTCCACTTTCAACACCAATGAATTCTCCCGGCTGGCGCTGGCCATTCCCCATCACTCCAATACGGTACTCCTGGCAGAAAAAAAAGAGAACGGGCAGGCCAGGATCTATGAGGTGGATGCCGTTACCGGCCAATTGGAATGGATCAATCAAGGGGCTAACCTCAACTTTGGAGAAGCCCGGGCCAACCTCGCCGGCACTATGGTTGAAGCGCAGTTGAACCTCTATGCCTACACCAGCCCGGGTGAGGCTGACTGGAAAGTATACCGCTCCCTGGACGGCGGGCTAAATTGGGAATTGCGGGGTACCCTGCCTGCCGCCCCCTGGGAAGTTGGCCTTTACGTCAGTCCTTCCGATCCCGACGCGCTGTATATGGGCGAGGTGGAATGCTATCGCAGCCTCAATGCCGGTCAGCATTGGGATAAGGTAAATAACTGGTGGGACTATTACGAGGACATAGAAGGCAGCCTGCATGCAGATATCATGGATATTGCCGAGTTCGAGAGCGCCAATGGGCAGCCCTTCATGCTGGTAAGCAACCATGGAGGGCTCTCCCTTTCCGAGGACCGCCTGGAAAGTGCCGCCAATATAGGGCTGTCGGGCCTCAATATAAGCCAGTATTACAGCGTTCGGACCGACCCCACGGACCCGGCTTTTGTCTACGCCGGTTCTCAGGATCAAGGCTTCCAGCGCTCTAATCAGTTTGCCGGTGAAAACCTGGCCAGTTTTGAACAGATTGTCTCCGGCGATTATGGACACCTTGCCTTTTCCAATAATGTAGAAGGACTCTGGGCCACTTACCCCGGTGGTTGGATCACTTATTATGCACACCCCCAATGGGGCGGCTACACCGCAACCTACGAGCTGCAATCCGAAAATGAGACAGTCTGGTTCCCCCCGCTGATCGGCAGCCCCTACGAGGATGACCCGGCAGCCTATCTTGCCGGCGGCAACACCGACGGCGGGCCCGGGTCGTATCTCATTCGCCTGGAATTTAAAAACAACCAGATTCAAGCCACCCAGGGCAACTTCAACTTTCTGGAAGAATCGGCAGGCGGCGCTCTGAGCGCTATGGCGGCAACACCTCAAGATCCGGACAAATGGTACGCGGCAACTACCAACGGACGCTTTTTCTACTCAACCGACGGCGGCGGCAACTGGAGCCAGGCTCTCAATTTTTTGCCGGAAGGCCATTATTTGTACGGCCAGGCCATCTACCCTTTCCACTCGGATGGGCAAACTGTCCTTCTGGCCGGTAGTGGCTATTCCAACCCGGCCATATACAAATCTACAGATGGGGGCGCCAATTTCCTGCCCATGTCCAATGGCCTGCCAGCCACCTTGGTACTCGATATTGATGGTAATCAGGATGAGAGCATACTCTTTGCCGCCACGGAAGCTGGCCCCTACGTCTACCTTGAAGAACAAGGGCGCTGGTATGATATGTCGGGCTGGTGCGCTCCGGCCCAAACGTACTGGTCAGTAGAATACCTGGCGGGAGAACAGATTGCCCGTTTCGGCACCTACGGCAGAGGCATCTGGGATTTCAAGATCAGAGAGGTTTCGGCAGTGGCGAGCGCCTCCCTTGTATCTTCCCGCATCTACCCCAACCCGGCAAGCAACCAGTTAAATATTGAATTGCCGGTGGGGAACTGGGAAATTCAGCTCCTGGATAACAGTGGTAAAATAGTTGTTGAAAAAATCGAAGCCCATAGCCAGGAGGAGTTGCAGGTCGCCCAGCTGCCCAGAGGGCTCTACTATCTGAGATTGTACAACGGAACACAGATAGAGGTGGAAAAAATCATCCTGCAATAAATAATCCGCAATACCATCAATAATTCAATGAATGATCAATCTTCCCTACGTGATCGGCTCCGGCTCCGTATGGCCGCCGCCGACAACTTGCTTGTACAGATCCATCATCTTATGGGATAAGGGCTCTCCCCTGAACTGCTGGGCATAAGCATAGCCCTTTTCGACGAGTCCTTTGCGATACGCTTCATCTGAAAGGATCTTTTCGACGCCGGCGGCAATTTCTTCCGGCCGGTGAGGATCAACCAGATGGGCTCCGGGCCCGCCTGCTTCTGGCAGGGAAGACACATTTGATGTAATCACCGGCGTCTTGCTAAAGAGTGATTCCAGAATAGGAATACCGAAGCCTTCGTAAAAAGAAGGATAGAGAAAGGCCGACGCTTTCTGGTAAACGGCGGGCAGGTCATCAAAACTAACATCTATGAAATGGACCAGGTGCTGCATCCTGCTCTTTTGGATCACCTCCTCCACTCGCGCTCGGTAACGCCCTCCCTGTCCAACGACCACCAATGGCAGTCGATAACTCTCGGGTAGTTGTTCCAGGGCGCGGATAATACCCATCAGGTTCTTCCGCTCTGTGATCGAGCCTACTGTCAGCAGGTATTTCTCCGGCAGGTGGTACCGGCGCCGCAACCCTTCAAAAGTCTTCTGGGATTTTTCGACCATGTAGCGCTCGTGGCAGGACTGATAAATAACGGTAATCTTCTCCGGCGGGATACCGTAGAATTCAACAATATCCCGTTTCGTATGCTCACTAATAGCCACGATATGATCCGCATGTCGGCAGGCGTACCGGAATTTAAATCCATAGATCTTACGGTCGATCAAAGGATAGTGCTCAGGAAATCGCTCAAAGGTAAGGTCGTGGATAGTGACGATGCTTCGGATATTGGCCTTATCCAAACCCATAGGTATTTCATGACTCAGGCCATGAAAGAGTTGGATCTTATGTTTCAATAAGTCACGCTTGACACCAATACTTCGCCAATAGGCGCCCGAGCCCCGTTTGGGTAGCTGCACATTGAACAGGGCGCTGTTCAGAAAAAAATGAGTTTCGTCGTTTTTGGTGATCTTCGGGCTGTACAAAAAATAGGCATTATCGGGGTAGTACTCCGCCAGGTTGGCTAGTAAGGTACGGCTGTAATTGCCCAGGCCGGTGAAGTTGTTGAACAGTCGTTTGGCGTCGTAACCAATACGTAGCATATCGTTAGACCGAAAAGCTTTCGCCACAGGCACAGGTGCGCGAAGCGTTCGGGTTGTTGAAGTGGAAGCCTTTCCCTTCCAGCCCACCAGAAAACTCCAAAGTGGTGTTAAACAGGTAAAGGACGCTGCGCATATCCGTGACTACCCTGATATCATTGTCTTCAAATGGCTGGTCATCAGGCTTTGGCTCATTGGAAAACTCCAGTTGATAGGTTAGGCCCGAGCATCCCCCACTGGTCACCCATACCCGAACGAAGTAGTCATCTCCATACCCTTCTCTGCGGCGAATCTCGGCAATCTGCTTTTTAGCGCTATCGGCAACGTATATCATGCTTGTTGTCGCTTTTTTCTGTTTTGAAAAGCTAAGATACAAACACCGCAGGAGGAAATCAAGTTCAAAGGCCCGCTGATACAAAGGTGAAGAATTTATAGCTACTCCGTGAAAAAAAAACACTCTACGCAGCTTTCTTCAATCCATTTGACGTATGGTAATAATTATGCTCGAGTGTGAGTTCATAGGCGCTCCCTGAGCTTTTTACCATAACGGTAACCGAACACCCCCCTAATAAATAATTTCATTCTTAATCCATTAATGAATTTTACAAATGAGAAATCCCATTGCGGTTTTCATGTTTTTGGCCATCCTGCTGTTCCACAATGAGAACATGGCCCAGGGGAATACCCCACTTGGGGCAGTCAAAGGACTGGTTATGGATGGAGAAACCCAGGAGCCATTACCAGGAGTGCATATCCTAATTGAAGAGAACAAGGAAGGAACCGCCACCGGAGAGGACGGGCGTTTTTTGATCTCCAACCTGCCCGCAGGAACGTACACGTTGAGTTTTTCTTTTATCGGCTACACGAAAAAACAAGTGGATAATTTAAAGGTAAATCAGGGTGAAGTAGTAGACCTTAATGTGATCGGCCTACAAGAAGAAGCCTTTTCACTAAGCGAAGTAACCGTCACGCCAGGGCGCTTCTCGATCATGGGCGGCGCTCCCTTATCCCGGCAAACCATGACCGCGAAAGACATCAAAAATATGTCCTGGGCGGAAGACATTACCCGGGCGGTAAGCCGTTTGCCCGGCGTCTCCTCTAATGACTTTTCGTCAAAATTCACTGTTCGGGGCGGCGAGTCGGACGAAGTCATCATTACCCTCGATGGAATGGAGCTCTATGAACCTTTCCATCAGAGAGATTACGGCGGAGGGCTTTTCAGCATCGTCGATATCGAAACCATACAAGGCATTGACCTGATGACCGGCGGTTTCCCGGCGGAATACGGCATGCGGCAGAGTGGTGTTTTTAACATGTATACCAAACGGATACCGGATGGGCAGAAGCATACTTCGGTTGGGCTCAGCATCATGAACGCCAGAGTTTATACGGATGGCAAATTTGCCGACAATAAAGGCTCTTACATTTTTTCCGCCCGCCGGGGAATGTTGGACGCCACCTTCAAGTTGCTCGGTGAAACCGAAAA
>JAGQXQ010000180.1:8847-14439 GCA_020436535.1 Phaeodactylibacter sp.
CAAACACATTCTTTCCTTTCATACCCTTCATTCAGGCGACAGGACTAAAATTCGGGATATCAAGGAAAATAATGTTGACCGGCATGACACCAAATACGGTAATACTTATGGCTGGCTGACGCTGAAATCCTACTTTTCGCCAAGATTGACTTCCCAAACCTTGCTTTATTCCGGCTTCATCAACCATACCCGAAACGGTTTCTACAGCAAAATAGATTACACGGATAAGGGAGACTTCTCGCTCACGGATAAAAGAGATTATGCCTTTGTTGGTTTAAAACAGGATTGGACCTGGGACGCATCCAACCGGTTCGCACTGAACGCTGGCTTTGAGGCCCGGCAACTGAATGCGGATTATAGTTATTCCAATTCCCTCACCGACCTGCGCATCAATTCAAAGGACAGCCTCATCACTTACAGCGAAGACATCGACATCCAAATCAAACCTTCCGGACAACTGGGTAGCGCTTACCTCTCCAGCCGGTTTAAGCTGTTGCCGCGACTCATCTTCGGCGCCGGGCTCCGATACGATTTTGCCACCTATAGCGATGACCAGTTGTGGAGCCCCCGGCTCAGTTGTGTCTATGCCTTTGGAGAAAATACTTTCCTGCGCGGCGCATGGGGCTACTACTACCAATCGCAATTTATTAACAACCTGGATGTCAACCATAACGGCAATAAGTTTAATCCCGCCGAGTTGTCGAAACATTATGTTCTTGGTTTTGAACACCTTTTTCCGAATGGCGTCAACTTCCGGATAGAAACTTATTATAAAGACATCTCCAACATCAGCCCAACCTACCAGAACCTGAGAGACCCCTGGGAGGTCTTCCCTGAATCCAGAAATGATGTGGTAAAACTGGATATTGACGGGGCGACTGCCAAAGGCATTGAAGTATTCCTGAAGTACGATTTGGGCCAGAAAATATCCTGGTGGTTCAGCTATGCGCTGGCTAAAGCGGAGGACAATATTACCAATATTGAATTCGATGGCCTGCTGGAGGCAAGAACCGGAAAGCACCCTCGGCTCAATGACCAGCGGCATACGATCTATGCCGACCTGAATTACCGCCCGAACCCCAAATGGCATTTCAGCCTTGCCTGGCAATACTACCGGGGCTGGCCTCGCACTAATTATCATTACGAGATCAAAACCCTGGATGACGGGTCCCTGCATTTTTACCAGGTGCATGAAGCATTCAACGGGGTACGCTACCCGCCCTACCACCGGATGGACCTCCGCATCAATCGCCATTTCCAGGCCAAGAGCGGCAGAATCAGCACTTACGTTCACCTGATCAACCTTTACAACCGGGCAAACCTTCGGAAATACGACCTGGATGTGGTTGATGATGAAGAAAACCTGGTATCGGACGGCCAGGGCGGCTATTTATCTTTTGAGGATCATAAAAACTGGTTCGGCTTTATTCCAGTCATCGGGGCTAGCTGGGAATGGTAGAACAGAACATGCCTTCAGCAATGCTATGGATGCTTCTTCAGGACGAAATCGCACCTCAAAGAAGCATCTATAGCGCTTACAATATACCCTCCTTAAACAGCTCCCAAACCGGGCTCATGCCGCGTACCTTTTGCACACCCTGAGCCACTGCCTCGATGGCATAATCTATCTCCTCTTCCGTGTTAAAGCGGCCCAGGCTGAAGCGCAGGGAGCAATGCGCCATTTCACTGCTGCGGCCCATAGCGATCAGGACATGCGACGGTTCTACGGAAGCGGAAGTACAGGCGGAGCCGGAAGAAAGGGCCACACTTTGGTTGAAAGTCATCATCACTCCTTCGGCCTCCGCATGGCGAAAGGCGATATTGGCCACGTGGGCAAGGCGGTGCTCCCGGCTACCGTTGAGCAGAGACTCTTCTACCCCTTCCAGGAGCGCCCGCTCCAGTTTATCGCGTAGCCGGCGAAGACGTTGCGCCTCTTTCTCCATCTCTTGCCCCGCCAATTCAGCGGCTTTGCCAAAGCCGACTATACCTGGCACATTGAGCGTACCGGAACGCATGCCCTGCTCGTGGCCGCCGCCGTCGATCTGAGGCGCTATTTTCACGCGGGGCTGCCGGCGGCAGACATAAAGGGCGCCCACTCCTTTCGGGCCGTACATCTTATGAGCGGAAAAAGCCATTAGATGGATACCCATCGCTTTGGGGTCTACCGGGATCTTACCTACCGCCTGAGTGGCGTCGCTCATCAGCAAAACACCATGCTTGTCGCAAATATCTCCAATGGCCTTCATGGGCTGGATAACCCCCGTCTCGTTATTCGCCCACATAACAGAAACCAGGATGGTGTCCGCCCGGATGGCAGCCTCGAGGGCTTCCAGGCTGACGAGGCCATCGGCATCAACATCGAGATAAGTCACTTCGCCCCCCATCTTCTCAATATGGGCGCAGGCATCGAGCACCGCCTTATGCTCAGTTTTAACGGTAACGATGTGGGCGCCCTTGCGTCGGTAGAGTTCGAACACCCCTTTCAACGCCAAATTATCGGATTCGGTAGCGCCGGAAGTAAAAACAACCTCACGCGGTTCGGCGTTAATGAGCTGGGCCACTTGCTCCCGCGCCTGCTTTACTGCCTCATCTGCTACCCAGCCAAAAGGGTGGCTTCGACTGGCGGCATTGCCGGGCTTTTCATAAAAATAGGGCAGCATGGCCTCCACAATGCGCGGGTCGCAGGGCGTAGTGGCGTTGTTGTCAAGGTATATTAGAGCATCCGGCATGACAATTTCTTTGTTTTTAACTCAGGAAATATAACGAAATAGTAGGAATGATGGTTTTTAACAACCTATTCATCAGCCACCTTTTGATGCAATCAAAAGCCTAATTTTCCCTACTTTTGCCCCCGCGAAGGATAGTTGTAGGTTAATGGTTGTCCGTTATTGCCGGCAACCTGCAACTAACAACCGACAAACAACCAACAACATGTCTATAGTAAGCGAATTTAACGACTACAGAGCCCGAATGAATGAGAAAATTCTGGCGGAGGATAATAAAGTATTGAAGCGGTTTTTCAATCTCGATACAAATGCGTATCAAGAGGGCGCGCTTTCTCAAAAGACGAAAGAGCTGCTCGGCCTGGTGGCTTCCATGGTTCTGCGTTGTGACGATTGTATCCGCTACCACATCGGCACCTGCTACGAACTAGGCGTTACCAAAGCCGAAATTTTCGAAGTCTTCGCCATCGCCAACCTGGTAGGCGGCTCCATCTGTATACCGCATACCCGCAGGGCGGTGGAGTACTGGGAAGCGTTGGAAAGGAACGAGGGAATGAATGAATGATTGATTGATTGATTGAATGATTGAATGGCTACCGCATTCATTCCTTCGCCCCTTCATTCCTTCAATCATTAAAAGAAAGAAAATGGCAAACAACGACTACCTGCAGCAACTCAACGATGTACAACGCGCCGCAGTCACCAATACTGACGGGCCTGTGCTGGTTGTTGCCGGGCCAGGCTCGGGCAAGACGCGCGTACTCACCTACCGCATCGCCCATTTGATCGAGCAGGGCGTCGCACCCTGGGAGATCCTGGCGCTGACCTTCACCAATAAGGCAGCGCGCGAGATGAAAGAACGCATCGCCAAAGTGGTGGGCGGCCGGGCTAATAAGGTATGGGCCGGCACCTTCCACTCCATCTTCGCCCGAATACTGCGGGTAGAAGCCGAAAAGATCGGCTACCCTTCCAACTTTACCATCTACGACACCGACGATACCAAAAGCGTCATCACCGCCATCATCAAAGAGATGAACCTGAGCAAGGACGCTTATAACGTCAATGCCATCCGCTCGCGCATCTCTTCGGCAAAGAGCAACCTGATCACACCTAAGCTCTACGAAAAAGACGAGGCCCTGCGCCAGGAGGACCGCATGGCCAAACGGCCGCACCTCTACGCTATTTACCAAAAATATGTTGCCCGCTGCAAACGATCCGGCGCCATGGATTTCGACGACCTGCTGTTCCGCCTCTACGAGCTGTTCCAGAAAAACCCGGACGGCGTGCTCGATAAGTACCGTAAGAAGTTTCGCTATGTGTTGGTCGATGAGTTCCAGGACACCAACCACCTGCAGTACGCCATCATCCGGAAATTCATCAACTACGACGGCAGCCCCCGCAATATCTCCGTAGTGGGCGATGATGCGCAAAGTATTTACGCCTTCCGGGGCGCTACCATACAGAACATCCTGGATTTTGAGAAGGACTTCAAGCCCTACGGCATTCAGATTTTCAAGCTGGAACAGAACTACCGCTCCACCAGCCACATTGTACAGGCCGCCAACGAGGTGATCACTCACAACCGCAAACAGATACAGAAGACCATCTGGTCGGATAAAGGCGAGGGGCACCGCATCAAGGTGATCAAAGCCCTGACCGACGGGGAAGAAGGCAAACGGGTGGCCGACACCATCATGGAACAGAAGAACCGCTTCCACCTCAGCAACAGCGAGATCGCCATTCTCTACCGGACCAACTCCCAGTCGAGGGTCTTTGAAGAATATCTCCGGCGGTACAATGTCGCTTACCGGGTATTCGGCGGTTTGTCCTTCTACCAGCGTAAGGAAGTGAAGGACCTGATCGCCTACCTGCGCCTGGCGGTCAACCCGAACGATGAGGAAGCGCTGCGGCGCATTATCAACTACCCCAAGCGGGGCATCGGCAATTCAACGGTGGATAAGGTCGGCGCTCTGGCCAGCCAGGTTGACAAGCCCCTGTGGCAATGCCTCGGCAGCGCTCAATTGAGCAACCGGGCACAAAACGCCATCAATGATTTTGTAACCATGGCTAAATCCTTCATACGCCGGGCAAACAGTGATAACGCCTACGAGTTGGCCGCTCACATCGCCAAACATTCCGGCATCCTGGATGAACTGAAGAACGATACTACCGTAGAAGGTATGAACCGCCTGGAAAACGTCAATGCGCTACTCGACGGCATCAAATCCTTCGTGGAGGAAGATACCGTCATCGACACCGACACCGTACCCGACAAATCACTGGCCAGCTACCTCCAAAATATCGCCCTGCTTACCGACCTGGATAACAATGAGAACTCGGACGATCACGTCACCCTCATGTCCGTCCACGCCGCCAAAGGACTGGAGTTTAAATCCGTCTTTATCGTTGGACTGGAAGAAAAACTCTTCCCCTCTTTCATGTCCATGGATACGCCCGAAGGACTGGACGAAGAACGGCGCCTTTTCTACGTGGCCATCACCCGGGCAGAGCAGTTCCTGGCCCTCTCCTTTGCCAACAGCCGCTACCGCTTCGGCCAGATGCGCTACAACGAGCCCAGCCGTTTTCTGGAGGAGATCCCTGGGCGGCATGTGGAAAGTACCGCCCATGTGCGCTCTCAGGGCAGCAGCCTGGAGCGCGCGGAAAACATCGACAGCAGCGGCGCCCGCGTAACTGGAAGCTTCAAGCGGCGGACAACGAACAGCGCTGTTCCTAATATTGACCCCCGGGATTTCAAAGCGGCGCCTGCCTCCGACATACAAACGGGCATGAAAGTACTGCACCTTAAGTTCGGCGAAGGCAAAGTGCTCGCCATCGACGGGGCCAAAGACAGCCGTATCGCCACCATCTT
>JAGQXQ010000180.1:14577-19228 GCA_020436535.1 Phaeodactylibacter sp.
GGGCTTTGCGCGCAGTTCAAGTCAGCAGACACGAAGTTGTCAGCTGACGGCCCTTACTCCTGCTTACAAATCACCGGCAACACCCCGTCGTACCAGTCGATATAGGAAATCCGGCGGGCGCGGGTGAGGTCCTCACAGGCCTCTCCAAACCGGTTCATATCCATAAAAGCCTGGCCTCGCATGATGAGGAAGTTGGCATTGTCAGGAAACAAGGCGATGGCCTGAGAAAGTTTTTCTATGCCGGCCTCTTTTTCACCATTGTCGAACTGCTCGGCGCCTTCCCGAACCAGTTGGTTGGCTTGGTCGTATTGTTCAACCCGCTGCTGGCAGCCGGGCGCCGCCGGGATGAAGGGCAGCGTAATGTTATAAGCAGCGGTAACCGGACGTCCTTCGAACGTGGCAGACTCCCATTTTCCGTAGGTAGAAGTGGCCAGGCTAATGGCCTCGTACCAGAAGTCGAAGTCCAGGCCGCTGTAGTCAATGAGGTCCAGAATACGTACGTCCCCATTGGGGCGCACCATGAGCTGCAGTTCAATGCTACCGATCAGGCAGGAGTCATTCCCTGATGGCGGATAATCGAGGTTATCCGTCAGATAAGCTTGCAGCGCCTCGTCTCCCCCCTTAAATTCCAGCGGCTTTTCAAATTCGGTGTAAATCGTATCCCGGCCGATGACGGTGTAGGGAGGCACCTCCTCCAACTTGAACTTGATAGGCAGGTTGAAACGGGAGCGCACCACTTTACCATTGTTCTTACCTGGCACCCACTTGACGCCGGCTTCGTTGATGCCTTCTACCACGCGCAGCACTTCCAACCCGCAACCGCCGCCAATATCCTTAACGATCCGGAGATTACTCAGGATGCTGTCTTTTTCCACCACAAAGCTGACCACCACGGTGCCCTCTATATTGTCCTGCCGGGCCTCCAGCGGGTATTTGATGTTTTTATACATCACCGATAAAAGCGCCTGCTGGGCGCATTGGTTTTTAGCCTGAAGGGTTGTATCCAATCCTTCACAGGCGGGGAAGCGGGGCATCTCCTCTACCGCTTCGTAGATAGTGGTGTCGGAATCAACCGTTGCCCCACCTTCCTGGGCCACCAGGGAGGGCAATGTAAAAAGGAAAAGGCCTACGGAAAGTACTGCAGTTCTCATGTCGTTTTATTTTTTCATCCACAAAACGGATGGCGCAGGCATTGTGTTACCCACGGGTAGCTCCAGAGCGTTGCGTTTTTCCGGTTCTCCCGGAACGTGCCGGCAAAACTGGAAAAACGCAACAAAAAACCTCGCCGCGAAACTAAGGTTTATTTTTCACTTCCTCATCCATCCATTTACCAAGTGTCTTCAACAACCGCTCCCGGTCAGCTTCGCCCATATTGCGAATGCGGGCAGTGGCGTGGTTCTTACCTGGCATGATGAACCAGAGGGCGTCCACTTTATCAGTTGGCGGCACCCCGGTGGCCGACCAGGTGTCGATGCCGCCGTTGATATAGATCATATGGTTGGCCTTCGTTTGGGTCCACTCATAAACCTTCTTCACAAACGAAGGCTCAAAAGTGATAGGTACCTTGCCAGGCATAAAAATGGCGCTCGGCTCATCAGAAACGGCTTTTAGCAGGCCCTTAAAATCATCCGTTTCGTAACCGTAATAGCCCATTTCCGTACCTGCCTGCCAGTAGTGAGAGGCATAGGCCGTCATCGATTCATCAGTGAAGAGCGAAAGGCCGGTTACAGTCATGAAATGCTGCAACACATCATCCAGCTCAGCCGTTTGGGCGTCGGGAATCTCCTCACAGGCCGCCGCTCCCACCTGCCAGAAAGAAAAGGGATATTCCAATACACCATACTCGAAGGCTTGCTCCAGGGTGAGGTAAGTAAACTGATAACCGGCGCCTTCAGCGTACCACTTCAGGCGGGGCAGCACCTCGTCCCTGTTTTTCAGCAGGCGCAATTGAACTTCTCGGATGGCCTGCCGGCAAGCATCCGAACCAATGGTATCCAGAAAGGTATAAATGCGCTGGTCTTTGATTTCGAGATTGAGAGGGGCCACATAAGGGACCGCCGCCGCCACATCCTCCGGGTAAAAATAACGGTAGAAGATGGTCGTCTGCCCGCCCTTACTGATGCCGGTGCTCACCCAGGCGTTTTGATAGATCTGCCCCAGCAGCTCCCGGATATGGTGCAGGTCGGCAGTGGCCTGTTTGAGATTCAGATATTTATAGTCCGGATTATCCGGCAGGGAAGTTCCAAAATAGCGGTGCTCCACATCCAACTGATTGGCTTCCAGGTAATTGGTGAGCTCATACAAGCGGTTGGAGGGCCGGTGGTAGCCCTCGGTTGCGATCACCATAGGCGCCTCAAAGCTACGGTGTGACAGGTAAGCCCGTTGGTAGAAATAACCTTTGGAAAGGTCGGCGTGATCCACGGGTTGGCGGACCTGCAGTTCATAGGCCGCCTCAAAGCCCTTTGGGGTATCGATCTTTTGGAAGATGATATCCGGCAGGTTAAACAATTTGGCATCCAGGGTGCTTGGTTGCGCCAGTAGCCAGGTGGGCGCCAGAAAAAGCAGAAGGATCAGGGAACGATAGGTCGTATGCATGGCCTCTATTTTTTGGTTAGGTTTGCTGTTGGTTTTGCGGATTAATATAGTGATTTTCGAAACGAAGCGCGTACTTTTTCAAAACCTAATACTTATCTGAGGCTGGTTTGATAATTTCCTCTGATTTTATTTTGGCTCTTTCTTTGATGCTCTTTCCGCTGCTTTCAGAATACATTTGCTGGTGGTGGTTGCCCCGGTGATTGCATCCACCTGTAGCGACTGTTTTTCAATCATCCGCGGCAAAATGCGTTCCGCCAATTGCACGTAGCGGGAATCCCGGCTTACCTCCAGGTGAGCCGCTTCCAGTATTCCATTACGAAGCTCGATCGTCATCTTCTCTACACCTCAAGGCTTCCGGGTAACCGCTTTATCTTTCCACTCGCTCACATCTCCGCCGCCACCCGTTCTACTTCCTTCCAAACCCGCCAGACGTTTTTGTAGCACATTTTCTCGATATCTTCATCTGAATAGCCGCGTTTGAGCAGCTCGTAGATGAGGTTGGGATACTGGGAGACATCTTTCAGGCCGGTGGGCAGGCTGTCCCCTACCCCATCGAAATCAGAGCCAAAGCCTACGTGGTCCACTCCGGCTAACTCCACCACATGGTCGATGTGGTTAGCTACAGTTTGCACGTCGGCGTAGAGCGTAGGGTGATCTTTCACGAACTGATCTATGATGGGTTGAGCGCCAGCATCGGAGTCTTTCATTCCCTCCTTTTCCAAAAGTTTGTTAAGTTCTTCGCGCATCTCATCATTTTGTTTGCTCATCTCTCCATTTAGAAAATCGGTGCCGAAGTTGATCTGAATGACGCCACCGTTCTCTCCCAGGCGTTTGATCATTTCATCGTTCATGTTGCGCTCGAAACCGGGGGTGTATTTCCGGCAGGAAGAGTGGGAAGCAATGCAGGGCGCTTTAGAAAAGTCCATGACCTGCCAGAAAGTACTGTCGGAGATATGGGACACATCTACCATGATCCCTACACGGTTCATCTCCAGGACAACCTCGCGCCCGAAAGGGCTCAGGCCGTTCCAGGTATGGGTAGTATCGTAGGAAGAATCGCAGATGTGGTTGTCCTTGCTATGGGTAAGTGTGATGTAACGAATGCCGCGCTGGTGGAAATAAGCGACATTGCGAAGGTCCCCCTCGATGGGAGCGCCATTTTCCATGCCCATGGGCAGGGAGATCAGCCCCCTTTTAAAGTTGGCTTCCACCTCAGCCGGAGCAGCAGCCATGGCAAATTTATCGGGATGGGCCTCGGCGATACTACGCACCATATTGATCAGGGAGTCGGCCAGCAGTTTGGCGCGGCCATCCTGATAGGAGGCGGGGATGAAGATGGACATGAAAGGGGCGTCGAGCCCGCCCTTTTTGGCGCGCACGTAGTCGAAATCGCCCTCTGCGGTTTCAACCGGGATACCGATGTATTCGCGTTCCAGGCGGAAGTTTTGCACTCTCAGGCGGTAGGGCAGGTCCACATGGCCGTCGGTGATGATATATTGATGGGCCAGTTTGTCGGCCTTCTGGTGCAACTGCGCCTCTTTGGTTAGGCTAGCCACCTTTCGGTTGCAGTTGAAGAATAATACGGAAAGAATCGCCAATCCAAGTATCCGATACATAAGCGTATTGTTTTTTGGTTGCTAAAAATAAGCAATCCTGCTGAGCCGAACGAATCATTTTCCCACCCATAGGTGTTGCATTTTGAGAATTATTTAGCGTTTGTCCAAAATTCAATCCTTTTATCCGCCAAAGCATTTGCGAGGGCAGGCATCAATTCTATCCTTATTTTTACACCATTTGGCAATAAGCACTCGAAGTGGTACACTTCTCTGTTCTGGCATCTGCTAAAGGTGCTTATGGAAACGCCGGATAAAGGAGCCGGCACGTCCGTTTATCTCGCTACTTCGCCGGAAGTAAAGGATGCCAGCGGCCTGTTTTTCGATGATAAACAACGGCGGCGGGAGCTTTCGGAAGCGGGGCGTAGCGATGCTTTGGCGCGGCAGTTGTGGGAAGTGAGTAAAGAATTGGTAGGAGTAAGTACTCTGTAAATTAAGTAAAT
>JAGQXQ010000664.1 GCA_020436535.1 Phaeodactylibacter sp.
ATACCGGTGCAAACCATCCTGCGGGATGCATCCGCGAAGGTGGCGCGGGTAGAGCTGGAAAAAGCCGGTAATGACATAGGATATATCATGGGCCTGGGTGATGAAATACCCGCCAGCCTGGAACAGATCGGTTATGATGTCTCTCTTTTGAAGGAAGGGGATATTACACTGGAAAACCTCCAGCGCTTTGACGCGGTAATCCTCGGGGTCAGGGCTTACAATGCCCTGGAAAGGGCCCGTTTTTTCCAACCGGCCCTTTTTGAATACGTTAAAAAAGGGGGAACTCTGATCGTCCAATACAATAAAAACTTCGGCTTGACCATCCCCATGGAAGACCTTGCCCCCTATCCGTTGAAGATCTCCCGCGACCGGGTGACGGTAGAAAACGCTCCGGTGCGCTTCCTGAAGCCCGAACATCCCATCCTGAACTGGCCCAATAAGATCACGGAATCGGATTTTGACGGCTGGGTGCAGGAAAGGGGCCTTTACTTCCCCAACGAGTGGGCGGAACAGTACGAGCCCATTCTCTCCAGCAACGACCCCGGAGAGCCGCCCCGCAACGGCGGCCTGCTCGTAGCCCGCTACGGTGAGGGCTATTACATCTACACCGGCTACAGCTGGTTCCGGGAATTGCCGGCGGGAGTGCCCGGCGCGTTCCGCTTGTTTGCCAATATGATCTCGATTGGAAAGAAGCCGAGGCCGTAAGGAGACGGAATTCGGGGTTCGTTTGTTAATTCATTCGAACCCCGAATTCACGAAACCACCTCTTTGCCTCCCACGGGCTTATTGAGGATGTGTTGATAGATCTCTTCTATGCTGGGGTTCCCGGCGGCGCTATTGTCCTCCTCTTCCTGAGCGTCTCCGGCCATCAGTTTGGGATTGACGTACTGATAATCTACTTCGTGGTATTCGTAGATGGACCAGCGCTCCCAGTTGTATTCCAGGGCGGTTAGGTTTTCCACCCAGTCACCTGAGTTGAGGTAAGTGACCTGTTTGCCCTGCAATTCTTCGGTTCGCATCTGGGGGCGGTGAATGTGCCCGCAGATGACGTAGTCGTAATCTTCCTCGGCAGCCAGTTTCAAAGCTGTGTTTTCAAAATCGCTGACGAATTTAATGGCTTCCTTCACCCTGTGCTTCACTTTTTTGGCGAAGGACATCCGGGACAGGCCCATCGCCTGCCGCAGGTTATTGATGAAGCGGTTCAGAAAGATCAGCCAGTCGTACCCCTTGCCACCCAGGCGGGAAATAAAGGGAGAATATTGAATGAACAGATCGAAGATATCACCGTGGAAGATCCAATAGGACTTCCCCCCGAGTTGCAGGATGAGTTTATCACGGAGGTGGATATTCCCTGCAGAAAAGTCAGAATAACGGCGCAGCGCGTCGTCGTGATTGCCGGTAATGTAATACACTTTAACCCCTTTGGAAGCCATTTTCAGGATGTACTGAATGACCTGGATGTGGTCTTTGGGAAAGTAGCGCTTCCGGAATTGCCACATATCGATGAAGTCGCCATTTAAAATAAGCATGCCAGGTTTAATGCTCTTTAAATAATTG
Organism: Phaeodactylibacter sp.; assembly: GCA_020436535.1. Lineage (GTDB taxonomy): Bacteria > Bacteroidota > Bacteroidia > Chitinophagales > Saprospiraceae > JACJXW01. The sequence continues at coordinate 1,558 of JAGQXQ010000664.1, forward strand.
AGCAACTCCTTGGCATGGCAGCCATAAGTACCTAAATGAACATCGGATAAGATAACGACATCGAGCTCCCTTTTCATAATGGCCTGATAATGTGGTTTTATTTGGTTGTGGTGCAACCGAATTATTTAACCCCCACAATTTCAGGGTTATTTGTGAAGTGAATGTAAAGCGGGAATTATATAATAGTTAATACTATGGTGTCTGCAACAACTGTATTTACAGGGTTTTGGGGTGTCGCCGTTAATTCAGCAGGCTTTTTTAGGTTGTATTTCTTTGTCTTTCTTTGCATTTATTAGGCGCTTTTTTTAAATTAGTTTTAAAATCAAATCGCTAACGATGTATTTTAAAACTGTCTGCTGGAAGTATGCTCCTCGCCAGGACGGAACGTGCAGCGTAAAGGTTTACGTAAACCTCCATCGCCAGCAAAAATATTATCCTGTTGAAGGCATTTATGTCACCCCTCAAGATTTTGACGATAAGCGTGGAATCGTTAGGCCCAAGCACCCTCTCTCTAAGGTTTACAACTCAAAGATAAGGGCATTTAGAAATAAGGTTGAAGAACATTTCATAAAAGGTGGGGGATTCGATGAGATTGGTACAAACGACAGCGGTTCACTCCTCAAATTCGTCGATAAGTATATTACAGAATCACAAGTATTGTCTAAAGGCACAAAGAGGAACTACAGAAGCCTTGAATTCCG
>JAGQXQ010000665.1 GCA_020436535.1 Phaeodactylibacter sp.
ATAAAAATAACGGTTGTGCGCCAAAATAGCCTGCAACGTCGAGGAGCATGAAGTACGTTATCATTATACCCGCCTATAACGAAGAACAATACCTGGGTAAGGCATTGGATTCCATTGTTGCCCAGGAGGTGTTGCCGCAGCAGCTTATTGTGGTCAACGACGGGTCTAAAGACGCTACCCCGGAGATCGTCCGGAAGTACGCAGAACAGTATCCCTGGATAAAGCTGGTCAATAATGAAAAGAAAGAAGAGCGATCGGCAGGGGCAAAGGTGGTCCGGGCCTTCTATCTTGGATATGAAGCAATAGATGTGGAATATCAATTCCTGTCCAAGCTCGATGCGGATATCGAGTTGCCGGCGCATTATTACCGGCGTTTGTCCGAAATGTTTCAGGCCAATCCCCGGCTGGGGTTGGCCGGCGGAATGATCACCACCCTGAAAAACGGAGAGTGGGTATACGAGCACTTTTCGGACCGGGATTATTTACCCGGCGCCTTCAAGACCTACCGGCAGGATTGTTTTGAAGCCATCGGTGGCCTGCGCCGGTCGATGGGCTGGGATACGGTAGATGAGCTCATCGCCCGCATGCATGGCTGGGAGATACAGGTGGACAGCAGCCTGAAAGTGAAACACCACCGCACCCTCGGGGCGGAGACTGGCTCCCTGAAAATCCGGGTGAAAGTGGGCACGGCCATGTACCGGATGCGATACGGTTTTTTCATTACTTTCATCAGCGCCCTCAAGGCGGGCTATCTCAATAAGCCCTATGGGATGACCGGACTGGCGGTGCTTTGGGGCTGGCTACTATGCTGGCTGCGGAGAGAGGATTATATCGTTAGTAAAGAAGAGGGGCGGTTCATCCGGAACTTCAGAAAGGAGCGGATGATGAAAAAAGTAGCGGGCGGATAGGTTCGTTTAGGCAGAAGCTTCTGAGTGGCCCATTACCTCCAGCGCCTTCCGATAGTGTTGCAGCAGCTCTTTGGCGTGATTCTGCTTTTCAAAGCTCTTCCTGACCTTCTCCCGGTTCTCCGGTTTTGGGCCCCAGCTCAATATCTGCTCCATATAGCGGGCATACTGCTCCACGTCGCGCTCTTCCACCAGATATCCATTGACGCCGTGTTCCACCAATTCGGGGATGCCGGAATGAAGGGTGCTCAACACGGGCAGTTCCATTGCCATGGCTTCCATAATAACAGTGGGAAGGCCTTCCTTATCGCCGTCCTTTTTCCCGGTAACGCTGTGGTGGACAAAAGCATGGGCTTGTTCCATCAAGCTACGAGCTTGCTCAGGCGTCACGTGTCCGGGGAATTCCACCCAACCTTGGATATTCAACTCGCGGCAACGCTGTTCTATTTCAGAACGAAGAGGCCCATCGCCGGCGAGGATCAGTCGAGTATCCAAATCGGGCTGCAGTTGCAACAACCGGGCAAAGGCTTGAACCGTATATTCGTGTCCTTTTTTCTCTCGAAAACTCGAAACTTGAAGGAAAGTAAACGGCTCTGGAACCGGCATAGGCGCCTTCCGATGGAAAAATTCGGAATTTGTCCCGCAATAGAAAACACTATAACGAGGCACTGGAACAAAGCGAGCTACATTCCTGGCCATATATTCAGAAACGAAAAGCGGAAAGACGTCGGGGCGTTGGAAAAGCTCGTCTAGGCGACGGCAGTACAATTTATTCCGGAGCAAAATAGAGGCGTCAAATCCATGGAAGGTAATGAATACCGGCGTCTGCTCCCCTTGATAGTTATCGATGAAATTCAGAGCATCCGGACCAAATTGACAATGGATAACTTCCGGTTGAAAGCCTTCCAGTAAAGCACCGATCCCCCGCCGCAGTGGGCGGTTAGGAAAACGCATCCGAATACCAATGCGTACAAAAAAGTTGTTCATGATTCTCTGTGGGATGCTAAAGGGAAGCAATTCCAACCCTTCCAGGGGGTATTGTTCTCTATGGACGCGCTGAATACAGGCCACTTTGAGGTTTTGCCCTTCTTCCAACAAGCCTTTCACTTCATTATAAACAAAAGTATGGGTCAGGTCATTAAATCTTCGAATAAAATATAAAATCTTCATAGAATGATCCGGACTATTTGGTAGAAAAAAAGGTTTTGAGGAAATACTTCAGGGTGTCCAGTTCAAAGATGGGGTTGTTGCGCCAGGGCAAACGGCGGAGGGTTCTTCCCAGGCGCCAGATTTTAGGAGTAAGCCGGCCAGGCCTGTGGCCTTCGATCACCTGATACACCGGTTGTCGTTCAATCAGGGCGTGAAAATAATCGTTGGTGTTCCAGATGGAGATGTTTTTGAAGACGGTCAGTTGCCCGTCTAAAGCATGAGCAAGGGCCTGCATATCTTCCAGGGTAACATCTTCATCGACCGGTTGTAAACCTTCGGGCGCATGTTCCCGCAGCCACTGCTGATGCAGGGGCGTTGGGGTCGCGATCAGTAACTGGCCACTATCGGAAAGCAGACGATACAAATGTTGATGAAAGTTGACCCGCTCCGAAATAGGAATATGTTCATACACATCTATCAGTGTAATGGCGTCGAAGGGCTGATCAAAGGAAAAAGATTCACTAGTCACGTCCACTTTGCGGTAGTCCAGGTTGGGACGAGAGAATAAATGCGCTGCCATACCAGCCAAGCCTGAACTAATATCTACCCCCAGAACTGTAGCCCTGGAAAAAAAGCGTGCAAATTCATAAGTAGACCATCCCAACCCACAGCCGATATCCAGGATGGAAGCACAATTGGGCCGTATATGCTCTTGCATAAACTGAATAGCCGCAACAATACGCGGATTACCCAACAGGTAATCTTTGATAAGCTTTTGTTGAAAGCCATCGTAAAAAGCTTCTACTATTTCTCTTTGTTCTTGTTGCACCTTTCGTTATTTTTTCATAACCACCTAACTGGCATTAGCCTTTGTATTTTGAGAAAAACTGAGGCCATACCCCATCTTTTCCATTCTATCACTGCAAATATCCTCAATTCTGTTCAGATTATCTTCCCCGAAAAAATCCTTCCAACTAATATTGCGGTTGCCGGCCGGCTGGTATTGGATGTTCACTTTGGAAGAGATGTCGACTGTTGGCTCCAAGCCGAGCCTCCGGGATATGCGGCGAATGCTACCTAACTTATCTTTGATGAAATCTTCATATTTGAAAACCAGGACACGCTCCTGATTTTTCAGAAAAAGTTCGGCACAGGTATTCCATCGGGAGGCCAACAACTCAATATACTGCGTGCTGTCACTATCATATCGGGAGGCGTCAAAAAGCGCACGCCAGTGCTTATTGACCGAGCGGAACTCTTTGGGAGAAAGCCGGGCCTTATCACCGGGAAGATTGAGCCGGTTGAGGATGCTGCGGATGTTATCCCTCGGGTCGCGAACGATCAACAGGAATGTTGCATCCGGAAAGGACGCTTCCAATTGGGGATAGAGCAAAGAAAAATTGGGCTCCTTGAGGATGGGGCTGGAAAAGAAGCGTTTGTTTTTCTGAATGACCTCCGGCAGGCTGAGTTCTTTATTGAGGATTCGTTTACAATTGGGTTCCCACAGGGCTTCGATGTCGAGCTGAGTGCCCTGCCCGCAAGCCAGGCCGATCAATTTAGCAATAGCGGTAGTGCCGGATTTCTGGTTACCCAATACAATAATCGGGTTTTCTGCAACCGTATGAAATGGATTAGTCGCTCTGTACCATAACCGGGACCAGCGGTGCCAACCGAATTTACCCATCTGTTGTTGAACGTTTTAAAAACAACAAAGGGCTACCAAAAGTGATAACCCCAGCAGTGAAGCAAAATAATAAAAACTAAACCTAGCTATCAGAGAACAGGGGGCAAAACTAAGATTAAAATATTTAAAAGCATAAAAAGGTAGGTTACTTTTGCTAATTTAGCGCCCCTTATAAAAGAAGAGATGGGGGTCATAATCAGGCAGGGAGTTGTCTCGGGGATCATTCTGTACGCTGG
>JAGQXQ010000181.1:0-2900 GCA_020436535.1 Phaeodactylibacter sp.
CCCAGGTGCTCCAGTGGATGAAGCCCTTTAGGACTACACCCTCCTGTATCGCACGGTGGCAAACCTTAAGGTAATCCTTAATCGCCTGAATGCGGCGCTGGGGGTCATCGGTGCAGATCCCGCTTTCGGCCATAATGAGCGGCTTGCCGTACCGCTTGTGGAACCGACGCAGTATCTTGCCCAGCCCTTCCGGTTTATACCCCCACATGTTGTCGTGAGGCACGCCCATCTCATCCAGCTTGCCGGGCTTTTCGATCTCCGTGATGGGAAAAGGGGTGAACGGCACATGCGCATAGTAGCTAATTCCCCAGTAATCCACCTTTTCAAAATGGCGGGCGGCGCGGTCAATAAACCACCAGTCTGTAATCTTGGCGAGAATTTTGCCCAACCAGTTGGTTCCTTCAAAGCTGCCAGTATTCAGAGAAATGCTCACCGGTTTTTCGGGGCACTTCGCTTTGAGCAGGTCATACACCACCTCATGTGCTTGCTTCAGATGGCGCAGAACCCGGTTAGCCTTGAAAAAGCTGCGTTTATGGGGTGGGAAAAACCCCAGCAAGTAGGCGTTCAGCGCATAAACATTGGGTTCGTTGAAGGTATTCCAGTTGAAAACATAGGGTTCAAAATTTTCAATGCACTGCCGGGCGTAATCGACAAAGGCGGAAATGTTGTCTTCATTGAGCCAATCGCCATTATTTTCGAACCAAAGCGGATTGGTGAAATGATGCATGACAAACAGAATACGGGTGCCGCCGTTGTTGAGCAACTGGAAAAAGCGCCTGTATTCTTCTACTACTTCTTCCACAAAAGGGGCGAAGGGCTCGGGCTGAAGCCTTGCCCAGTCGACGCCGCAACGGTAAACAGTGCCGAATTGCAAAATGAAGCCTGCATCGAGTTCCCGGAGTTCTTCGTGGCGGGTGGTTTGATCCAGTATATAACCATCCCTTGATTTAAACCCGCGCCAGTTGTGAGCTGACGCAGTCTCCACCTGAGTGGCGGAGGTAGACGTTCCCCAGAAAAAGTCAGTCGGAAATTCCAGGCGCATAAGCTGGCTGGTTATCGTTTTGTTTGTTATTCTACCCAATCGGCAACAAAGACATTGGTATCCCTGGTGTCTCCGTTGTTCCGGTTAGAAGAGAAGGCGATCTTACTGCCATCCGGGGAGAAAATAGGAAACGCATCAAAGGTGTCGTCAAAGGTGATTTGTTCCAGTCCGCTGCCATCCAGCTTGATCGAGAAGATATTGAATTGACGGCCGCTATCGGTATGGTGGTTGGAGGCAAAGAGAATGCGCTCACCGGAAGGGTGGAAGTAGGGCGCCCAATTGGCTTTGCCCAATCGGGTTACCTGCTGCATATCGCTGCCGTCGGTATTGCAAACAAAGACCTCCATATTGGTAGGCTGCACCACATTCTCCGCCAAAAGGCTTTTGTACAAATCTACTTCTTCCTCCGTTTGAGGGCGGGAAGCACGGAAGACCAGCTTCTTGCTGTCAGGAGAAAAGAAGGCGCCGCCGTCGTAGCCCAATTCATTGGTCACCTGCTGGAGGTTGGAGCCGTCGATATCCATGGTCCATAGTTCGAGGTCACCGGAGCGGGTGGAGGTGAATACAATCTTTTTGCCATCGGGAGAAACGGTCGCCTCGGCATCATATCCGGGGCTATCGGTCAGCTGTTTGGTGATTTTCCCATCCAGGTCGGCTACAAAGATGTCAAAATCAGCGTAGATCGGCCACACGTATTTGCCCTGTACCGAACGGGGCACTTCCGGGCAGGCCTCGCTGCCCAAATGGGTGGAAGCGTAGAGAATGCTCTTGTCTCCGGGCATAAAGTAAGCGCAGGTCGTCCTCCCTTTGCCGGTGCTCACCAAAGGAGGCTGCTCACCCGAAAAGCCGGCAACGGGCATATAATAGATCTGATCGCACTCGGTGCCCCAACTTTCATTGGTAGCCTGGAAGGATAATTGCTGGCCACTAAAACTCCAGTAAGCCTCAGCGTTATCCCCGCCGAAGGTCAGCTGTCTCAGATTTTTCAAATGAGTTTCCTGAGGATAACGGAGCGTATCGACGGTTGCTTCCTTGTTTACGTCGTTTTTTTCCTGGCCCTGCTGATCGGCGCCTGAAGGCTGGCAGGCCGTATACATTACAAAGGATAAAAGAATAGCGATTGTACGGGTACTCATACTAATTTTTCATTTTGTGCAAATATAATAGCCGGGAGGCGGTCTCAAAAGAATCAGCCTAAAAAAGGGGCGGTATTTAACGGACTATTTTGGAATAAAGCCCAATATGAATACCTGCCTTACTGGCTGCCGTCTGCACTATCGTTTACGTCTCCGACTTTGATGCCTACCCAATTGAGCGGGGCACCGTCAAGCGGGGAGAAAAACACTTTGCCGGCATCACCGGAATAGACTTCGTGGAAGGGGTCACCCGGGTTTTGAAACTGGTAACCGGAGTTGATAAAAATCCAGGATTCCTGATCGTTAAATTCGGTGTCGATGCCCAGGATAAGGCGCCGCAGGAAGATCAGGTCGAGGGTAGTTATCTTCGTATCCCGGTTGGCATCGGAAGCGATGATCTGAAGGGGGTTGTCAAAAGCGGCTACTCCCAGGATATGCCGGCTGATGAGCAGTAGGTCATGCGTGCTTACCCCGTTGCGGTCCCCACCGGCTTTGAAAGCCTGCAAGGTGTATTGCTCATCGGGGGCGAGTTGAGCGTTGAAGCTATACTGCCCACTGGTGTTGGAGGTTCCTGTTGTGCCCGGCAGTTCTGATACGCCCACCGTCACACCATTGATGGCGTCTCCCTGTGGGGTATTGATACTGCCTCCTCCGGTGAAGTTGACCAGAGGGCGAATCGCGCCGGTAGCGGCAATGGCGGCATCAACCGCAGCGATCGTAGC
>JAGQXQ010000181.1:2962-6216 GCA_020436535.1 Phaeodactylibacter sp.
GTTCCGAAAAACAATCCGAAGGTGCCATCCCGGTAGGGAAGGCTGGCGGCCAGGCTGCCTCCATCAGCGCCCACCCCCGGCCAGGTGTGGCCATGGTTAGCCTTATATGCGGCGACATCCGCACTGGTGTCGTCATTCTTGGTGCTCAGGCTGATGAATTCGACGTCGCCGTCGCCACCACCCCAGGCCTGGTAGAGCGGCTCGACCAAAGGTGCTATGGCATTGCAGGGTGGGCAGTAGGTGAAAAATAGTTTGATCACCACAGTTTTACCCTGGTTCAGGTAATTGGCATACAGTTGGTGAGGCTGCCCCTGGCTATCCGTAACCGTGAAATCCGGCGCCTGAGACCGGCCCGGCAATGCCATGAAAAAGCAGCAGGCCAATGTGAGTGTGATGGTTGCTATCCGCGTATTCATAATCGGTTGTAATTAAAATTCAATAATGGAAAGGGGAGGAGTAGTGGCCACTGAACGCCGGCGCCGGTTGCTAGCCGAAACCTCCACTAAATTAACTCAATTTTTCACTTTTATTGAAAATGGCCCTGACAAGTTTTACAATGAGGACTCTCCGGTAAACTTATGAAGCTCGCAAAATCTGGTTTGTCTTTTTGGCCACTACTTAAACATTGAATGTTATTTTTTGGCTCAGAATCTTTACCTTTGCGCCACATTTTTTAAAAATGCAGAAAGTTGTATTTCAAGACTTGGGCCTGATCAGCTACAAAGATGCCTGGGAATACCAGGCCGAAAAACTTAAGGAGCTGGTAGATAGGAAGTTGAGTAACCGGAAACTGGCGCCTGGACACCAGGAAGAGCAGATCCATTACTTGCTCTTTTGCGAACATCCCCCGGTATATACTCTGGGAAAGAGCGGTTCGATGAGCCATCTTCTGCTGGATGAGGAGGGGCTGGCTCGGGAAGGTTTTGAATTTTTCAAGATCAACCGGGGAGGAGACATCACCTACCACGGGCCAGGGCAAATTGTGGGGTACCCCATCTTTGACCTGGATTGCTTTTTTACGGATGTACATAAGTACGTTCGCTTTTTGGAGGAAGCTGTTATCCTTACGATCGCAGAGTACGGGTTGCAAGGGAAACGGGAAAAAGGCTACACAGGGGTTTGGCTGGAGGGCAACAGTCAGCAGCCCAAGCGAAAGATTTGCGCCATCGGTGTCCACCTCAGCCGCTGGGTGACCATGCATGGGTTTGCATTTAATATCAATACGCAATTGTCTCATTTTGACAACATTATCCCCTGCGGGATCGATGATAAAGACAAAGATGTTACTTCTCTGGCCAGGGAACTCGGCCGAGAAGTCTCTATAAATGAAGTAAAAGGCAAGCTCAGGCAGCATTTTGCCGGCTTGTTCGATTTTGAGTTCACTGGGTAATAAGCATTTCTTGTACCTCAATTCGTGTTCTGAATTATGATGAAAGATATACCCAACTTGAAAGTAGAAGACATTGCCATTGCCGTTGTGCCAAGGGATGGAATGGCCACTGAAGAGGAATTGTGGGATACTTATCTCATCAACCTCAAGGAAGAGCCTATTACGAACGTTCTGGTCAACTCCAGAGGCTACGGTAAGGTAGAAGGAGAGAAAATGAAAACAACCATCCTTCGCCATTTTTTCGAAGAGATACCACCACTTTCGGTGGTCAAGATTGAACCTATTCAGGTGAAACTATTCGGACTGACCAACGAATACTGGGTGAGTTTTACGCACGATGAATATATGTACGATAAGAAGTACATCTTCGTCAATGGCAGTATCGTTGAAGAAAACTTCACAAGGATCCCTTTTATCAACCGGCAAGGGGTTATGATCCGATAAAGTACATGGACAGAATTAATGAATGACTGGATGATTGAACACCAGAGCCTTGAGCCTGGTTCAATGTATCACTATTTGCGTCCGGGTACTAAAAAAATTATACTATTACATGAGTAAGCAATTGAAACCGAGGAAAGTCATCGAATCCCGCACGGTAATGACCGAGATGGTAATGCCCAATGATACCAACCCCATGGGCAACCTGATGGGCGGCAACCTGCTGAGGTGGATGGATATTGCCTCCGGAATCTGTGCGGGTAAGCACTGCGAAGCTCATGTGGTCACAGCTTCTGTAGACCATGTTTCTTTTCAGAAGCCCATAAAGTTAGGGGATGTCATCACCCTTGAAGCCACCGTTACCCGCGCCTTTCGAACTTCGGTTGAGATTCACGTCGAAGTGTTTGCCAACGACATCAAAGGAGGGAATCCGCGCCGCTGTAACCACGCTTATTATACTTTCGTTGGCATGGATGATGACGGCAACCCCGAACCGGTACCTCCCGTCCTACCGCTTACCGAGATCGAGCAGCAACGCTTCGACAGCGCCTCCAAACGCCGGGAAATGCGCCTCATCCTCAGCGGTAGGATGAAACCAGAGGACGCTACTGAATTCCGGGCATTGTTTCTGGAACGGGAGCCGTAAACCAGCCTCCGGCCAATCTGTCCATTTGCCGGGAATATGTCAATATTTCAATCTAACTCATACCAGCCTTTATCGGGAATATCTTACTTTTTCCGATCGATCATCCACCAGGTAATATTTGGCTTATGAAACTATCCTCACTGCTTTTGTCAGCGTTGTGTTCATTGCTGCTTTTCTCCTGTGCAGAAAAAGCGCCCCAAAACTTTAAGGAGATAACTCTGTACCAACCCGATGACTATTTTGCCCTGGAGCGGGCTTATCCCGATCCGGCATTCAACATGCGGGCTTATACCCGAGGATTGGAAGAGGCGCGCCAATCTCTTTCCTTCCGGAATGACTTTAGGGGCTTCCAGGAAAATTGGATCGTTCGCGGCCCGGGTAACATAGGCGGACGGGCGAATACCATAGCCGTGCATCCCCAGGATGAGAATATCATTTACGCCGGATTTGCCCGGGGAGGGGTTTGGAAAACAACGGATGGCGGCCTTAGCTGGGAGCCACTGTTCGATGATCAGGTTTTTCTGGCCATCGGAGATATTGAAATTGACCCTACCGACCCGGACGTTGTCTATGTGGGAACCGGTGACCCCAATATCAGCAGTCATCCTGGCATCGGTAATGGAGTATTTAAAAGTATAGACGGAGGGCTTACCTGGCAGCATTTGGGGCTGGAAGCGCAGCGCATCATTTCCCAGGTGCGCGTCAACCCGCAAAACCCGGATATCGTTTATGCCGCCGCCATGGGCCTTCCATTTGAACGCAATAATCAAAGAGGGC
>JAGQXQ010000182.1 GCA_020436535.1 Phaeodactylibacter sp.
ACCCGACCTCCAAACATGCTCTTAGATTTAATCCTCTACCAATCCGGAGAATTGATACACATAGGTTTGGGAATTTCCGCTATATTTAAACCGCCATGAAATTCTCAAAAAACTTGAACCGGAAATTTCGCTCTGTCCTGTGGATCACCCTCGCCTGGACGCTGATCTCCATGCTGCAGTTGTTGTATGAGCTGGCGGTTCTGAAAGAATACGGCTTTGAGTACCGGTGGAGTGCCTCCGGCAACTTTATGGCCTATTTCCTGATCAATACTCTGGCCTCCTATGTCATTGATTACCAAGTGGATTTTCAAACCATAAAAATAACCGGTAGATGTTTTGCCCCTTTTTGCTATGTCTTTGAAAACACGGTTAGAATTAATACGAAGGTTATGACAGACTGCCAATTTAGCTAAATCGATGTAGTTGATTTCATTACTTTCTACCGTGCAAAAATTACAACTATGATTTTGCCTTTTGCCTTGTTGTCCTCCATATATTGGTGAGCTGCTGCCACTTCTTCAAGCTTATAAACCTTATCAATGTTGAGACGGATATTTTCGCGCTCAACGCCATTGATAAATTCCTGCAACAATTCCCTGGAAAGATTTTTGGATTCTCCCATGTAAACAGTTAATCTACCAAGGGAAGGAATATCTCCCATTGGGGTAAATTCAGTCATAGTCCATTCATTACTGAGAATCCCTGTCATACAAACCATTCCTTTGTAACCAATGCACTTCAGGGAGTCTTTAAGTGTTTTAGTACCAATGAGTTCTAATACCTTATGGACTCCTTCAGGAAAAATTTCTCTTAAAGCAGTTGAAACTTCCCCATCATCGATGATTACATGATCTGCACCATTGTCGATCAGTGCTTGCTTCTTGCCGGGGTTTCTCGTTGTAGATATGACCGCTAAGCCTTCGGTTTTGGCTAACTGACAGGCCAACATGCCAATCGAGGAGGTTCCGCCCCGAATGAGTAAGGCCTCTCCTGGTTGTATTTCCAAAGCCTGTTTCAGAGAACCTGATACTGTTTGAAACATCTCCGGAATAGCCCCCAGAACGCTCCAGGGAAGGGAAGATTCAAACGGGAATACGATATCGATTGGAACGGATGTATATTCAGCGTATCCGCCATTGAAAAAACGGCCCATTCCTCCCATAATTGCTGCAACTTGTTGCCCTTTGGGATAAGTATTAGTTGGATCATTTTCCACTATTCCGACACACTCTATCCCTTGAATTCGTGGAAATGTAACGCCTGGAGAATCTCCCCTTCTGGTAAACAGTTCAGAGCGGTTAAGGCCAAATGCCTTTACCTTGATAAGCACCCAGCCGGGCCTGATTTCCGGCTGGGGTACTTCTTGAATCTCGATCACATCTGGGTCACCTGCTTTGGTTGTGACTGCTGCTTTCATGATTATTTCTGTGGACTGGTTTTATTGAACATGTATCTGGCGATCTTCCAATCATCATCCACCTTTTCAAAAACGAACAACTCTCTATTGGCTTCTGGTATGGTATCTCCGGCCGCGCGGATCAATGTCGTGCCCTCTGAACTGGTTGTTGCGAACGCGAAATCATTTTCTATCTCAATTTCTTCAATGAAAAATTCAATGTTCAGCTGGATCTGTGAGAAAATGTATTCGTATGATTTCAGAATATTCTCGGAGCCGATCGCAGAAGGCGCTTCCGTTGGCATAAAGATACCGTCTTTCGTATATAAACTTTGAGCTAGTTTTGCATCCGAGGTATTCAGTGATTTTTTGTATTCGCTCAATAAGGCTTCAATTTTTTCTTTTTCTTGTTTTTGCATGATTTCTACTTTTTGAGTTGTGTCACCATCTATTTCTTTATTATCCTTTTCGTTGCAAGAAGCCATAAAAAATAAGGCTAACAATGCTATTCCTATTTTTTTCATGTTATTTGGCGTTTTGTTTAATCCAATCGTTCAGAGAAGTAAACTTCTCCGTTGCAATTTCTTTAGCTAATTCAATTTGCTGTTCAGCATTTGGACCCATGTAAGTATGAGCTTCGAAATAGGCAAACATTTGGGCAAGTTCACCGGCTCCTTCAAAGAAGTTAGAAAATACTTCTCCTGGCACATGGTTAAAACTATATTCTTTCCCATTTTCTTTAAAAGCAACTAAAACGTCATTGAAGCTATTAATCTCGGTGGCCAGGGATAGATAACTTCCTTTACCTACTTTTTCTGGATTTAGGAATGCACCGGCAACCACTTTCCCCAAGTCGTTTATATCCGCCATATGGATTACTCTTTTTGTCGGATCAATTGGGAGAGTCCAACCTAGAGAGCCATCTTGTTGAGCCTGAGCAGATAATTGCCCAAAAAAATTCTGAAAATAAAAAGAAGGCCGAACGAATGTATAGTGCACAAATCCGGCATTTTTTACTAATTCGTCAACTTTTGCTTTACCTGTAAAATGAGGAACCTCAAATTTCCCCTGACTTATTTGGCCAACGTTGGGCAACGTTGACCAAATGAAATGATCTGCATTAGCATTTTTTGCAGCCTGAATGGCTGTTTTTCCTTGTGCAAATTCATCAGCACCTTCCCAAAAATTGGTTACAACAAAAACACCATGAGCACCTTTGAAAGCAGCAGTTAGAGAATCAAGGCCTGTTAAATCACCTTGTACTACCTCATGAGCTTTGCCTTCATATCTATCAGGGTTTCGGGTAATGGCTCTTACTTTGAAAGAACCCTCTTTTGTTAAAGCGCCAACTACGCCTTCACCTTGTAAACCGGTCGCGCCAACAACCGCAATTATTTTCTTTTCCATCTTGTATTATTTTTTAAAACTTAACAACAAGACAAAATTCAGAAAATGGCTTGTGGTGTGCCAATAAGGTAGTTTAAGAAAAAATCTTAAGATAGTTTAAGACGTAGCCAATTTCTTTCGGATGGTACTTAGAAATTCGGGCGTTACACCCAGATAGGAAGCTATTTGCACGTTTGAGATGCGATTGAGGAGATAGGGATAACGGCCGATGAAGTCCAGATATCTTTCTTCTGCCGTTGAACTGATGTTTTGCAGTACCCTGTTCTGAAAACTAACCAATGCATTTTCCGTAAACACCCTGAATATTCTGTTAAATTTAGGGTGCTCGTCAAAAAGGCGCAATTGGCCTTCTTTTCTTATCTGAAGTATTATGGAATTTTCCATTGCTTCAATATAGAGTTTACTGGGCTTTTCACTGTGGAAACTCCCAATATCTCCAATCCACCAGTTCTCGGCCGCAAATTGGAGGTTGTGTTCCTTGCCCTTTTCATCAATCATATACATTCGAAAACAGCCTTCTGCCACAAAGGTATTGAGTCTGCACACATCCCCTTCCTGTAAAATGAATTGACGACGCTTCACTCGTTTTTCAAAGAAGTTTTTCCTTACGAAGGCCTTTTCTTCCTCATTCAGGCTAAGGTGGTTATTGAAGTATGATATGAGCGATTCTATATGCATTTGTTGAAAAATATAGCAGTAGATTTTTATCCGTTGGCAAAATTAACAGATAACCGGGTATTCTTCCTCCGGAAGACTGTACTAAATAACTTTTGACTGTCCAGTATTATTAACTCACCATTTCTCAAAACTAACTTTTTTCATTCGGATTCAAAGTCCTTTCAAATGAAGCAGTGCCAAAAACTGGTTCCAATCCCGAAGGGATGGCTATGCCAAAATCAAGTTGCTATTTGCCTGGCTTTGGGCCGTTTTTGAAAATCTTGCTGCCACTGAAGAAGTGCCCATATGGCCGTATTTGGCCAGGCTTTCTGAAAATACCAGCCAGAGGCAGTCAGAGGCACTTCTTTTAAAATCCAGAAAAACGTTGTGGATTGTTTTTTTGGACTTGTGAGCGGAGTGCAGGAAAACAGAACGTTTCGGTGGAATAACCTACCCCGCCTAACCTCAAGAAGACAACTGTGACACCTACAACTCAACCTGCGGACTAGAGCTTCCAACTTACCTGATAAAAGGAAACCAAAAGCCGATGAAGCATGTTTTGCTAATAATCACTAAATTGTAAGCACAAAAGGAAAAGCATGGCTTTGATAATAACCGATGATACCCTGGCAAAAGCTCAAATGACAGCCGATGAACTGTTGGTTGACCTGGCGTGCTACCTGTACGACAAAAAGAGAATGAGTATGGGCCAGGCGCGGCACCTGGCAGGGTTAGACCAGATCAGTTTCCAGAAAGAACTCGCCAAACGCGATATCTATATCCACTACACCGAAGAAGACCTAAAAAAGGACCTGGAGAACCTCGGTATCAGCCTATGATCATTCTCCATCCTTACGGGCCTGGCGGGCCTTATCCTTCAGATGTTCCAGATAGAATTCGACCGGACGGCAATGCGACTCGATCAGGATCTCTTCGAATTCGAGCAAGGGCATTTTTTGGCGAGGCACTACGATATCTTTGTCCAGAGGCACAAATTCCTCATCGAGCTGGGGAATTTGCACGCGGTCTCCGTGCTTATCCCACCATTCCTTGATTTCCAGGAAGTACTGGTAATGGTCATCGGAACGTTTGACCACATCCACCACCCAGGGATCCAGGTCGGCCGGATAATAACCCGTGGCTTCCAGGCATTTCAGCACCAATGTTTGGAAGAGCCACAGCACGTTGTCGCTGAGCGGATGGTCTTCAAACTGGGCACGGCGGCTATACTCCTGGTTGAGAATCAGCAATACGGCCCGGCGATCGAATGACAAGGCCTCGAGGACTTCCTCCAGGCGAGCAAAATACTTCGTTTCGGAAGCCAATCTTCTGTCACCGGACCCGCCGGGCAACTTGGTATTGACCTCCCCTTTTTTGTACTTGTCCAGGTGCTGAACGGATAGCAGGAACAACTTCCCGTCCTCCACAAAAGGGAACAGGGCGCCCACGAAGAAGGAATCCGGGAAAAAATCGATGTGTTGTAGCTTCATAATAAAAAAGTCAAAAGTATTCAGCTTTTCGCAAATTTGGGAATTTGGGAACAATTTTTAATTCAACAAATTGGTAAAACCCTGATAGTTAGTCGGATAAACGTTTTTCCAAACTACTTAACTCATATAAGGATTTTCGTTAACCACTCCCCTAATTCCCGTCCCTACTCATACAGCTCCTCCAGCCCTGTCGCCGCCAGTTCCACCAGAAAATCACCCGCCTCATTGGTCACCATCTCCAGATATACACGCCCTTTTTCCGCGGTCGATTTAGCGGGATTGCCCACGCCGGTATCCTCCGTCACCTTCGTCCAGTGGCGCTGGGAGGTGGCCCAGCCTTCTTTAAAGCCTTTGAAGCGGTAGTTTTTGCCCTTACCCGGCCCAGCCTCCTCCAGTGGGCGGACCAACTCGGGATGGAGGTGCAGGAGGATGCTGGTCTCCAGCTCGCCGGCGTGGTCGCCGGGTTCATCGAAGTATTTTTTGGCGTCCCCGATGCGCCAGAAATCGATGCTGCAGGCGAACATAGCCGGGAAATCGGCCGCCAGCTCCCGGATCATCGTTTTGAAGTTGTTGCCGCCGTGGGCGTTCAGGATCACCAGCTTGTGTATCCGGTGGCGAAGCAGTACGTCTACTACGTCCTTCAGGATGGCGTACTGTGTGCTCGGGTTCATGTTTATACACAGCTTGACATCGAGCTGGCCGGTGTTGACCCCGAATGGAATACCGGGCAGCACGATCACTTTGGCGCCCTGCTCCCACGCCTTGCGGGCCGCCTCGGCGGCTACGTATTGCGACTCAAAATTATCGGTGGCGTAGGGCAGATGGTAGTTGTGCGCCTCGGTGGCGCCCCAGGGCAGCACCGCTACCTGGTAATCGGTGTCTTTGACGGTTTTCCAGTTCGTTTCGGCGAGGAGGTAGGGGCGGGTTGGCATCTGTGGTTTGATTTTTGTTTTATTAATGAACGGGGAAACGTGTCAAGCCTCATCCAATTCCTCGTCTGGAAAATAATCATTAAAAAGTTCCCATACGGCATCGGAGAAGCCCCAACCGATACCGCTGGAATCGTTGACGATTTGCTCGCAGCGAACACGAAAATAGTCATGCAGTTTTTCCTTTTCTATGAGTTGCAGCACGTCTCGATAAGCATTTTCAGTGGATACATAGAAAGTCTCGTCGATGTCGCCAAAGTCATTGGTAAACTCCACAGCACATTCCACCCGATAGAGAATCAGGTCCACAATATCATAAGGGACCACTGCCACCTTTTTAAAGGCGCTGATGATCTTGCGCAGCTCGGAGGCTTTTGGGTCCAGGGGGTTGGCGTTGCGGCTGGAATAAAACTGGCTGCGGATTTGCTTTTTGTAATCCGCCAGTACAGCCTCCCGCTCAGCCTTGCCGCCAAATTCCATCTGGTAGTATTCGCGGACCTGCTCTATGCGGCTGAATAGTTTGCCGACCTCCGTGATGAGCTCCTTCTTGTCAAGATGCTGAAGGTGGGTTTCGAGTTGTTTTTTGGTTAGTTTCTTTGCCATATGAATATGAAGAATAAGCCCTTCCGCTTGATGAGCGTGCGGTTGCTGGATGCCCAGACAAAGGAACCTAAGCCTGGCGTATTGGCTACTTTGGGTAGCCAAAGAGGAAGCGCAACCTAAAGTGAACAAGTGGAAAAATCAGGAATAATACAGTTTCTAAGTACGCTTTGCCGATCCTATTGGCATTCATTCTTTTAACTCAGCAAACCGTAACTTCTCAATATATTGGGATAAAACCTGTCGTCCTTACAGGACTTAATACGGCGCGACCCCTATTCCAGGGCCTCACGGCCCTGGCAATGGACTTTTGTCCCTACGGGACAGGCAGCAAAACGAGATTTATTGAGAAGTTACAGCAAACCTCCCTTCACACCCAGCTTCTCCATCTGCTCCTGCCGGTCTCTGCCCTGCATCTGGTACATCCAGCCCGGGTACTCCGGCGGCAGTTGGCTGGCCCCATCGAGCTTTTGCAGCTCCTCAGAAGTGAATTTCACCTCCACCGCCTTCAGGTTGTCTTCCAGCTGTTCCATTTTCTTGGCGCCGATGATGACGGTGGTCACGGCTTCCTGATGCAGGAGCCAGGCCAGCGCCAGTTGAGCGACGGAAACCCCTTTGTCTTTAGCCATAGGGTGCAGCACGTCCAGTATGTCGAAAGCGCGTTCCTTGTTGACCGGTGGGAAATCAAATGCTACGCGGCGGGCGCCTTCGGGGCCTTTGCCGTCCCGCTGGTACTTGCCGCTGAGCAGGCCGCCGGCCAGGGGGCTCCACACCATCAGCCCGACTTTTTGGTCTTTCAGCAGGGGGATGATCTCCCGCTCCAGGTCTCGCCCGGCGATGGTGTAGTAGGCCTGCAGGGATACGAATCTGGAGAGGTGGTTGTAGTCCGAATAAGCCAGTGCTTTCATGATGTGCCAGGCCGCCAGGTTGCTACAGCCGATGTAGCGCACTTTTCCGGCGCGGACGACGTCTTCCAGGGCGCGCAGGGTTTCCTCCAGCGGCGTGAAGGGGTCAAAACCGTGGATTTGGTAGAGGTCGATATAGTCGGTATTCAGCCGTTGCAGGCTTTCGTCTACCTGTCGCAGGATGTGGGCGCGGGTAAGGCCCGTTTGGTTAGGCCCTTCGCCCATTCGTCCACGCACTTTGGTAGCCAGCACCAGTTGCTTGCGGTCGAGGCCCAAGTTGCGGATGGCCTTGCCGGTCATTTCTTCCGACAGGCCTTCGGAATACACATTCGCCGTATCGATAAAGTTGATGCCTCCGTCAACGGAGCGCTTGAAGAGTTCGTCCACCGGCTTCTGGTCCAGTTCGCCGATAGCCGTCCAGAATCCTCTGCCGCCGAAGGTCATGGTGCCGAGGCACAGTTCGGAGACGAGCAGGCCGGTGTTGCCTAAGAGGTTGTACTTCATGGAGTGTGTGTTTTATGTTGGTTGTTGGTTGTTGGGTTAGAATCCATTTGGAATAACAAGGAAGAAGGGGCGGTTGTTTCGGTGGGTGGGAGTAGTTTTAGAAACAAGATAAAGCGAATAAACGGGTTTAAAATGAATAAACGGGTTTAAAATGGTTGCTGAGTACGTTCAATTGTTGCTTTTCCGCCATCATTAACCTGGACTAACTCGCTGCAGAACAAAACGTCCAGGCCAAACTTCACGTTCAGAGTATAAAAACGAGAGGCAGCCTCAAAAGAGATTTTTGAGGCTGCCTCATCTAAAAGTTAGGAAAAAACTCGGGCGCCATTAGTGCATTGGCGCCCGATAAGTCCTACCGGGCCAAACTCACCTTTTGGACCAGGGTTCCCTCCTCCGTCCGTAGGCGGATCAGGTAAATGCCCGAGCTCAGTTGCTGGCCGGCATCATCGGCGCCGTTCCAGCTGTAGTCATGCTGCCCGGCGTCCAGATATCCGGAATGCAGGGCGGCTACCCGCTGGCCGTTGAGGTTGAACACCTCCAGCGTAGCCGGCCCGGCCTCGGGCAGGTAGAAGCGAATAGTCTGCTGCCCACTGAAGGGGTTGGGGTTGGCTTCCAGCTGGTACTGTTCTGCGGCTACCTGGCCCGGGGCCGTGGGCGGGGCGGGGCGGGGTATGCAGCACACTACAATACCTTGGTTCAGTGCATCGATCAGCGCATTTACCTGGGCAATGACGTGATCGGCGGCATCAGACGAGATACCGCGGCCGCTTTGGCTCTGCAAATAGCTGATGGCGCTGTTTAGGGAAGTGATCACCGTACTGGTGCTGCTGCCGGAACAGAATCTGGTGGCCGCCAGTTCCAGCCTTCTGGTAATGGCTCTTTCAACAGTGGACCTGATGCCCAACCCTTCGACGTAGCCCACCAGATAATTCACCACCCCGTTGATGCAGACGTCGGGGTCGCAGGCGTCGCCCTGGCCGTCGTGGTCGAGGTCGGCCTGGTCGGCATTAGCCGTTAGCGGGCAATTGTCATTTACGTCCAGGACACCGTCGTTGTCATCGTCCTCATCGCAAACATCACCTTCGCTATCCCCATCATTATTCGCCTGGTCGGCATTGGCAGTGAACGGGCAATTGTCATTTACATCCAGGATACCGTCGTTGTCATCGTCCTCATCGCAGACATCACCTTCGCTATCCCCATCATTATTCGCCTGGTCGGCATTGGCAGTGAACGGGCAGTTGTCATTTACATCCAGGACACCGTCGTTGTCATCGTCCTCATCGCAGACATCACCTTCGCTATCCCCATCATTATTCGCCTGGTCGGCATTGGC
>JAGQXQ010000666.1 GCA_020436535.1 Phaeodactylibacter sp.
CCATTCGACCAGAATACATCCTGGGCATCCTGGGTAAAAACTTCCAGCGTAACGCTTTCGCCAATGCAGATAGACTGATCGCCCTGAATGACATCTATTTGTGGTAGCGGCATCACATCGACAATGATGTTTTCCTGTAGGGTCTGGCACTGATTGGAAGCGGTAGCGGTGAAGACCTGGGTCTGGCTGGGACTGACCATGATCGAGGGAGAAGTAGGGCCGGTGTTCCAGGAAAAATTATCGGCATTTTCCACCAGTACTTCCAGTGTGACAACCTGGCCCTGGCATATACTTTGGTCCCCCTGGATGACGAACAGCAGGGGAAGGGGCGTGACATTGATGTTGATACTCTCGGTGGCCATTCCGCACTGGCTGGAGGCGGATACTGTCAGTACCTGGCTGGTGGTAGGAGAAAAAACAATGGGATTCCCCACAAAACCATTAGACCATTGCACCATATCGGCATTCTGCGTTTGAGCGTTCAGTGTGATGAGTTCGCCCTCGCAGAGATCCAGGTCGGGTAGAGGGGCGACAGTCGGCCGGGGCGTGACATTGATCGTCACCGTTTCAGAATCAGACCCGCAGTTATTGGAGGCAGTTCCGGTAACCGTCCCGGAGTTGTTGGCGGTAATGGTGATCGAAGAGCCGGTCATCCCGTTTGACCAGGTAATGGCCGTCCCTGGAGAAGCCGTGGCGGTCAGCGTGATCGGGTCGCCGGCGCAGGCGTCCACCGAAGTTGGAGAAATGCTGACCGAAGGAGGCAGGCAGAAGGTGCCGGAGTAACCGGGGGAGGGGGTACTGGTGCCGGCGCCGCCCGGGCAACCATTATTTTCCATGCCGCCACCGTTCCAGTTGGGAGGGAAGCCGTCAACTACCACCGTTACATTAAAAGTTTGGGTGGGCTCATTGCTGTTGACGAAGAAGGGCCCGCTGCCGGGCGTCCCCCAGGTAACCGTATTTCCGGAGATAGAAGCATTAAAGGTGGTGCCGTTCAGGCTGGTAAGGCTGGGGGGCGTCACGCTGAGGATGGGCGTAGCCGTCGTAAAATAAAAACCCTGGGTGCCGCCAAGGATACCGCCTGGATGGTCAGCGCCGGCAATATGGATGGTCATATTGATGGTAAAAGTGCCATCGTTGTTATCGGTAAGGCTGTTGATTACAAAGCCCGAGCCGTCACAAGCCAGGCCGATCGCAGGCAGGGCTATGAAGCTTAGAAACAATCCTAAAATAGTAGCGTAAAGTTTTCTCATCGGGGGTATTTAGTGATAATTAATTTTCCGCCGGCCGCCGGGCCGGTGGTATGGATGTGATAGTAATAAAGGCCTGCGTTCAAGCCGTGCAGGTTAAGATGTAGAGAGGCGTTGCCCGCTCGTATTTTTTCGTTGTACACCAGCCTGCCTGTTGCATCAAAGAGCAATAAGGAAGCCGGCTCATCCAGGCCTTCCACTTCGATCCAGGCTTCTTCGAGGGCTGGATTGGGAAAAGCCTTCGCCGAGAGCTGCTTCTTTGCAGGCTCCGCCGTCGGAGAAACCAGGTTGGCCTCAAAAATTTCGATACCTCCCCGCATGTTACCCATAAGCAGTTCCGGCACGCCATCGGCGTTGAGGTCATAAATAGCCAGGGTGGCCCGTTCTCCAACGTCGATGGCCGCGAGATGAGAGGTGAGCAGCGTGAAATCCTCATCGAGCCGGCCGCGGTACAGGCTGACCCGGCCATCCCGCTGGCCGTAATAAATGAGGTAATCGCCATTTTCCTGCTTCAGGAAAGTGGGGCTGCATTCCTGGAAGTAGCCTTCCGGTAGCACCCCTCCCAGTGTATCTTCCCTCAGAATGAATTGTGGCGCGGAGGGCGTTCCGGAATTTTCGATCCACGCCATGGCCCCGTTTCGGGCGCCG
Source organism: Phaeodactylibacter sp. (assembly GCA_020436535.1). Lineage (GTDB taxonomy): Bacteria > Bacteroidota > Bacteroidia > Chitinophagales > Saprospiraceae > JACJXW01. The sequence goes on from JAGQXQ010000666.1 coordinate 1,896, forward strand.
CAGAGCAGGTCGAGCGTGCCATTTTCATCTACATCGATCAGCTGTGGGCGGGCGTAGCCATAGAGGGTGGCATCTGCCAATGGGTTAGGATCCATTGGGAAATAGTTGCTCAAAGCGCTCTGGCTGTTGGTGTAAGCCTGTAGCCTGCCATCTTCGAGCCCCAGTACCAGTTCCGGAACCCCATCGTTGGTGAGGTCGCCGACAGCTGGGTGGATGGCCTTGAGGTTGTATATGCTCAGCATGCCAAAATCTTCGGTGCTCAGTGTGAAAGCGGGCTCGCCGACGCTGCCGGTATTGAGGTAAAGGGCGATCCGGGAAGTATAGCCGTAAATGGGAT
>JAGQXQ010000183.1 GCA_020436535.1 Phaeodactylibacter sp.
ATCTTTTTCGAAATCATAGCTGTTTTCATTTTTGAAAGCCGAAAATAAAGAATTTCTGTAAGAAAGGCCGTAAACACTTTTTTTAAACAGCTGTAAGGCTTTATTGTTAGACAGATGTATGAACATCAAAAAAATACTTCAGCAATACCAGCTCACCGACCGCGACCTCAACCGCATTGTGGAAATGGCATGGGAGGACCGCACGCCCTTCGACGCCATCGAAGCCCAATTCGGCGTCACTGAAGCGGAAGTGATCCGCATCATGAAGCACCAGATGCACCTGCGCAACTGGAAAAAATGGCGCGCCCGCGTGCAGGGCCGCCAGACGAAGCACCGGAAGCTAAGGGGCCATAAAACGGGGCGTTTTAAGGCCAGCCGCCAAAAACAAATCTCCCTCAACAAAATTTCCAAAAGGTAAAGCCTGCTTAGGGAGTAGTGAGTAATGGAACCATGGAAGGCAGGCGGCCCATTTAGTCTAACAATATAACCATTTCACCCTGAGCTTGTCGAAGGGGGACAGCAATATAACCATTGCCTTAACCCTTAAACCGGCGCCGGCCAGAACAGAAAGGCCACGGCGAAAGCCCCCACCGCAACGATGAGCCCGTACATAAAAACGTTGTAGCAAATGCGCAGATAGCGATATTTTTTAGCCAGTACGACCCCCAGGTAGTACAAGTCGCGCGTCATAGAGCTGTAGAGGAAGTCGCTGTCCTTGATCATTTCCATCATTCCCCAATGGAAGTCCTCCAGGTCCATACGATAGAAATTGCCAAAGAAAAGCAGATTGGTACGCTTTTGCGCCACATCCTCCCTGGTTGCCCGCCCTTCGGTCACCTTGGGGCGGGTGGAGAGGATGGCGTAGACCAGTGCGATCAGACAAACGGCGACCAGGATCAGCGTGGGTAGCGCAAGCCGGTAATCGCCCGGAATTTTAGGCACCAGGTTGGCCACCACGATAGATATAATAATAGCATTGATACTCAGCATGATATTGGCCTTATTATCGGCGATGGAGCTGAGGTTGACGTGGGTGCGGTAAGTGGTCCGGTACATGGTCTCTACCCCCCGCCCCAGATTGAGTTCTTTGAGTTTAAGGCCTCCGTTTTTTTTCTTCTTTTTCTTCTTTTTCTTCTTGTTTGGCGGAGCGTCGGCCAAGACTTTCATAGCCTCCGGGTCCAGCCTTTGTTTTTGCTTGAGCAACTGTTTGATGTGCTGGTTCTTTTGTTTACTGAATAATTTCCGCGCCACCTCCGTGTGATAGCGGTGGTTCATCATGAAATCCAGTTCAAAATCAACCCATTCCTGTTCGGACATGAGGATATCCTTGGTCATCAGCATTTCCTGGCGAAGCCGGCCGCAGCGATCCCAGTACCGTTCATTGCCCAAATGGCTGAGGTCGGCATCACAGAGGATCTCTTCCAGTAAGTTCTGGGGGTTCTGGGGAACACGGGTGGCGATGATGCAGTTTTTTACGGTGTCAATATCTTCCGGCGCATAATTGTGTTCCCGCAAATAAGCCTCGGCCAGTTGGCAACTGAGTTCTTCATGCCCCGCCGGCTTTTTAAAATAGCCGGTATCGTGAAACCAGGCCGCCAGCTGGAGCATCTCCATTTCTTTTTCAGGAAGCTGATAGCCCTGCCCGATCTGCAGTGCAGATTCCACCACATTTTTGGTGTGGGGGAAGTCATGGAATACAAATTCCTCAGGGAAATACTCCTTGAAGAAGTGCTGGATGTGAACTTCTGTATCCTTAAGCAGGCCATTCTGTGATTGCATCATAAAGCTTTCCGAATTGACGGGAAGAACATTTCTTGTAAGAGCTTGTTGGGGAATTGTTTTTGGTGATGAAATTGATCATTTTTTTGATGAGAGGAGGCGTGAAATGGGGAGCATACCCTTCCGCGTGCCGCTGAAGCTTTAGCGGAGGCGCAAGGTACGCGACCCATTTAGCAACGAAATATCATCAAAAAAAGGGCAGTTTCAGCCCGAAGGATAATTCCCCAACAAGCTCTAAAAGCTGAAAATAAGAAAAAATATTAATCTTCTCTTTCCCCGAACGTTGATCGGCTATCCGATAGTATGTACACCCGCCCGGCGCTTGGCCCAGGCCAACCGTCCCTCACTCGGTTTCCGCCTGCCCCGGCTTGAGCAACTGTTCCGGTTTCACCTTTCCGGTAGCTTCTTTCAGCGCCTCTTCGGCATTCATCCAGATCTTTTCCACCTCTTCCTTTACTTTGGTTGCCGTTTTGTCGCCTTTCTCTTCCAGCTCTTTCACCATGCCTGTACCATAGCGCCGGGCGTAGTATTTCACAGACCTGGCCCAGAAACGGCGACGCTCCTTTGGGCTAAGCTCCGATTCGTACTGCTCGTAACATTCCTCCACATAAGCGCGGAAACGCTCATCGTACTTTTTCCACCCTTCGTCCGACATCGGCAGTTTGCCGGCAGTAGCCTCATTGATGAGGTCGTAATAACCCTGTAAAAAGTCAGCTTTGCTATTGCCACAGGTGGGCTGTTGGCTGCAACTGGACAGTAAGGCAAGGCCGGCAATGGCCACCAATAGGAATTGCTTCATATCAAAAGTTTTGTTTGGGAGATTAATGGTTTTAGGGCGCGAAAGTGATTCAAAAATAAGAAAAACCTTAATGTTTTTTACGGGTTATAGCATTTCAGCTTGGCCCTTTTAGAAGATCACAACACTTTTTTGAGTGGATAGCATTATGGAGACTAATTTTTTTTGCATATTCGGGTTAGGAATTGGCATGTCTTCTAAAAAGCATTGTTCATGATGGCCAGGCGCGCTTCCGGCTATATTCTGATACTATTTTTCATTCTGGGCCCTTTGTCTTCCATTGCATCGGGTCAAACTGCCTGTCGACGAATAACCTGGCGGAATAATTGGTATTGAAAAATGATTCTTTGACAAAAAACATTAGAAATGACGCGTATTGATGGTTATCCGCAGCCAGCCTTCCTGGCCCTGCTGCTGAGCATCCTTTCCCTTTCTGTTTACGCCCAGAAGCCTCCCATGAAGTGGGGTAATGTAGATAAAAGCGACCTCAGCATGTTCACTTACCAAGCGGACACTGCCGCTACTGCGGTAATACTCTGCGATTATGCCGAGCTCTCGGTCGACTTGGGTGATGGCGACCTGCGCTACGTATTTGAACACCACCGGCGGATCAAGATACTCAAACGCACCGGTTTTGATTATGCGGATGTAACGATTCCCTTTTACGAAGGGCAAGAGGTCAGCAACCTGAAAGCCCAACTATTTACTCCGGATGGACAGGAATATGAGGTAAACAAGAATGACATCTTTGAGGAACAGTCTAGTGAAAGCTGGTCGCAGATGAAGTTCACCTTTCCTCAAGTGGTGGAAGGGGCCGTGATCGAATACCGCTACCGCCTTAGCTCTACCAATGTCCTGCAACTCCGCGAGTGGTACTTCCAGCACGAGATTCCCACCCGCTGGAGTGAATTGCGGCTTTCCATTCCGGAATGGTATGACTACATCTTCCTCAACCAGGGGCGTATGGCCGATATTTCAGAACAGGGCCACCAGATGGAATCCATTCGCATTCCAGCCGGCCGGTCCGCCGATTCAAGAGGAGGCGGGACAATCCAGGCAAAGGTCAACAAGTACCGCCTGGCTATGGAGAACGTCCCGGGCCTGAAAGAAGAGGCTTACGTCACAACGATGGACGATTATCTGGCCCGTATACGGTTCCAGTTGCGTTCCATCCGGTACTCTTCCAGCCACCTGGATCAGATCCTGTCAGATTGGCCTACCTTGGCCAAAGAGCTGAATGAAAGCGATTACCTGGGTAGGCAGATCACCAAAAAGAAAAACCAGAAGGCCCTGCTGGAAGCCCTGGAACCCATCTGGGCCGAGGGGGGAGCCGAAAGTAAAGAAGAAAAAGCCTTGCTGGCCTACCAATTCCTGAACAACACCATAGAATGGGATGGCCATTACTCCATTTTTTCGGATCAGGATTTAACAGACTGCCTCGAAAAGAAGAAGGCGGGCAGCGGCGAGCTCAACCTGATGATGCTCTGCGTACTCCATACCCTGGAAATTGAGGCGTATCCCGTTTTACTGAGCACCCGCGAGCATGGTAAGATGCTGGAGTTGTATCCCATCCTCAGCCAGTTTAACCACCTGATCGCCATGGCGAACCTCAATGGGCAGATGCAGTTGCTCGACCTCGGCTCACCGGCCCGCCCCCCCGGTTATCCCCGGGTCAGCGCCCTGAATGGCAGCGGATGGATAGCCAGCGAAACCAATCCGCAGTGGATCCAATTCAGCCCTCCGGGCGCCAAAGCAACAAGCATGTACACTATGGATATAGATGAGGCAGGCAATGCCACTGTTTCAGTCAATGCTAAATTTGAAGGTTATAATGCTGTGGAATTGCGTGAAGAGCTGCAAGAGGATAGTGAAGGGAAATTTCTGGCTAACGGTTGGGAAGAACGGTATCCGGACGCTCAGATCAGCAGCCTTGCCTTTGATGCCATTGGGCAGCCTTCCGATCCCTTAAAAGTAACTTACGAAGAGCAATTGCCCGGCCTGACGCAGCCCGTTGGTGATTTCCTCTACGTCAGCCCGGCCCTGGCGCCTGCCTTTGAGGAGAATCCCTTCAAACTGGAGGAGCGGGCCTATCCGGTTGAAATCCCCTATCCGATCCAGGTGCAGGATATTCTGTTTATCAATATTCCGGAAGGATATATCGTAGAGGAACTACCGGAATCAGGGAGAATCACGCTGCCCGATGATGGCGGCAAGTTTGATTTTCTGATCAGCGAAAACGGCGGCAAGGTTCAGGTGATCTATAAGGTCGAACTCAGGCAGCTGAAATTTCAGCCCGAAACGTACGCCAGTATTAAGAACTTTATTAACATCATTCTCGAAAAGCAGGGCGAGCAGATCGTCTTCCGCAAAAAAGACTAGACGATGAGACAGATTATTTGTACGATCCTGCTATCCTGTCCTTGTTTTTTATCAGGCCAGCAGTATTCCAGCCTTACCATTGCAGATAGCTTGCTGGCCGGCGCCGATGAAGTGGTGCGTGATGAAACTTACGAGCTCGAGGTGCGATCGGAAAAGGAAGGCATCGTCCGTTACCGAAAAGTAGCGACCCTGCTTAACAAGGACAGTGACGCCAACATATTTGTCCTGGGTTATGATGCCGACAGCAAGGTTAAAAAGCTGGAGGCCCGCATCTACGATGCCGTCGGCCAGGAAATCCGCAAACTGGATAAAGATGAGATCCGGGATCTTGCCGCCGTTGATGGTTTTTCTGTCTACCAGGATAACCGGCTGAAGTATCTGGAGGCCAACCACCATGAATATCCGTACACGCTTGCCTATGAGTATGAAATGTTGGTTAGCGGTATCAACTTCGCCTTTTTCCCACGATGGCAGATACAATCCTACCGGCAGAGTGTAGAACAGGCGCGCTTTGTGATCCGCATTCCCCGGGAGATACCCCTACACTACAAGGCGATGAACACCGATATAGTGCCCCGGGTGCAGGAAGACGAAAAGGAGGCCCGCTATACCTGGGAAATACAAGGGCTAAAGGCCATCGGCCAAGAGCCCTACAGCCCTTCAACCTCCGAGATTCTTCCCGGACTACTCACGGCGGCCGGCAAATTTCAGGTGGAAGAGTATACAGGCAGCATGTCGAGCTGGCAAGCTTTCGGCGCTTTTGTGGCCCAGTTGTTTGAAGGGCGAGACGCCCTGCCCGATGATGTGGCGGCCGAAGCCCGGCAGATAGCTGCGGATGCCGGCTCAGATGCGGAAAAGCTGAAGGCCCTTTATCGCTATCTTCAGAAAAACATGCGCTATGTCAGCGTGCAACTGGGGATCGGCGGCTGGCAGCCGTTCGATGCCTCGTATGTAGCCGAGAACAAATACGGCGATTGTAAAGCCCTGAGTAATTTCATGAAAGCCCTGCTCAAAGAGGCCGGCATTACCGCCTATCCGGTGCTGATCACCAATGGGAAGATGGCCTATGAAGTAAAGGAGGATTTCACCTATCCGCTTTTCAACCACGCCATTCTCTATGTGCCATCGGAAGATATGTGGCTGGAATGTACCAGCAACACCTTTCCTCCTGGCTACATCGGCTCCGGTAACGATGAGCGCAACGTACTGCTTATTACTCCGGAAGGCGGACGGCTAAAAATGACTCCGGCCCTGAACGAAAAAGATAATACGACTTCGGGTAAAACGGAGATCACTTTGTCGGCGGACGGAACAGCCATCGTAACTGCGGAGTTGCAGGCCACCGGATCGCGACACGAGGTATACCGGTGGCGCCAGGCCTACAATTCCCGGGAAGAACTGGAAAGGTGGTTCGTCACCAACAGCAACCTGCCCTCCCTGGCGCTGAAATCGCTGGAAATTAAGGCGGCACCTGATGCGCCGTTGGCTCATTGCCATTACCGCGCCCGCTCCCTGCGTTACGCATCGAGGGCCGGCAAGCGCCTTTTCATCCCTTTGAATACCATCAGCCCGCTAAAAGCCGTTCCGGAAAAAATGGAGCGGCGCGAGCATCCTATTGTCTTAAACAAGGCCTTTACAGAGTTAGATACGGTTATCTTCCTCTTGCCGGAAGGTTTTCAGGTAGAAAGCATGCCGGAGGAGCCGGTAGTTCTGGAGAGCTCCTTTGGAAGCTACGAGGCCAGAACAGAATGGGGCCAGGGCAGGCTACTGTACATACGCCGCCTGCAATTGCGGAAGAGCCGGCTGCCAGCTGAAGCGTATGAGGATTTCCGGTCCTTCTTTCAACAAGTCGCTAAAGCCGATAAGGCGATGGCCGTTTGGGTGGAAAAGAAAACATAAGCTTGCATAGCCCCTTTCTGCCGTTTGATAATAATATTTATCTTTACCCGCGTATCAAAACAGCAGAATGGGCGGAAAAAACGAGATATTCCAGCATATGCAGACTGCCAGGCAGTCCGGCCGTAAGTGTCTTGCCATTCTTATTGATCCGGATAAAGCAGCGGCCCATCACCTGGAGCGGGTCGTGGAATTGGGCATGCAGGCAAAGGTCGACTTTTTTCTGGTAGGCGGCAGCCTTGTGGTGAAAGATGAACTGGCGCGCTGCCTGGCCTTTATCCGCAGTCAATGTACCATTCCCACTATCCTCTTCCCTGGCAGCCCCCTCCAGATCGATGAGCAGGCGGATGCGTTGCTCTTCCTGTCGCTGATCTCGGGCCGAAATGCCGAGTTGCTGATCGGGCAGCAAGTGATCAGCGCTCCCTACCTGTACCAAAGTTCACTGGAGGTGATCAGCGTTGGTTACATGCTGATCGATGGCGGAGCGCTCACGACTGCTTCCTATATGAGCAATACCTTGCCAATTCCCGCCGATAAGCCGGATATCGCGCTGGCCACTGCGCTGGCCGGAGAAATGCTGGGCATGAAAACCCTGTACCTCGATGCCGGCAGTGGCGCCCGGCAGCCAGTCAGCGAGGCGATGATCCGCAAGGTGCGCAAGCACACGAGGGTTCCTCTCATCGTCGGTGGAGGCATTCGCAAGCCAGAACGGGCATGGGCCAGCGCAGAGGCAGGAGCCGACATTATTGTGGTGGGCAACGCGGTCGAAAAATCGGCAAGCCTGCTCACCGAGATGGCCGAAGCGGTGCATAGTTGCCGGGCAGGTGGGTTGCATGAGGAGTGAGCTTTTTGTTCATCAGAACTAGTTCGGTTTTTTTTTCGTTGTAACCTTACCTTTGCGATCAGAAAAAGAACCAAAAGAATAAACAGACTTGGAAAAAGGAACAGTAATAAAATCAACCGGAAGCTGGTATCAGGTAAGGCTCGATAGTGGAACGGTGGTGGATAGCCGGATCATTGGAAAATTTCGGCTCAATGGCAAGCGCCTCACCAATCCCGTGGCGGTTGGTGATGAGGTGGACGTGGAGGTCGATGAGAAGGATGAAACGGGAACAATAAAAAACATCTTGCCCCGCCGCAACTACGTCGTCCGGCAATCGCCCCGTCGCAAGCACGACCTGCACCTGCTGGCCAGTAATGTAGACCAGGCGGCGGTGATGGTGACCATCGTGCAGCCCAACCTCAAGCAGGGCTTCATCGACCGTTTTCTGCTGATGACCGAGCCTTATGAAATTCCTGCCATCATCGTTTTTAACAAATCTGACCTTTACGAGGAGGGAGACTTGGCTGTCTTCGAATACCTGAGGGATATCTATGAAAAGATCGGCTATAAGGCTCTGCTCACTTCGGCCACCGAAGGACAGGGCCTGGAGGAACTACGGATTCTACTCAAAGACAAGGTGACGCTCATCGCCGGCCAGTCCGGAGTGGGTAAATCCACACTGGTCAACGCCGTCCAGCCTCAACTGGAACTGCGTACCCAGGAACTGAGCGACTACTCCGGTAAAGGCATGCACACCACCACCTTCGCCGAAATGCATCAGCTGGACTCAGGTGGGGCCATCATCGACACGCCGGGCATCAAAACCCTATCCTTCAACCACCTGGAGCCTATGGATGTAGCCCATAACTTCCGGGAGTTCTTCCAATACTCTGCAGATTGCCGCTTCGGTGGCAACTGTCTGCACCGCAATGAACCGGGCTGCGCCGTCAAGGCCGCCGTCGAAGAAGAAGAACTGAGCGAGTTGCGCTACGTCAACTACCTCACCCTGCTCGAAGAGATCGAAGAGCAGAACTACTGGGAACGGCATAGTGAGTATTAAAAGGGGGCCTGTAAGGTTACCGTTCTAAGGGCATCCGTTTAGGGCGGGCCGAATTCGGTGTTTGGCGGGCATTCGGGGAACTGCGGTGTTCGGAATTCGGAGGTTCGCTATTCGGTAGGACGCCCTGGGAACTTCGGTGTTCGGAATTCGGAGGTTCGCTATTCGGTAGGACGCTCTGCGAACTGCGAACCGCGGCGGGACACTCTGGGAACTGCGAACCGCGAACGGCGGCGGGCCAGCTCACGCCGAAGTCCTTAGACGGGGAGCCCGTTCTAACAACCAGTAACTGATAACCAATACAATACACTTATAGCAACATGGGATACCAAAGCCGAAAACGGGGTTACAAAAGCCGCCGCGAAAAATTTATTGAAACCATGCGCGCCACGCGCATCTTCCTGATTTTCCTCACCCTCGGAATGGCGGTTTGGGCCTTCCGCAACCGCTATGAGTTCTGGGGCTGGCTGAAGACCTACATTTATTAAAACCAACGTGAGGTTTGAGGATGAGATCTTGTTTTTCGATCGGAGAAATGCACGATGTCCGGGGCTGGGCAGGGGCTCAGAGGTGTACGGTGTGCGATTGGGCAGGTGTTGTACATCCTACACCCCGTACCAGGTAAATTCGGAGCAAATAACATTCATCTTTGTCAAACCTCACGTCAACACTATCTCTTCGCTTGCAAAGCAGATGGGCACTTTCTTTGGGCAATAATTTCCAACCTGCAAAACTTTTTAAAAAAAGAGTTAAGGAAATGAAACGTATCAGGGAAAACAGGCATTGACTATTACGAGCATGTTTGGCGATCCTCCCCGATCGCCCATCCCAAAACAGTATTAAAACACCAAACCACAAAAAACCATGAAAATCAAAACTGCAACCACAGTAGCCCTTCTTCTGCTGAGTCTTCCCGCTTTTCTCATCGCACAAGACCGCGTTTTAGTTATCTCCGGCGGGGGCGCTCGCGGCGCCTGGGGCGGGGGCCTGGCACAAGCACTTCACGATTCCGGAAAGGACTATCGGGCCGTCATCGGGACGAGTACGGGCAGCCTGCTGGCGCCTATGGTGGTGATCGACTCCTTCAGCCGGTTGGAAGAAGCCTATACCCACGTTACCCACAAAGACATCTTCAACGTCCGCCCCTTTTACACCAAGGGTAGGAAAAAAGGCCAGGTGCGTGGTTTTAACGCCTTCTGGCGCATCATTACCGGAAGGAAAACGCTGGGGGAAAGCAAACGCCTGAGGAAAACCATTATGACGTATTTTACCGAAGCTGAGTTCAATGCCATCACGCAATCACCAGATAGCCTGGAGGTCATCGCCACGATAGTTAACCTGCAGGCAGACTCCGTTGAGTATAAATCCTCCCGGGATTTCGGCTATGAGCAGATGGTGGACTGGATCTGGGCCTCCGCCAACCAACCCGTTTTTATGTCTTTGTACAAATTCCGGGATGAGCAAGGCGAAAGGGACTATTATGCCGACGGAGGCGTTAAGGAAAACGTGCCGATCCGGCAGGCGATCATGAAAGCCCGGGAAATAGGCGCCTCAGAGATCGACGTCATTATCCACAGTACGGACCGGCCCCAATTGGATCCTATGCAAAAGCTAAGGGTACTAAAGCTGCTCGCCCGAACCATCGACCTGTTCAGCACGGAAGTGCGGGAAAATGATGTGGACATTGCCCGCCTGCTCGGACGCGTAACGGAACTGGGCCAACTGAGCGAGGAGGTGGAAGGCATCAGGGTGACGGTATACTACATGCCTCCCGAGGATTATAACAAGATCCCTAATTCCCTGCTTTTCGAAAAAGAAAAAATGACCGAACTGTGGGCCAGTGGGCAAAATTTCCTGAAACGTATGGATCTTGATCAATACCGTTTCGAATACATTATCGATCAGGGCTCCATCGTTCCGGTCGAGATGTCGACCGGCCCTATCTTTGAAAGGAATAAGTGAAACCAAAAGGGCCCCGCCTCAGCGGGGCCCCTCTCTAACCACTTGGTTTAAAAAGCGAAATCTTTAAAAGTTTATTCCGGCTCAATCCCCAGGACGATATTAAACGTACCGAATTTCGACCAATGCTGCCCTTCCAGTTCCGGCTTGTCGAAGCCAATACCGTAGTCGAAGCCGATAGTGCCGAACATGGGTAGCTGCAGGCGCAGGCCCAGGCCGGCGGCCGGCTTCAGGTTGAAGGGAGAAAACTGGTAAGCTTGCTTCCACACATTTCCCGCCTCAGCGAAGCCAAGGATATATCCCCGGGCAGCCTGCGCGTTGAATAAGGGATAACGCAACTCCATTGTAAGCTTACTGAAGGCGGCCCCGCCGCCGCTGCGGCTGCCATCCAGATATCCCTCGTCGTAGCCCCGCAGGGCGATCAGGCCGTTACCGACGAAGCCGGCCTGGCTGGAGCTGATGCCATTGCCTCCCAGTTCGAAGCGCTCGAAGGGGGGCGTGCCAATATCGCTGTTATAATGCCCCAGCCAGCCCATCTTAGCCGATGCCTTCAGCACCAGCTTACGGGTGATGGGTGTGTACCATTCCGCATTGAAGCGCCACTTGTGGTATTCCAACCAGCGGTAGGGGTTGTCATCGCCTTCGGAGGCAAACCCGAGCGCAGAAAAGGGTGGAGTAAATTGTGCGGATAAGGTGATGCGGGCGCCCCGTGTCGGGAAGAATGGGTCGCCGATAGTGTTGTATGTCAGCGCCGGTTTGAGGTATAGGTTGTTGAACCGGCCCGAGCTGATGCTGCTGCCATCGTCCAGTTGGATATCCTGGTAACCGTTAAGGTAGATGTGTTGAAAGCTGCCCTCCAGCGTAAAAGCCAGGCTGCGGCGGAGCGCCCGAAAGCGGGTGCCGAGTTGCAGGCTTCCCCCCGCCACGCTGAGGCTGGCAAAACTGTCATCACCGGCACTTTCCCCATTGGTGAAGCGCTGATAGAAACCTGCGATTGTAAACAAGTTGGGGCGCTTGCCACCCAGCCAGGGCTCCGAAAAACTAATGTTGGCGGCCTGATACTGGCTGCCCGTAGATTGGAGGCGCAGCGACAGCCGCTGGCCGTCGCCGGAGGGCAGGGGCGACCAGTCTTTGCCCTTTAGCAAGTTGCGAACGGAAAAATTGTCGATCGTCAAACCCAGCGTGCCGACCACCTGCTTGCTGGAAGGATTCCAGCCGCCCGAAAGCTCTACCTTTTCGTTTCGTTTCTCTTCCACTTCGTATTCCAGCGCCACGGTCCCGGTTGCCGGGTCAACGTCGGTATTGATGCCCAGTTTTTCGGGATTGAAGTAGCCCATGGCCATGAGTTCCCGCTGAGAGCGGATCACATCGGCACGGCTGAAGGGCTGCCCCGGCTGGGTGGCCAGCTCGCGGCGAATGACGTGCTCGTGAGTCCGCTCATTGCCTTTAATATTCACCTCGCTGATCATAGCCACCGGCCCTTCAGTGATGCGAAATTCCAGGTCAAGGGTGTCGCCTCGAATGCCTTTTTCAATGGGCTCGATGCGGACGAACAGGTAACCGTTGTCCATATACATGGATTGAATATCCCGGCCCTCCGGACTGAAGAAGAGGCGTTCGTCCAACAGCTTTTGATTGTATACAGCCCCGGGATATATGCCTAGTTGCTTTTGCAACAGCGCAGTGGGGTAAATGGCGTTGCCCACCCAGTTGATGTTACCGAAATAATAGCGTTGCCCTTCGTCGATGCGCCAGGCCAGCCCAATCCGGCCTTTTTCATCTCTCCAGAAGCTGTCCTGTTCTATGCGGGCGTCCCGATATCCTAAAGACTGATAGTAAGCCAACAGCTTTTCCTTGTCGGCCGCCAGCTTTTCCGGCAAGTAGCTGGCACTGCCGAAGAGGCGGCGGGCCTCTTTGGTATCCATCAGGCGGTGAAGTTTGCGGATGGAAACGGCCCCATTGCCCCGGAAGCAGATATCAGCCACCTTTAATTTTTCGCCTTTTTTGATATCCACCTGCAAGTGAATGGCGCTGCTGTCGGCGTTGAGTCGCTGCTTCAGGCTGATCTGCACATCCGCATAGCCCTTTTCTTCAAAATGCTGTTGGACAGCTTCGCGAAATGTGTTTTGATGGTGAGCGTTTAGAATGGCCCCTTTGTGGAGCTGCTGCTGTGCAATCTCTTCTACAGACCTCTGCTCCTGCTTCTTAAGCCCTGTAATGGACCATCGGCTGAGGCGGGGCAGTTCTTCCACCAGAATCTCCAAAAATATAATCTCGCCGATGGTTTTGGACCGGGTGATGGCTACATGGCGAAACAATTGCTGTTGCCAAAGCGTGCGGATGGCCTTGCTGATCGCCGGCCCCGGAACCTCCACCTTATCCCCCACCCGGATGCCGGAAAGGGCGATGATGGCCCGGGCATCACTTTGCTTATTGCCGACGACTTCGATACCGCCAATCTCATATAGGGTGCTTTCCTGAGCGGGCAAAAGAGTATAGAGAGTACTGGCGAGCAGTACCAGGAAGTAGTTTTTCCAGTACATAAAAAAAGATCTGTGGCGCGGTAGCGCTGGGATTTTTTAATGTTCAGCTTAAAGAGGGGAGATGACAGAGGGGGGTTGGCTGACGTGCGAAAATTTTTCAGGGCGAAAATGGGAATCAGCCTCTAAAGACGGGAATATCCACAAAGCTTGTCTTTCGTTTTCAAACCGCTGGCGGCGCGGGGAGGGGGCTGCTTCGACAAGCAAGCGGGACAGGACTACTGCTTGAACCCTGTGCCCCTGCCATGTATACAGGGCTTCGGTGCGCAATGCCTTACTGCTAGCGACGTTCTTTGGAATTGGTATCCAGGCTCACTACTTCACCAATATTCTCTTCAATATTCAGAAAGTAGGTGCTTTCGTAGATGTAGTTGAAATTCAGCTGTTCCCGTAGCACCTCAAATTGTCCTTCGTTTTCTACGTAATCAGCGATCCATTCTACTGCTTCGAGGCGGTCTTTGAATCTGATCTTCATGGCTGATGATTTTAGTGTTTAAACAAGGCTTCTTGCTAATTGATGTCAGTTTGGGGTAAAAGATTACTTCCATAAGGGGGAATTAACACTTTTTTAATTTTTGGCCTCTTTTGATCTATTTTGTGGGCTTGATAAAATCAGGAACAAACTTGATGCCAGAAAACCTTTTTTCCTGTCTCATGATTATATCGTCTCTTCAGGATAAAAAGACAAAATTATTCGGCCGAACGGGAAGGATTGGGGGGTGGATGGGAGAATACCATGCCCTGACTGCCTTAGGAACTGGTTTGGTTAAAGATGAACGAAAAGATGGCTTTTACCTACCCCAAAAGGATAATCTATTAGATGGAACCCGAACC
>JAGQXQ010000184.1:0-1927 GCA_020436535.1 Phaeodactylibacter sp.
AATAACATTTGACCGTCGGCATCTATGCCGTCATTGGCTAATATTTTTATCATCGAACCAGTGGTTTTATGATTTGAATGAAGTACACTTCAAAAAACCCAAAGGGATCTTCTGATCACTTACTAAAGTGCAAATATACGCGGAGGCAGGAGCTTTACAAACTTAATATGCAGTGGTTTGGAAAAGAGCGGCAGGAGGAGCCGGATTAAAAGGGGGGAAGGCGGAAGGGGGAAGTCGGAAGGCGGAAGCAGTGAGGCTCCGACTTCCGACTTCGCATTTCCGACTTAAATCCTAAGTCCGGTTAATTATTCACCTTTTCACTGTAGATGGGGAAGTTCGCGCCGGTATAGTGGCTGAATTTCTTGCTGCTGGTAACCGGAAGCTTATACCGCCCCATAAAGGTTTTGAAGAAGGCGGCCATTTCCAACTCATCGATATTGCGGGAATCTGGCCGGAGCAGGTAGCCGACATGGCTAAGGGACCCGTCTTCGTTCCAGAATACGTGCAGCCATACTTTGACGCCTTTGATGTCGAAGCGGATCTTTTTGGAATAGTCCTCCATTTCCCGCATCATGTCCATCCAGCTGTCAAAGGCTTTTTGCGTATCAAAATTACTTACTTCCAAAAGAGTTTGGCTGTAAGCTTGAGTAAGGGCTTCGTAGCCCTGTTCGTTGTTGCCCAGCTTAAAAACAGCCGGCATCTCTTCCGATTGAGCCAGCAGTGATGAAGCAAAGAGCGTAGTTCCCAGGATTAATGATAATAATACTTTCATTTGATTGAAATTTTTATACAAAGGTAGCCTCCTGAACGGAAAGATGTAAACTTTTATTGTAGATTTTCCGAAGGAGTGATCTTACGGGAGGGTTCGTTTGTTTTCCTGGTGAAAGGTTGCTTTGACGATAAATGAAGGCATTTTGATCCATTTAATGCGGCCAATAGTCTACTTTATTCGTCATAATAGCGGCTAAAGACTTACTTTTGAACTCATTATGGCAATAGATCTAATTTTTCTGGTATTAGCAGCCTGGGGTTTTTACCTGGGGTTTTCACGAGGCATCATCAAGACTATCTTCACCATCTTCTCGGTGATCTTCGGCCTGATGATGGCGTTCCGTTTCGGGCCGGAAGTCACCAGCACGCTGGAAAGCCTGTTCCAGGAAAACCCGCTGATGTTCATCGCCGGCTTCCTGCTGACTTTTGTGGGCACCATGTTGATTATCCGCCTCATCGCCAATTTTCTGGAGGGTGCCCTTCAGACTGCCCATATCAACATCGTTAACCAGATCATCGGGGGCTTCTTTCTCGCGGCTCTTATGGTGCTGGTTTATAGTATGGTGCTTTGGTTCGGCGATAAATCCCACCTGATCGGAGACACGGCCAAGGAGGAATCCAGGACTTATTCTTACCTGGAACAATATCCCCAAAAGGTCTGGGCCTGGGGCCAAAAAGCCAAACCCATCTTCGCAGACTTCTGGGACCACTCTATCGAATTTATGGATGACCTCGAAAACATGAGCGTGGAACGCCGGGAATCAGCGCCTGAATTCTACGATATCCCGGAAGACAGAAAGGATTGATTCAGGGTTTCCGCCACTGTTTTCTACGCTCCGATCGTTCCCAATTCCACACCCTCGGAGTAAGCCACTTTGATCCCCTCCCGATTAAATGCAGCCTTAATGCGTTCGTAAGCATCAAAAGTGACTTCCCAGTAATCGTCGGGGATCGCGTAAGGGCGCACTGCCAGTAGTACGGTGTGGCTATCGTAGGCTTCGATTCCCACCTCCGGTGCCGGCTCACTGAGTACTTGGGGGATGGCCTTCAGTTCCTTCAGGATGATATCTCTCACCCTGGGAAAGCTCTCGCTATACGGCATAGCCACATTCAGTTCCATGCGGATATATCCCTTTTTGGAATAGTTGGTGACGAT
>JAGQXQ010000184.1:1995-4612 GCA_020436535.1 Phaeodactylibacter sp.
ATCTGTATCTCTTCCACCCGGCCGAATTTCTCTTCCACTTCGATCCAGTCTTCTACTTTGTAAGGACGAAAAAGCAGGATAATGATGCCGGCGGCAAAATTGCTCAGGCTGCCCTGTAAGGCCAGGCCGACGGCAAAGCCGGCAGCCGCAAGTACTGCGACGAAAGAGGTGACATCGACCCCGACAATGCCGGCGATGCTGAAAGCCAGCAACACCTTGAGCGAGACGTTTACCAGAGAACGGACAAAAGGCAGCAGGTTGCTGCTCAAGCCCGCCCGCTCCATCACCCGGCCCGCCAGGCGGGCGATCCGGTCGATGACTTTAAACCCAAAAAAAAGCAGCAGCAAAGCGAGCGCCAACTTCGGCAGAAAAGCAACGGCCATGTCCGAAAACTGGCTCAGATACTCGTTGATCTTATTAATGTCCATCAGGGTTTGATTTTCTTCGCCGCTAATTTAGCCTCTTTTTCAAATATTACTTGCTTTTCGGACCATAACGAATAGCTTTTACTTGGCGCTCATTTCCGGCAACGGCTGTAAAGAACTGTGCCGCAGCGTATATTCATTCTGCCCCAGCCAGACCATTATGCGTTGGGTATGATAGCTGAAAAATACACGCCCCAGGCGAAAGAAGTTGATCCCCAACAGCCCGTCGATCCTGATGCCATGATCTTTAAGCTTCTTCAGGTTACTCAGGGCTACGCGGCAGTAGGCAATGGAATAGGTGTTTTCTATCCGTAGCGCTTCCATCACATAAAAAGGAGACTGCTGCAGGATGCCTACCGCCCCCTGCAGGCCGATCGTCCGTTTTTGAAGCGCTTTTTTCTTCAGCTTACCCTTGAGCCGGCTATCACAAATATTGACGGAAGAACCGGAATCAATAGCCAGTAATAAGCCATCAGCATTACCAACGGCCGCCTTCAGCACCGGCAGATGGCGGTCCATCTCAAAATCAAATGTGTAATCCGGGGCAACCCGAAATTCCGGGTAAGGAACAACAGCCCCCGGGCGGAACAGCGATATAGTACCCTGATAATAATCGAGCTCCAGGTCAACATGCTGAAGGACATCGTAGCCAATAATACCCAACAATTGTTCTCCCAGGTTGCTTTCCAGGGCGAGTAGGTCTAAGAGGGGCGCAAAGAAGCCCTCTCTATGAAGCCCGCCCCAGTTGAAGGTGGAGATATAGGTATATCCGTGAGCGGCGACATGCCCGGTGGCATCTGCAAAGTACGGCACGGAATGGTGGTGTTCATGCCTTGGAAACCGGGCTTCGTTGAGGATCAACTCGGAAGCACCGGTATCGAAAAGAAAATATCCGGCCTGATTATTAATCTTTCCTTCCACCAGGATGAGCTTATTGCGGATTTGTACGGGAACAACAGCAGAAGCTTCCGCCATTTGATAATCAGGGCTGGCCTTGACAAAAATAAAAGACAACAGGAAGAACAGTAGGGTGTACAGGTGTTGCATGATACCTAAGCTTTGGGTGCTCGGAATATGGAAACAGCGCCTTATCGGGCTAAACCGATCAGCGCAACCTGCAAGGTTCCCTCAAAATTATTGATGAAAGTTCTTCCGCGAGGAATTGTATTCCTGTAAGATACAATAATTATGGAATAGAAAAAAGAGGTGATTTTCTAATCCTCTTTAAACTCGAATACCATATACAATGGAGTTGTCTCGCCGACAATATCGATCTGGAAAGTAAATTGGCCTTTGGTAAACTGTTGTTCCCCAAAGAAATCGATAGGCTGAAGGGTGAGTGTGTCGCTTCCGATAATGGTGCGGATAAATGCATAGCGATAGGTATACTCGAAAGGCTTATAATCGGTAATGCCGCCGGCAGGTATATCAAAATATTCCTGCTCACCGCCCCCGCCGGTTTCCACCAGCACTTCATCAAAAGTATAGGTACTAAGGTTCTCAATGCGAATGCCAGTCCCGTTGCCAAAAGGGGCCTCGTCCTCTTTGTTGCACGACAAAAGTAGGGCTACCGACAGCAGACAAGCGGCGGTGGTAAGAAAGGTGGTTTTCAATTTGCTCATTGGTACTGTTTTAAGAGCTTGTTGGAGAATTATCCTTCGGGTTGAAACTGCCCTTTTTTTGATGATATTTTGTTGCGAAATGGGTCACGTACCTTAGGGCTTCGGCGTGAGCTCAGCCGAACGGTATGCTCCCCATCTCACGCCTCATCTCATCAAAAAAATGATCAATTTCATCACCAAAAACAATTCCCCAACATGAGCTCTAAGTCATGACGAACGGTGGCCGGCCAACGTTGAGTGCTAATAAAAGTAGCTATTTCGCTCCGAAAAGCCATCCAAACACCTTGATATGCCAAAAAAATGGCCCATTATGATTATATTTTGGAGACCTAAAGGGGTAATTAGCACTCAAAAACAACACATCGAGATGTCTGCACCTAGACAAAACTGGCAAAGCAAGCTGGGGTTCATCCTGGCGGCCAGCGGTTCCGCTATCGGGCTGGGCAATATTGTTTTTTTTAGCTCCAATGCCTACCAGTACGGAGGCGGGGCTTTTTATCTTCCGTATTTTGTGGCCCTCTTCGTGATGGGCATGCCCATCATGATGGTGGAATTCGGCCTGGGCGCCCT
>JAGQXQ010000184.1:4695-5195 GCA_020436535.1 Phaeodactylibacter sp.
AGCGCTCTGTTCATCACCATGTACTACATCGCCATTCTGGGCTGGGCGCTGGGTATGATGATCGGCGCATTTGGCTCCCTCTTCCAACCCGGAGCCACTGCGCCTTTCACTCCTTTCACCGAGCCAATGCCCGAGCCCAACGCCACCGTCTATTTCTTCAGCCTGATCAGCACCTGGAACCCGCTGGTTTACATCATCATCATCTGGCTGGCCAACTTGTTCATCCTGCGGCAGGGCACCCACACCATTGAAAAGGCGGTGCGTATATTCGTTCCCCTGATGTGGCTCTTTATGATCATTCTGGCGGTCCGGGGCCTTACGCTGCCGGGTGGCTTCGATGGCGTCATGTACTTGTTCACGCCCGCCCTCGACGGCATTCGGGAGCCCAGCGTATGGAAGGGCGCCTTCAGCCAGATGTTCTTCTCCCTCTCTTTGGGCCTGGGCACCATGACAGCCTATGCCTCCTACCTGCCGAAAGATGCCGACCAGGTCAACAACTC
>JAGQXQ010000185.1 GCA_020436535.1 Phaeodactylibacter sp.
GGCGTAGCGCTCCAGGTAAACTTCCAGTCCCAGATGACACAACCAAAGACAGTCAGGTCGATCGTTTGTTCGGACTTGATCTCCATAGCGTCAAAGTCGGTGATCCTGTATACTTCGATCTGAACGTCAGCCGGATCAAATGCATTGGTATTCGTGATGGTGAGTTCGGTTTCATCATCGTTCAGTTCCCAATTAGTAGGAGGCTTGAGGCCGTCAAAATCGCAGGTTCCACCGCCCATACCGGTGATGGCCCCGTAATCGATGCCCATGGTTCCATCTTCATTGAAGATGTAGACATTGTCCTTTTCGCAATCCAGGATCATCTCGGACTCTGGTTCAGTATCCAGGCACTTACCCATTTTGGATTTCCACGCCCAGTTGAAGTTGAGCAGCAGATACTTCATTGACAGTTCTGTTGTGATGATAAAGTCGGCATCGCCAGTTTGCCCTTTGTCATCTTCCGCTTCGAAATTGAAACGTATCGGGGTTTCGAGCCCTTCGTCCGCAAGAGTGTATTCAAGTGTAAAGGTGGAAGCGGAGACCTCCATGGTACCGTTCGTTCCGTAGGCAGGGTCTATATCAGTGCCCAGGTATTTGGTTATCCTCAGGGCTTTCAACCCACCGGGGGCATTTACGGTTGCGGTTGTCGTAGCCATTTCACCGATCTTGCCGGAGAAGGTGCTTGCTGACAGGGAGACGGAGGGGGCCGCAACCGCTGGCTCATCGTCTTTACAGCCGCTGACCAATAACGTGCCGGCTGCTATTAAACACACTGTCAGAGAAAAGATCAAATTTCTGTACCTCATGATGCGATATATTTGGTTATTAAATGGATGTGTTGTTCTTTTTCGGAGACAACGGCTTATACCGCCCTCCTTCAAATGTCCTCAAGGTATCGTTATTCATTGCTGCCAGTACCCAGTACAGCCCGGTGTTTCCCTTTCTGGCCAGCTCAATGTCTTTCACTTCTCCCTCTGTCCAAAAGCCGCTTTGCATGGGCCCGGTGAGGGCAAAGCCGCCCCGGCCATCCCCCAACAGCAACTGGCCGGGAGAAGCATCATAATATCCGGTATTTACCTGTGGGGACTGGTCGTTCCCGGCGAGGAGGGCATCCAGGCACCCGTCCTGGTCGAAATCAGCACAGATAAGCCCTGAAACAGGCGCAAACTGGGTGGCCGGTGGTAAAGGCCGGCGGGTAAACCGTCCATTTCCAATATTCTCAAGATAACTGGATTCGGTGGTATTACATTCAAGAAAATAGGCGGCGTCCAGTTTTTCCTTTTCGAATAATTGCTGTAGCGTTGCTTCGGCATAAAGGCCGTACCGGGGATATTTTTTTTCAAGGCCAGGGATCTGGGAGAATAGTATGTCCCGGGAATGGGCCGGGGATTCAATGCCCTGGATGTAATAAGACATAACGGCATCAAGGCTTCCGTTAGTATCAAAATCGTTGGCATAGATCCGGGCCGGTTCAGACGCGGAGACCCGGTATGGAGTGTTCAGCCCCAGGTTCCCCGCCAGAAAATCGATATCTCCATCCTGGTCAAAATCCCCTCCTGCCAGGCTATACCACCAGCCTTTGCTATTCTCAAGCCCGCTATCGTATTGTCTGGCCAGGTGGCCGTTTTCATTTCGAAAGACAACAACCGGCATCCATTCCCCCACCAGCACCAGGCCGGGGCCGTCTCTATCACCAAGGCTGGCCCAAACGGCATCCGTCACCATTCCGATGCGCTCCAGCCCGGGCGCCCGTTCTGCCGTCACATCCGAGAACACCCCTCCTTCATTGCGCAGAAGATAGGACCGGGGAGGCAGGGGGTATTGCCCCAGCTCTACTCTCCCGCCAACAAAGAGGTCTAGTCTGCCATCTCCTTCCAGGTCGGCAGCAACGACGCAGGAACCGCTGGTGTGCATAGCCGGGAGGGCATCCGGGGCCAGGTGCAGGCCGCCTTTCCCGTTGTTGATATACAGGCGGTCCTGGTAAGCACTGTCCCCCGCTGGGAATTCACTGCCTCCGCTAACTACGTACAGATCATTGGCCCCATCATTATTGGCGTCAAAGATGATGGCTGCGATATCCTCCGATTCCGCCCCTTCCACCACATCCTCATATTTAAAGCTGCCGTCGGCCTTTTGGTAGAAAACACGCCCCGGCTGCCCTTTGGCGCCTCCAATGAAGACATCTTCCAGCCCATCCCGGTCAAGGTCGCCAACAGCCAGCCCGGGCCCGGAGCGGGAAAAGCCGTGAGGGAGCAAAAGTTCCCGAAGAAAATCGTTGTGAGGAGATTCCCTGTGCGTAAATTCCAGTCCATTCTGCCCACTGACATCCCTGAGCAAAGGGCCCGCCGATACACTGAAGGGCAAGGCTGTTCCTTCCTCAGCATCCTCATACTTCAACCGGAGTACCTGCCCGGCCGGCACTGCAACAAGGGCCTGGCGCCTTCCCCCCGGCCATTCTATAATGAGGCTGTCGGCGAGGGCCTGCTTTCCCAGGCCAAAATGCAGGGTGGTGGAAACGGAAGACTGGAAACCCCGGTACGGATACTGCTCAAGGTACTGCTGTTGTCCCTTCACGAAGAGCCACAAGCGGGCCCCGATGCCCCTGGGGTTGCCCACCGGGCCAGCCAGGGCGATGTTCAGAAAGTGGGCGCCGGCCTTTCCACCGGCCTTGTTCTCCAGCAGAAAGGCCGGTTCATTGATGTTGTTGATGGCCAGGTCCAGGTCGCCATCCCCGTCGAGGTCGCCGTAAGCGGCTCCATTGGAAAAGGAAGGCGGCAGAGAGCGGCAGGGAGCGAAAGACAGGTTGCCCTCATTGCGGAAGCAGTAATTCGGGAGATGTATCCCCTGCTGTTTCCGGATCTGCTCCATTACATTTTGATCGGCTTTTTCCTGGGACTGGAACATGCCCAGGTGGGCGCTGTAATCGATAAAATCTTTGTCGGTAATATCCCGCAGGTAACCGTTGGTGACGAAGAGGTCTTTCCACCCATCATCGTCCAGGTCGGCAAACAGCCCGCTCCAGCTCCAATCTGTCTGGTGAATGCCTGCAAACTGGCCGACTTCACTGAAGGAAGGTTGCCCGAAGGCACCTGGCCGGGGGGCCGGCCCGTTATTGAGCTGCAAGGTATTGCGCATGTACTGAGGTGCAAAGCCGTTGGCGAGCATCAGGTTCCACTTATCGTAATTCATTGCTCCCGCCATTGTTTTTTTGCGCCTCCTGTCTTCCGGCAGCATGTCCGGAACGAAAATGTCCTGCCAGGCATCGTTGTTAAAATCGGCAATGTCACACCCCATGGCATTATAACTCTGATGGCGCAGGTAACTGCCTGCCCGGTTTTGGAATGTCCCGTCCTGTTGGTTAATGTAAAACAGGTCATCGTAAATAAAATCATTGGCTACGTATATGTCGGGCCAGCCATCCCGGTTGATATCACTGACCGCTATCCCCAGGCTATACCCTTCGGCCTGTATACCGGCAGGCCCGGATACATCCGTAAACCGATTTTGGACGGCGCCTTCCGCTTCACTGAACCCCCCGTTATTGCGGTACAGGCGGTCCGTACTTGCCCCCTCTCCGTGTAATTTTCGGGGCAAAGGCGTATTCAGCGTGCTCCGTTGGTTGGCATGGTTGAGCACATACAGGTCCAGATCACCGTCGAGGTCATAATCGAAAAAGGCGGCATGGGTGGAGTAGCTGGTGTCAGCAATGCCGTACTCAGCTGCGGCTTCGCGAAAATGCACCTGCCCGCCCGGGCCCGGCCCTTCATTGAGGTACAGCCGGTTGGCTCTTTTCGAGGGCTCAGGATGCCCCCCAACGCAGATATAGATATCATCAAATCCATCGGCATTGACATCCGCTATGGCTACTCCGGTGGCCCAGGCCTCTGTCCAAAGGCCGGCCTGTTCAGTAATGTCTTCAAACTGCATTGCCCCCTTGTTGAGGTACAACCGGCAGGAGGTTTCATTGCCGGTAAAAAACAGGTCCTCCCGCCCGTCATTGTTGAAATCGGCAATGCCCACGCCACCGCCATTGTAGTAGTAAACGTAATTGAGGATGTTGAGGCTATCGCCCTCCAGGAGGCGGTTGACAAAACCTACACCTGTGCGTTGGGCCGGCAAAACCTCAAATAAGGACAGCTCCTCATCTCCTGATCCACAGGAGGCATACAACAAGCTCAACCCCATTAGACAGATAATATGCCTTGGCAATACCAGCATCAATTCCTGCTATTTTGTTCATCCGACATGGAAGGCGGAGCATCCTCCGGCCGGCTACCCCATTCCTTATTCGGTTCCGGGCCCATTTGCAGTACCAGTTTGCCGCCATCGGCCAGCTCCCTGAAATAAAACCAGGGTTTTCCCAGCACTTTGCCATCCAGGGTGGCCGATTGAATATACTTGTTCTCTTTAGAGTTGTTGATCGTTTCAATAACGAAAGTGCCACCGGAATAATACCGGGGATCGAGCTGTATGGTTATTTTGTCAAATATCGGGCTGCCGACCTCAATCACCGGGTCCACCTCACACCCCCCCTTCATTTCAAAAAGGCCCATGGCGCTCATGACATACCAGCCGCCCATCTGGCCCTGGTCTTCATCTCCAGGCCAGGCATCTTCGACCGTTGAGCCGTAGTACACTTCCATGATCTCTCTGGCCCAGTGCTGGGTGAGCCAGGGCTTGCCGGAATAATTGAACAGGTAAGCAGCCTGCATATTGGGTTGGTTGCCGTGGTTGATTGGCAGGACACCCATGGCCAGCAGGTTATTCTCGTGAGTCCACTCGCTGTTGAAACGCCACTTTCTGGACTTTTCGAAACCAGCCTGCAGGCGTTCGTTGAATTCCTCACGCCCCATCAATTGGATAAGCCCCCTGAGGTCATGCGGGACGAACCAGGTAAATTGCCAGGCATTGCCCTCCATCCAGCCTTCTCCCAGAAAGGTGGAGCAGCAGTAGGGGTCAAAATCCGGCAGAAAAGAGCCGTCCTTTTTGCGGAGGTTCATGTATTTGACGGAGGAATCCCATAAGTTAAGATAGTTGTGAGCGCGGCGGCGGAAGTAGTAGTGATCTTCCGTTTTCCCCATTGCTTTGGCCATTTCGCTTACAGCCCAGTCATCAAAGGCATATTCCAGTGTGTTGGAAACCGGGCCGGTTTCGTAAGGAACATAACCGTATTTGAGATAATCTTCGAGGAACCGGTTACCGGCTACTCCACTGCACATGTGTTTGACGGGCAAAGTGGACTGTACATGCCTGATCGCCTCATAAGCCGTTTTTACATCGTAATTACGAATACCTTTCTGATAGGCAGCCACGATCAGTTCGATCTCGTGAGAGGCTTCCATAATACCGGAGTATTCGATGCCCGGCGGGCCTTTGGGGAGCCATCCGCCGGTTTCGTAATATTCCAGGAGCGCTTTCACCCATTGGTTGGCTATATCCGGAGTGGCAAGGGTCCAGAGTTGATTCAGGTTCCAGAAAGTATTCCAGAAAGCGTCTCCGCCCAGCATAGGAGAGTTGGGGTCTTCCAGTTGCCGGGGCTTTTCACAGACATCCATATACATGCCGTTGGCATCACTCCAGGTATTTCGTCCGGCATAGGCGCGGTACATGTTGGTGTAAAACTTAACCTTATCTGTCTCATTTGTGCCTTCCACTTTGATGGTGCTCAACAGTTCATTCCAGGTATCGCGGGCGTGGCGGCGCACGGCGTCGAAGTCCCAGCCGAAGGGCTCTGCCAGTTCCTTATCCAGGTTGAGGCGAGCCTGCTCGATGCTGACGAGGGAGATGCCGGTTTGAATGAGAATGGGTTCCCCGTCCTGCGTATCGAAATGGACAAAAGCCCCAATATCGGTATGGTCCCAGCCGGAGAAAATCCGATCCGTATGGCGCTTCACGCCGTCGCGAGTCCAGCCGTTGAAATCTTTGAAAGGTTTATTGAAACGGATGACAAAGTGTACGATGTAATCATTCCAGCCTGCCCCCCGCAGGCTTTGGGAATAGGTACTTCCCTCGATCTCCGTATCACTCCCCTTGCGGATCTCGGAAAGAAAAAGCTCATTGCCGTATTCCGACTCGATATCCAGGTCGACCAGTACGCGGGCGGAGTCCGTTTTCGGAAAAGTATAACGCTGGAAACCGGCCCGGGTAGTCGTGGTGAGTTCTACCTTCGTTTGGTAGTCGTCGAGTACTACGGAATAGTAACCCGGTTGCGCCACTTCCGTTTCGTGTCGGAAGCGTGACCGGTAACCGGAATCGGGGTCATTTTCACTTCCCGGCTGAGTTTGCAGCGGGCCAACCTGAGGCGCCATTAGCAAGCCCGCCATGGTCCATTCATGGATGTGACTAAATCCCGTAATGTTGTCCAGGCCGTACTCATAGCCCGCTTTCCAGCCGTTACGCTCATTATCGGGGCTGAGCTTGACCATCCCGAATGGCATGGATGGGCCGGGAAACATCATCCAGCGCGAATCGTGGTTGCCCAACATAGGGTCTACGTAATCTGCGGGTTGTTTGCCGGTATCTTTCTGCCCAAAACCTGAAAAGTTCAGGCAACAGGAAAGTACACCAATCAGCACGATCTTTTTCATTTCAATTCTATTTTCTTTGAGCTTGTTGGGCAATTGCCTTTGCCTAAAGTATAATTCCCATACGAGCTCATAATTCAATTTTGTCACCAACTCTGTTCGATCTCCTCCAGGGTCTTTTCTTTGGTCTCCGGGATCAGCGTCCATACGAAGACAAAGGCCATTGCCGAGACGGCGAAAAATATCCAGAAGGTATAGGCCGGCCCGATTCCCTCCACCAGGATGGGGAACAATTGAGTGACCATATAAACTGCCACCCATACGGAGAGTGTCGCTACCGACATGGCCAGCCCCCGCAATTTGATGGGGAAGATCTCGGAAAGGATCACCCAGGGTACCGGCCCGAAAGAAGCGGCGAAGCAAGCCACATAGGCCAGGATAAAGATCAGCAGCACATAACCGCCCCAGTTGAAAAAGAAGGCCATGCCCACGATGGCCAGGCTGATGCCCATACCGGCGCCGCCAAACAGCAGCAGGGCCTTGCGGCCTACGCGATCCACCAGCCAGATAGCGACAAAGGTGAACAGGACGTTGATGACCCCAACAATGACCGTCTGCAAGAAAGCGGAATTAGTGCCGGTGCCCACCGCTTTGAAAATCTCCGGCGCGTAATACATAATGGCGTTGATCCCCTGCAACTGGGTAAAAAAGGCCAGAAGAATTCCAATCATGATAGCCTTGCGGAAACGGCCGCCGAACAGTTCCGCAAGGGTGCCCGATTCTTCCTGTAAGGTTTCATTGATTTCTCCCAGGATCTCTCTGGCCCGATTCATGCCATTGATCCTGGCGAGAATATCGAGCGCTTCCGCTTCCTTCCCCTCCTTGGCCAGCCAGCGCGGGCTTTCCGGCACAAAGAACATGGCCACGAAAAACAAAACGGCCGGAAGGGTTTCCGACCCGAGCATATAACGCCACCCCCACTCCACATTCCAGGCTTCATCTCCCATGTTTTGCACCAGCAGGTTGACAAAAAAGATCAGCAATATGCCGATCACAATGGCCAACTGGTACAGCGACACCAACCTGCCCCGCACTTTGGCGGGCGCCAGTTCAGTGATGTACAGCGGCGACAACATGGAGGCAGCGCCTACCCCCAATCCACCTACAAAGCGGGCAAGGGCAAATTGGGTGAGATTGTTGGGCAGCGCTGAGCCGACGGCAGAAATGCCAAACAAAAGGGCAGTGAGGATCAAGATCTTCTTTCTACCAAAACGGTCGCTCATATAACCGGCAAACATGGCGCCGAATATGCAACCGATGATGGCGCTGGAAGCCGCCCACCCTTTCATAGCCGCCGTCAGTTCAAACTTGGCCTGGAGGAACCCGATTGCGCCGGAGATGACGGCAGTATCATAACCGAATAGCAGCCCGCCCAGGGCCGCTACCGCCGTCAGGAGATAGACGATGCCCATATTGATGGGCTGGACAGAAGATTGGTTTGGTGTTGGCATTTAGTTTTTGTTTTTATGCTGCTACGTTCTCACATAGGCCTTGATGGTCGCACATTCTTCCCCTTCACTTTCTCCGAACGGCCGGATGGAATAAGGCCCTACCGCCGCCGGCACGATAAATGTCTCGGCGTAGTGGACTATGAAAGGTTCAAAAGCTGCATCCGGGCTCTCCACTATTACTTCCCTGCCTTCCACCAGGTTGAGTACATTGACTCCGTTCCCGGTATGATGATCCACTTTTTGGGTAAACCAATGGCGGCGGGTCTCGATAAACTCCAGCTCATGCAGGCCGGTCTTTTCTTCTCTCCACCCTTTCCCTTCCGCTACCGGCTCGATGCGGTTGATCAGGTTCTGGCGAACCCAGGAAGTGTCCCGCTTCCATTGGATGACATTTTTGCCATGTTCTATATTGATCGGCCGCGGTTTGCCGTCCAGCCCCAACCGCCCCCAGTCCCACAGCTTGAAGGTGAAGATGTAAGGGGTGGCGCTGACCTCCAGCACCATGCTGTCTTTTCCAGAGCAATGGACGGTGCCGGCGGGAATGAGGAAGTGGTCGTGTTTTTTCGCCGGCCATTTTTCCACAAACTGCTCTGCATCAAAGGGAGCCCCCCCATTCTGAGCAGCCTCGAGCGCTTCGGCCATCGCGTCCTTGCAGATCCCTTCTTTGAGCCCCAGATAGACGAAAGCCCCATCCTTGGCATCCAGAATGTAATAGCTTTCATCCTGGGTGTAGTGCATCCCGAAATGTTCCTGAATGTACTCGGTTAGAGGGTGTACCTGCAGGCTGAGGTTTCCGCCATCCATGGTGTCCAGAAAATCGAACCGGATGGGAAATTCCGGGCCAAACCGAGCATAGACGCTGCCACCCAGCAACTCTTCGGGATGGAAAAAAACCAAATTGAGGGCAGGTATTTCTACAACATCATCACCAAAGCCCAGCAACAGGCTGTTCTCTTCCGGCACGCAATCGAAGCACCAGGCGTAGTTGGGCGCTGAAGGGTTCAGGCCGCAAACTTCCTTCATCCACTGCCCGCCCCAGGGGCCGGGATCAAAAAAGGGCGCCACCCGAAAAGGACGGCGGATGGCCTGCCGGAGCCCCGCCCACAGGGCTTCCCCATTGATCATCTTCGGCTGCCTGGGCTTATTGGTGTCCAGCAGGTAATCACACCTGGGAAGCAGTTGCTTTTTGATGCGGTCGCAAATGCGCCAGTCCACGAAGTAGGCGCGTTTGTACTGGCGGGCAGGATCTTCCCTGAAATTGGAAGCGCCCAGGTTGGCCACCTCCTGGCGGCGCATGCGCTGCTGGATCTCCCAGCGGGCCATATCGGCATAGGCCAGTACATCCCAGCGTTCGGCCAGATGAGCTGCGCCCACGCCGCATACCAAAACCAGGCCTTTTTCCCGGCTTTGAAGCTGCTGGCGGGCGGCATCCAGTTTGCCGGGGTCAAAGTAACGGCCGATGGTGAGCCGGGTCATAAAGCCAAAGATCCGGTCGTCTGTCACATCCGGGAAGGCCAACTCATCGATCCGGCTTTCAGGGTAATAAGACTGCTCTGCCTCAAGAACCAGCGCAGGTTGAAGGGCATTCACAAGGGCATTGCGTATCTCCTGGCCGTAAACCCCGTGGTAAAATTCAACAACCACGACGGCCTTACTCTGCGTGGTGTCCGGAAGCTTTTGCCGGATCTCCTCTGCTATTGCATCCCAGCCAGCAAAGCAGGCCTCTTCAAATCCCCGAACCCGGATCACTGGAAATTTATCGTAATTTGGCTGCAAGTGTTTTGTTTTTTACAATTCTGCAATGCTGTATCACTTTCTTTAGAGTTTGAACAAACTCTTAATACCCCGGATTTTGGGGCAGCAAGTTGGGGTTCAGGTCAATCTCTTCCTGCGGTATGGGGAAAAGGTTGTGAAAATCCTGGGGTTGAACACCCGGCTTGGCCTTCGGCACCTGCTCCTGTAATTTTCCAAAGCGCACCAGGTCGAACCAACGATGCCCCTCCGCCACGAATTCCCATTGCCGTTCCTGTAACAGGGCCTCTTTAAATTCCTGGTAGGAAAGGCCGGAAAGATCCGGCAAAATGGGAAGCTCTTCGGTACCATTAAACCGTGCCCGTCTGCGGATGCTGTTGATAGCCTGATAGGCCTCGGTGGTTGGCCCGTTGTTCAGTTCATTCAGAGCTTCGGCGTACATCAGGAGTACATCCGGGTATCGGAGGTAGGGAAAATCACTGTCCGTATTACCCGCTGCCGGCTCCCCAATTCGGTCCCAGTACTTCTGGATATGCGGTTCAACCGTATTTGTCGTTCCGTCTACATTATGGATCGTGGTCAGAAAAGTTACTTCCCTCCTGCGATCCAGCGGATCATACGTATCATAAAGGTACTGATTGGCAACCTGCCAGCCCTGAGCGTTGACGCCGGGGATCTCACCGGATAATCCCCTCGGCAGAAGCCGTACATTGAACTGCCCCACCTCCCAAAATGAGATGGAGTTATTGGCTGTGCCAAAACCGATGTTGAAAACAGACTCTTTTCCGTTCTCATTGGCCAGGCGAAATACTTCAACAAAATCTTCCCATAGGCCGTAATTTCCCGATGACATGACCGCCTGGCAATGATTGATGCACTCCTGCCAATCACCCTGAGTAAGATATACCTTGGCGGCCAGGGCGTTGGCAGCCCCAAGGGTGGCACGGCCCAGGCCTTCACCAGCCGGATAGGAAGCCGGAAGATTTTGTTTGGCAAACTGAAGGTCCTGAAGGGCCTGGCTGTATACCTGGGCCGCCGGAGTACGGGGCGGTGTGACCACAGCATTCAGGCTTAGGACCAGCGGAACGTCTCCAAACAGCCGTACCAGGTCAAAATAGAGCATGCCCCGCAGGAAATGGGCTTCCCCCAGCAGGCGGTTTTTCAACCCTTCATCCATTTCTATGCCGGGAATGCCTTCGATGGCAAAATTGGCGTTGCTGATGCCCTTATAGGCATTTCGCCAGATATCGTACAGATAAGAGTTGACCGGCTTGAAGGTGAAGGTTTCTAACTGGTCGAGTTCGGGATTGCCCGCCTGGCGGTTCTCCATTTCATCGGAGGCCAACCCGGCCACCACCCAGTAACTGCTGTGGTACACCCCTCCGAAAGTGGGCGGAGAACTGGTCGAATTCAGAATGGCGTATATGGAGTTGACCGCAGCGATCGCGTCATTTTCGGTCTGGAAGTAGTTTTCAACAAAGACCTGGTCTTTGGGGTTCTCTTCCAGTAGGTTCCGGCAGGCCAATAAGCTGAAGGCCAGAAAAAATACTGCTGAAATGTAGATATATCTTCTCATACCGATGAATTTCTTGAATATTTCCTGATTCCCATCATAGGGGTTTATTCAAAATCCCAGTTGAAGCCCGACGATAGCGGTTCGCGCCAGGGGATAACCTCCGTAATCTATTCCCTGCAACAGGTTATTCTGTCCAAAGGCGTTGACCTCAGGGTCATACCCCCGGTAATCGGACAGGGTATAAAGGTTGTTGATGCTCAGATAGAAGCGGGCGGAACTCATTCGGATTTTACTCAGCCACTGCGCCGGAAAGGTATAGCCCAGCGTAATGTTCTTGATGCGAATAAATGACCCGTCTTCCACCTGAGCATCACTAAAAATATTGCGCTCGTTGGGGTTTACTTTGGGATATTTGTTGGAAGGGTTATTTTCCGTCCAGCGATTCTCCCAGTATTCCGCCAATACGTTGACCTCACCAGTCATAGTCCCAATCTCGAACAGGTAAGCATTGACAATCTCACTGCCCTGCACCCCTTGTATAAAAATTGAAAGGTCGATCCCCTTGAAAGAGAACGTATTGGTAAGGCCCCATATAAAATTGGGGTTGGCGTCGCCGATTATGGTGCGGTCGGCTTCATCGATCACGCCATCGGGTTGGCCGGTCAGGTTGCCTTCGTCATCCCTGCCGTTGAGGTCCACGTACCGGCGGTCTCCTGCTTCCGCATTCTGTCCGCGCAGAGACGGGGCCGACTGGGCTTCCGCATCAGATTGGAATATTCCGGCAGACCTCAATCCGAAAAAGGTGCCCAGTGGCTGCCCGGCCCTGAGTATACTCCATCCGGCAGGCACCTGGAGGACACCGGGAACGGGGATATCGCTGTCACTGGCCAGTTCGGTAATCTCGTTCCGGTTGGTGGAAAAGTTCAGGCTGGTTTGCCAGAGCAATGCCCCCGTAGTGTTCCGCGAGTTGATGGCGGCTTCAAACCCCTGGTTTTTCAACTCTCCGATGTTAGCCAGATAGGAGGAAAAGCCGGTCGTAGTAGGTAGTGGGGCGAAAAGCAACAGGTCTGTAGTATTTTTCAGGTAATAATCGGCAGTGAAGCTGATGCGGCCATCCAGGAATTCTGCATCGACGCCAAAGTCGGCCTGGTTGGTGCGCTCCCATTTCAGCCCGGGGTTGGGATAGCGCAGCGGCTCCTGCCCGATATAAGGCTCGTTGTTGTTAAACACCCCCTGCCCGACCGGCCCGACGGTTGCCAGGGAGCCAAAAGGGCCGATCTCCTGGTTGCCAATGATACCGTAGCTGAGCCGGGCCTTGAGGCTGGTGAAAAGCCCGAGCTGTTCAATGAAGGGCTCCTGGTGAAGTTTCCAGGCGACCGAACCGGAAGGGAAAAAACCATACTTGTTATCTTCTCCGAATTTGGAGGCTCCATCCAGGCGACCAGTCAAGGTGAACAGGTATTTATTGCTGAGCGTGTAGTTGACCCTGCCAAGGTAGGAGATGATCCCCCAGGATGATTCCCCATTGGCCGGCGGCTGAGGGTTCAGGGCGCTGCCCAGGTTGTGGTATCCGGTTCG